>NZ_FMIF01000023.1:0-110465 GCF_900095615.1 Sporanaerobacter sp. PP17-6a | reverse complement strand
GCTTCAATTTATGCTTTTTCATCAATGGATAGCATCACTATCATGGAAAGCATCAGGTACACACTCACTACCATAATTTCAAAAATAATGGTCGAATAGGGGTGAGGGTAAAAATGCATTGCTAAAGTTACCAGAAACCTTGTAGGGAAATATAATCCAAGCCATACAGATATTTTATAGAAACTCTTTCTGAAAATAGCAGATGTTTCATTCCCGTTTTTTTGATATGCATATTCAAAACCACCGACCAACGCCACAAATGGTATGATACTTAAAACAACAAAGAAAACATTTTGTAGGATGATAGTAGCCATAATTTGCATCAGCAAAACCATGACCTCAAGCGTAATCAAATATATCATTATTTGCTTTAGGTTATTTTCTTTCGTCTCCTTGAGTTTTGGCAAGTCATTATCACTTTTAAAATCATCATTCAACAAATAGTCGGTGGTAACATTAAAAAGTTTGCTGAGTTGTAAAATATTTGATGCATCAGGTGTGGCAGACCCATTTTCCCAACGAGAGATTGCTTGACGAGATATATTCAGTTTTTCGGCCAAATCCTCTTGAGACATACCATGTTGTTTCCTTAAAATTATAATCTTATCTGATAATTTCACAATAAAATCCTCCTTTGTTTTGGTAATTTTATTGTAGTTAAAATCATGCTAAAATACTACCACATAAGCTTTACAATACCGCAACTAGACTTTACATTGCTTAATTTTGCGGTTTTTTCATATCAAAGGAAGAGTCAAATTCCTATTTGTCTAATAGCTTATAAATCATTCATGTTTCACTACTCTACTTTTCTGTAATATATAATATAATTCATCCACCGATTTATCAACTAAAATTTTCATTTTTCCTATGTCATCTATATTTTACCCTATTTTTAAGGGTCAAAAAACGGTGTTTTTACTCCGATTTTTGACCCAATTTTTGTCCTCAAACCACTATATGTTGTGGTTGAACCCTACCTTTTCTCCTTATCGCCACAATGCGTCATCATTATTATACTCTCCACATGCCCCGTCCAGCAAAATAAATCTACAGGCTGCACTTCTAAAGTTTTATATCCTCTTTCCTCTAAGTATCTCAAATCTCTCGCTAAGGTTGCAGGGTTGCAGGATATATATACTATGCGTTTGGGCTTCATCTGAGCTATTGTCTCTAATACTTCTTTTTCACATCCTCTTCTTGGAGGATCTACTACTAATTTATCTGCCTTTATTCCTCTTTTTAATAACTTGGGAAACACATCTTCACTAAGGCCTTGTATAAATTCTACGTTTTCTATTCTGTTAAGTACCGCATTCTCTTGCCCGTTTTTTACGGCTTCTTCTACTGCTTCGACTCCATAGACCTTTCCGGCCTTTTGGGCCAGATATAAACTTATAGTACCTATACCGCAATAAAGATCTACGACTACCTCATCTTTTTTCAAATCAAGGTATTCCACTGCTTTTTCATATAATACTTCCGCCTGTTCTCTGTTTACTTGAAAAAAGGAGTTGGGAGAAATACTATATCTGAAACCTCCTATACAATCTGTTATGGTATCTTGTCCGTATAATTTAATGTTTCTGCTTCCCATCATTTCCGAATCTGCCCTCGGGTTTATATTCTGATAAATACTTTTCACTTCTTTTATATTTGAAAGCCTTTTTATTAATTTTTCTTTAAACGAAAATCCTTTGCGCGTTGTAGTAAGTATTATCATTGCTTCTTTATGCTTCGTTGTTCTGACTGTTATATTCTTTAATTCGGAAGTATCTTCATTTTTTAATATATCTCTTATACTATTCATTATTTTATCAGATAACTCATCCTGTATAATACATCTTTCTATATTAATTATATCATGGCTTCTTCTTTTGAAATAGCCGACAGATGATTTTCCTCCTACTGATTTTACTTTAAATTCCCCCTTATTTCTATACCTATATGGAAACTTCATTCCTATAGTCGGATGTATTACTGCTCCTTGAATTTTTCCTATTCTCTCCAATGCATTTTTCACTATGCTTGTCTTTAACTCCAGTTGCTTATTATAATTCAATCTGTGAAATTGACATCCGTCACAATCCATGTCGTATATACATTTTGAATCCGTTCTGTATTCAGAGGGAGAAATTACTTTTACTATTTTTCCTAAGGCATAATTCTTTTTTATATCTTCTATTTTGGCAATCACTTGATCTCCCAAAATAGCTCCTTCAACAAATATCGTAAACCCATCTGCCTTTCCTACTCCTTGTCCTTCTTTTGTCATATCCCGTATTTTTAATTCTATTTCTTTGCCTTTCCAAAATTCTTCCTTCATATGTTTCTTCCTTTCCAAAAAAATAGGGGCATTTAAAATGCCCCAAAAAGAATCAGTATCCCTTTTTTCCTTCTTAAAATCAATTATCGACCAAAAAAATTTTTTCTATACCTTATTTGTTTACCATTTTAAAAATAAATGTGCATTTCCTTTTTTAATCATTTTCGTAAATCTTCTTATCAAATATTCCCTGTAAAAATCTCTCGTAGGGGGGACTACAAGAGTTATCCCTATAATATCCGTAATAATTCCCGGCATCACAAGAAATATTCCTCCTAAAAATATACATAAAGCACTTATGATGTCATTACCCGGTATTTTACCTTGACCCAATTCTTTATTTACTTTTATAACAGTTACTTTTCCTTCAGTTATTGCCAGATAACATCCTGCGATTCCTGTAAGAATTATAAGTAATACAGTAGTCCAAAACCCCATATTTTTAAAAAGCTTAATCAGTATGAACAAATCAAGTATGGGTGTTATAACTAAGAATAATACTAATTTATTCATATAGCACTCTCCGTTTCCCTTTTTATTTTGGTTTATAGAACTCTCACTTCTCCGTTATATATCAATCCGGTAATACTATCTGCAGTAACGACACTGCCGTCTTTAAGTATACTCGTTGCATTCTTTGCTCCCACAATAGTTGGTATCCCTAAGTTTAACCCTACTATAGCAGCATGGGAGGTAAGCCCGCCTTCTTCCGCTATAATGGCCGATGCAATTTTTATATATTCAATTATATCCTTATCCGTAGCTTTACTTACCAATATATCGCCCTTTACAAATTTTCCTTTTAGTTCTTCAGGACTGTTTCCTATGCAAACTTTTCCCGTTACCGCTTTGGCTCCGACTCCTGTTCCTCTAAGGAGGATTTTCCCTACTGTATGAACCTTAATAAGATTAGTGGAACCGGGAATACCTGCAGGTATGCCTGCCGTTATGATTATCAGATCTCCTTCTTTTATGTATCCCTTCTTCAATGCACAGTGGATTGATAAATCTATTACTTCATCTGTAGATGCACTTCTCAACGATAATACAGGATACACTCCCCATATCAATGATAATTTTCTCATTATTTTTTCCGAAGGTGTGGCAGCAATAATAGGAGCTTTAGGTCTGAATTTTGATACAGCCCTGGCCGTATATCCTGAAGACGTTGCTGTAATAATAGCACTTGCTCCCAAGTCTTCAGCAGTGGCACATGTAGCTCTGCTGATAGCGTTAGTGCTTGTTATTTCATTTCTCATGGATTTAACTTTAAATAATTGTCTGTAATCTAAAGAAGACTCTATTCTTTCAGCGATTCTTCTCATGGTCTTTACTGCTGCTATGGGGTATTTTCCTGCTGCCGTCTCTCCCGACAACATTATAGCATCGGTGCCGTCCAATATAGCATTAGCTACATCTGTAGCTTCGGCTCTTGTAGGCCTCGGATTTCTGATCATGGAATCCAGCATTTGAGTTGCTGTAATTACAGGCTTTCCAACCAAATTACATTTTCTGATAATACTTTTCTGTATCAGGGGAATCTCTTCAGTAGGTATTTCCACTCCCAAATCTCCCCGTGCCACCATTATCCCGTCTGATACATTTATTATCTCGTCAATATTTTCCACCGCTTCACGGCTTTCAATCTTTGAAATTATCTCTATATTATTATTTCCATTTTGTTCAAGTATCTTCCTTATTTCTATAACATCTTTACCTTTTTTTATAAAAGATGCTGCTATAAAATCAACTTCATTTTTAATTCCAAATTTAATATCCTTTATATCCTCATCAGTAAGAACAGGAAGATTTGTTTTTACACCCGGGACATTAACACCCTTATGGTTTGATAAAGTTCCCCCGTTTTTAACAACGCATTTAATATCCGTGCCATCAATTATATCTTCTACCTCTAATTCTATAAGTCCATCATCTATAAGTATAGTGTCTTTCCTCTTAACGTCCTTTGGAAGTTCGGCATAACTGATTCCTACAATATTTTTATTTCCCGGGACATCTCTTGAAGTAAGAATAAATTCATGTCCCTCTTCCAATTCGCATACTCCGTCTTCAAATTCCTTAATTCTAATTTCAGGCCCTTTTGTATCCAACATAACCCCAATAGGTAAATCAAGCTCTTCTCTTAATTTTTTAATAGCGTCGATTCTTTTCTGATGCTCTTCATGACTTCCATGTGAAAAATTTAATCTTGCAACATTCATTCCATTAATTATAAGCTCTCTCAATACCTCTTCTTTTTCAGATGAAGGTCCTATAGTACAAACAATTTTAGTTTTTTTCATTATTTTTCCTCCCATTTCCCTTTTAAATTGAAAGTACTTTTGCAATATCAAACATCTTCTCATCAAAAACTTTCTCGACATTTAAAGCTTCTTCCAGAGGTATAGAATATATTTTATTTTCTTTTATTCCAACAGCAACCCCGGATTTTCCCTCCATCAAAAGTTCTACAGCTTTAAAGCCCATCCTACTTGCTACTATTCTATCAAAGGCAGTAGGAGTTCCTCCTCTTTGAATATGGCCTAATATTGTAACTCTTGTTTCTATATCCGTCTTTTCTTCAATGCTCTTAGATAACTCATAAGCATTGCCTACTCCTTCAGCCAAAATAATAATACTATGAAGTTTTCCTCTGTTTCGACCTTGTATAAGTCTCTTACAAACTTTGTCTACATCCAATTCTTCTTCCGGAACAATTATACTTTCAGCTCCGCCTGCCATTCCCGAATATAAAGCAATATCGCCACATCTTCTTCCCATGACCTCTATTATATTGGCTCTTCCATGAGAGGCAGATGTATCTCTGATTTTACTTATAGCATCTACTACGGTCTCTACCGCTGTAAAAAATCCGATAGTATAATCAGTATATCCCATATCATTATCTATGGTACAAGGTATCCCTACGCAGGCAATTCCTCTCTCGTTTAAAGTTTGAGCTCCTCTAAAAGAACCGTCTCCTCCAAGTATTATCAAACCGTCAATTCCAAAAACATCGATTACATTCAATGCTTTTTTTAAACCCTTTTCAGTCATGAATTCCTCACTTCTGGCAGTTCTGATTATAGTTCCTCCTCTATGAATAATATCTGCTACAGAAGAAAGGTTCATCTCATCAATATCGCCATTTATAAGCCCGTTGTATCCCTGCTTTACAGCCATTACCTTCATCTTATTGAATATTCCGGTTCTTACAACTGCTCTGATTGCTGCATTCATTCCAGGTGCATCTCCACCACTTGTTAATATTCCTATAGTTTTCATTATAGATAGACCCTCCCTTATATAATAACAAAATATAAAACTACATATAACCTAAATCAATTAATACAGTTTGTACTTCTTCAGCCTCAAATTCAGGTGCTAATATTTCATAAAGCATCTCTTCTCCTTCTTTTGCAAAAGGTTTCACTTTTATTAAAAATCCTTCTGTCTTCAGCTTCTTTTCCAATTCCGCTGCATTTCCCTTTCCTTCTATTACATACACCGCTGTCCACATACCTTTCGCACTCCTTAATTAAATATTAATGAAAATAGAACTGCCCTATTCTTGAAACTCATTTAACGGGAAATTTACATTAAGGAAATCTGGATTTCCCTCTGGGTTATAAAAATATTATAGCATAATTATAAATACTTGATATTATAAACGTTTTAGCAAATTTTTATACAATCTTTTCCCAGTACATCTTCCAATTTTTCGATCAAATCACTGTCATGGGAATCAACCCAAAGATCTCTGTTAGCCATAATAGTCTTATTCTTTTTTTCCATGTAAATATACACAGGAGTTTCCCCCTTATATTTCATAAGAATAGATTTGATCTCACTAAATATATCTTTATTATTTATATTGGGTATCTTTATATATAATTTATCCTTATTAAATCTTTGTAGCGGTTTAACAGATTCACATATTATTTTGGGATCCTCCTCCTCGCTTAAAGAAATTCTTCCTTTAACTACCACCACGCTATCCTCAATTATATATTTATTAAATTTATCATAAACAGCAGGAAAAACAATTATTTCAATTACCCCGTATAAATCTTCCAATGTTATAAATGCCATCATATTATTATTCTTTGTTATTTTGTTCTTTTTAGATATTATTATACCCCCTAAGGTAACAGCCTGCCCATCTGAAATTCCGCCTACTGACATTTCTCCTTCTTCTGTCGTTTCCAATATATCTATTGTGGACATATTAGAAACTTTCTTTAAATCTTCCTCATAAGGTGCTAAAGGATGTCCGCTAACATATATCCCCAGCATCTCCTTTTCCATGGTGAGAAGCTCATCTTGGGAATATTCTTTGACATCAGGAAGATCATCCTTAAGGATATCACTATTGTTTACATCAAAAAATGAAGTCTGCCCATCTATATTATTACGTTTATCCTTATGGACTCTATCCATTATTCTTTCAAATACCTTTATCAATTGCGCTCTATTTCCTCCAAGGCTTTTCATGGCACCACATCTGATCAGGCTCTCAATGGCTCTTTTGTTCATTACAGAAGAATTTATCTTTTCAACCCTTTGACAAAAATCTGTAAAACTTCTATATCTGCCGCCATCTTTTCTTCCTTTAACTATAACATCTATTAATACGTCCCCCACATTTTTAACTGCTGACAATCCAAATCGTATTTCATTATTAGAAACAGTAAATTTTCTATCACTTTCATTTATATCGGGAGGAAGTACATTTATATTAAGTCTTTTACACTCTTGAATATAAAGGGAGACTTGGTTCGTATCTCCCATAACACTGGAAATAAGTGCTGCCATAAATTCCACCGGATAATAATATTTAAGCCAAGCCGTTCTATAGGCAATCATAGAATAAGCGGCAGAATGAGATTTATTAAAGGCATATTTTGCAAAATCAATCATCAAATCATATATTTTCCCGGCACTTTTTTCATCTACACCATTTCTTATAGCCCCTGGTATTTCTATATTACCGTCAGAATCTGTTTTCCCATATATAAAATTTTTTCTTTCTTCTTCCATTACGGCCATTTTCTTTTTACTCATAGCCCTGCGGACCAAATCGGCCCTTCCCATAGAATATCCTCCTATATCCCTGACTATCTGCATTACCTGCTCCTGATATACAATGCAGCCATAGGTAACTTTCAATATTGGTTCCAATTTTATGTGGAGATATTCTATTTTAGAAGGATTATTCTTATTTTCGATATACATTGGTATTTGATTCATAGGGCCAGGCCTGAATAGGGCATTGGCAGCCACTATATTTTCAAACATCGTAGGCTTTAATTCCTTAAGGAATCTTCTCATTCCTGCACTTTCAAACTGAAATACTCCTAAAGTATCTCCTTTGGAAAACATATTGTATATATTTTCATCATCATAAGAAAAATTAGAAAAATCTATTTTAATTTTGTGATTCTCTTCAATTAAATTTACCGCATCCCTTATTACCGTAAGAGTTCTAAGCCCAAGAAAATCCATTTTTAATAATCCCATTTCTTCCAATTCCGTCATCGTATATTGGGTAGTAATGGAATCACCATTTCTGGACAGAGGAACATATTCGGTTATAGAATCTTTGGATATAACAACCCCCGCAGCATGAGTAGAAGTATGCCTCGGCAGTCCTTCCACCGCTTTCGCTAAATCTATGAGCTCCTTTATTTCCGGCTTATTTTCATATTCATCTTTTAATGCCTTATTAACTTCAAGAGCTTTATCTATTGTCATTCCCAGTTCCATAGGAATTTGTTTTGCAATATAATCAACTTCTCCATAAGGCATATTAATAGCCCTTCCTACATCTCTTATGGCTCCTTTTGCCTGCATAGTTCCAAAGGTAACTATTTGAGCTACTCTGTCCTTCCCATATTTATTTATTACATAATCTATAACTTCTTCTCTTCTCTCATAGCAAAAATCCACATCAATATCAGGCATAGTAACTCTTTCAGGATTTAAAAATCTCTCAAAAAGAAGCCCGTATTTAGTGGGATCAATATCTACTATCCCTAACGCGTAGGAAACTATACTTCCGGCAGCCGAGCCTCTCCCCGGTCCCACCATTATTCCATTATCCTTAGCATATTTTATAAAATCCCACACTATAAGAAAATAGTCCGTATATCCCATATTAACTATGGTGTTAAATTCAAATTCAAACCTCTTTTTTATATTTTCATCTATTTGTCCATATCTCTTCTTAAGCCCTTCCTCAGCAAGTTTTCTCAAATACTCTACATTGGTATATCCTTTGGGTACATCATATCTGGGTAAATGTAAATGCCCAAAGTCTAATGTTACATTACATCGTTTCCCAATCTTAACTGTATTGTCTAATGCTTCTTCTACATTTCCAAATATTTCTTTCATCTCATCATAGGATTTTATATAGAATTCATCTGTAGGAAATTTCATTCGGTCTTCGTCATCGACTTTCTTCCCTGTTTGTATACAGAGAAGTACATCATGAATCTTAGCATCTTCTCTTTTTAAATAGTGGGCATCGTTTGTTGCAACAAGAGGTATACCCGTTTCTCTGCTTAAATTTATTATTTCTTCATCTACCAGCTTTTCTTCTCTCATACCATGATCTTGCAACTCTAAGAAAAAATTATTCTCTCCGAATATATCTCTATATTCCAGGGCAATTTTTCTTGCTCTTTGAAAATCACCTTCAAGAAGGTTTTGAGGGATCTCCCCCGCTAAACATGCACTTAATGCAATTATTCCTTTGGAATATTTTCTAAGTACGTCTTTATCCACTCTCGGCCTATAATAGAAACCATTTACATATCCTTCTGAAACAATTTTCATCAAATTTTTAAGTCCTTCATTATTTTCCGCAAGAAGAATCAGATGGTACTGCTCCCTTCCTTTAGGATCTTTCTGAGTATACTTTCCCCTTGATATATATATCTCACAGCCTAATATAGGTTTGATACCATTTTTCATAGCTTCCTTATAGAAATTTATTACTCCGAACATAGCTCCATGATCAGTAATAGCTATAGTATCCATATTTAATTCCTTTGTTCTGTTTATCAAATCTTTTATCCTATTTGCCCCATCAAGAAGACTATATTCCGTATGAACATGGAGGTGGACAAATTTCCCCGTTTCAGACATATCTATTATCCTTTCCAACAATTTTATTAATTATATTTTAACATATAAACATATAACATGTAGAAAAAATTTCTAACTAACAAAAAGAGTAGGATACCCTACTCTATATATCTTCCAACTTCTTTGAAAGCAATTCTACCAAAGCTTCAACAGCTTCTTTTTCGTCCTCTCCTCTGGCTGTAATAATTATCTCCTCTCCCTGGAATGCTCCTAAGGACATCACTCCCATTATACTCTTGCCGTTTACTTTTCTGCCTTTTGATTCAATATTTATCTGACTTAAAAACTTATTTGCAACTCGAACAAACAACGCTGCAGGTCTTGCATGGAGCCCAACCTCATTATTTATAATAACCTTCTTTGAATACATTTTAATTTCTCCTTTCTCTTTTGATATCTTCTGCAATATTTTCTATTTTTCTAAATCGATGATTGACTCCGGATTTACCTACCGGAGGATCAAGCATCTTTCCCAATTCTTTAAGGCTTGAATCTTTATGACTCAATCTCACATATGCCAAATCGGAAAGACTTTTAGGAATTTTATTTAATCCAATGGTACTTTTAATATACTCTATATTTTCAATTTGCCTTAAAGAAGCATCTATAGTTTTTCCCAGATTAGCAGTCTCACAATTCACTATTCTATTAATATTATTTCGCACTTCTTTAATCACCCTGATATTTTCCAAATCCAGCAAGGCAGAGTGTGCACCCATTATATTCAGGAGATCCACTATCTGTTCTCCTTCTTTTAAATATACAACATAATTCTCTTTTCTTAAGACAATTTTGGAATTTAAAGAAAAACTATTAATTAAACGGGAAAGTCCTTCAGCATGTTCCAGAGAATTTACAACAAACTCTAAGTGATATGTTTTTTCCGGATTACTAATAGAGCCACCCCCTAAAAAAGCCCCTCTGATATAGGCCCTCTTACAGCACCTCTTTTCTACTAATTTTTTCGGTATTTTATAAGTGGTCAAACAATTTTTTGATAAAATATCTTCTATCAATCCTAAGTCCTTTAATATTTCTATCGTCTGCTGACTATTTGAAATTACTATGAAATAGCTGTTATTCTTTTTAAGCTGCCTGTTTTTTCTTACCATTACTTCAATTTCACTATTATATAACGTTTTCAATAATGTAAATATCCTTCTCGCAATAGCGGCATTTTCAGTTATCAATTTTAAATGTATTTTTCTTTTGCCATTTATCTGAATTGACCCATTGGTCTTCAAAAGAGAAGCTAATTCTGCCTTCATACAACAGTTATTTTTAATAGGAATTCTTGAAAGTTCATTCTTTGTCAGCGTGGAAAAAGACATATTCATCTCCCCCATCTATATATTAATCAAAGATATTGCTTTTAAAACAATATTTCTTTCATCTTCATATTTAATTATATCCGGAACCCGACCCATGTAAACGAAAGCCGCTTCAGCAAATCCCTCACTTTTTTGCGGGACGCACTCCATACTCTTCGTAGTCATAAGATACCAATGAACAGTTTTATAAATAATTTCATCTTCTCGTACATTGCTAAATTTATAACTTACTTTTCCAATATACTTTAGTATTTGTGCCTTTACCCCACCTTCTTCAAATACTTCTCTTAAAGCCGTATCTCCTATCTTTTCTGATTTTTCAATTCTCCCTTTAGGCAATACCCAATCGCCATTGAATTTTTTTAAAAGAAGAATAGTATTGCTAAACACTACTACACCTCCAGCACTTATCTCCTGCAACATATTCTTCACTCCTAATTCTATATATAAATAAAGATAAATTGCAATGATATCATTTAAATTAATTATACTATAAAAAAAATAATTTTAACAAAATATTTTAACAAATTAAAGCACTCAGTTATTTTTTATTTAAGTTTATCATATAATGGTCCATTTGTCATAAGTTCCTTGGTTTATTTTAAATAAATTTTATAACAATATATTATAAAGGATTTTTACGATAAGTCAACAAATTTTACTAATTTAATTGATTTTACAGTTTAGTTTATAGGTATCTTAAAACCTAAATATTTTATAGAGGATGATAATAATGAATATAAATGAAAAATTCATAATAAATATTAACGGAAAAAATTTTGTAACTTATGAAGGCCTTTTAGACCTGGCTCACCAAAAAAATTTAAAATCCATGGATGTGGAATTAATTCAATTTCCACAGAAGGAAAATAATTATACTGCTATTTGTAAAGCTACCGCATTTACAGATAAAGAAAAATTTACAGACATAGGAGATGCTAATCCTCAATCGGTAAATTCTAACTTAGTACCTCATCTAATCAGAATAGCTTCTACCAGGGCGAAAGCAAGAGCTTTAAGAGATTTAACAAATATAGGAATGACCGCTTTTGAAGAAATATTGTTTAATGAAGATGTTCCCTCGGAAGATAAAAAAGAGGTTACGGATTTTATCGATGAATTGCCCACAAAAAGGCAGATTGACACAATTAAAAAATTATCCGATGAACTGAATATGAACATCGCCTATGAAAATTTAACTAAAAAATCCGCCGGAAATCTCATATCAAAGATGATCAATGAAAAAAGCAGAAAACATTAAATTAAAATCTAATCAAAAGCCTTTTTCGCTCTCTTTTCTTTTGCCATTCTTGTAATTATTTCACATAATTTTATGCTGTCATGGCGAATATAATTTTTCTTTATATCAATAAGATTTTCCTTTATTATCCCAATTCCTATGGAATTCAACTTTTCTTCATCCTCCTTTGAAAAAATTACAGGAGTAGCCCCATCTTCACTGTATTTTTTGAGAGTCTCTTCAGGTATCTCTTCTACATTTGCAATTACATAATCTATTAAATCCTCTCTGCTATGGTAAATTATTGCATTTACATGATCCCATAAGGAATATCCGTCAGTTTCTCCAGGCTGAGTCATTACATTAGAAATATAAATTTTAATTCCATCTGCAGCCGATATGGTATCGGCCATATCCTTTATTAAAAGATTCGGTATAACACTGGTATATAAACTTCCGGGTCCCAGTACAATAGCATCCGCTTCTTCTATAGCATCAATAGCTTCTTTCATGGGAAAACTGATTTCCGGTTCTATATATACATGGTCAATTTGGCTGGACATTGCTTTATTTATCAAAGGAATATTTGACTCCCCGTGAACTTTTTCCCCGTTTTTAAGAACCGCATGAAGCTTTACCTTTTCCAGAGTTACCGGCAGAACCTTTCCGGTTACCGCCAAAACATTACAGGTTTCCCTCACTGCTACTTCAAAACTTCCATATATTTCATTCATTGCAGCAATAAAAAGATTCCCGAAATTCTGTCCCTTGAGACTTCCTTCTTTAAACCTGTACTGTAGTAATCTTGCCATTGTCGGTTCCGTATTTGCAAGAGCCAGAATACAACTTCTTATATCTCCCGGAGGAAGCATATCCAAATCTTCTCTTAATATTCCAGAACCCCCCCCGTCATCTGCTACCGTTACTATAGCGGTTATATTAGATGTATATTCTTTCATTCCTCTTAATAATATGGAAAGTCCCGTTCCTCCTCCTATAGCCACAATTTTAGGTCCCTTGGACAAAAATTTTTTTCTTACCGATTTTCCAGTATTCATACCTATATATCTTCCCCCTTACTTTAAATCCCTATGGCGCAAAATAATTCTGTTTCCTTTTTCTTTTAATTCTTTGTATATAACATTGGCAATGGACACCGAGCGATGGACCCCGCCGGTACATCCTATTCCAATCACCAATTGAGTTTTTCCTTCCTTTATATAATATGGTATGAGAAAGTCAAGCATATCTTTCAACTTTTCAATAAAAATTTTTGTCTGTTCCCACTTCAGTACATAATCCCTTACATTATCATCATTTCCTGTAAAGTTCTTAAGCTCCGGAATATAATAAGGATTGGGAAGAAATCTCACGTCAAAGACCAAATCCGCATCCAGCAATATACCATGCTTAAATCCGAAAGAAACTACCAAAATTGTAAGCTTTTTAGATTCTTTTCCTTCAAGAAATATGGTTTCTATTTCCCTCTTAAGCATACCAATAGTTAAATTGGTGGTATCAATAATATAGTCAGCCCTCTTTTTAACTTCCCTAAAAAGTTCCCTCTCCTTAGAAATTCCATCTATTATTCTTCCCGTAGGACTTAAAGGATGAGGACGTCTCAATTCCTTATATCTTTTTACCAATTCACTGTCTGCCGTATCCAAAAACAAAATTCTGTATTTAAACCCTTGAATTTTCAGTGTATTAAGGCTCTCAAATAAATCATCAAAAAATATTCCTCCTCTGATATCAACAACTACCGCTACTTTTTGTATATTACTCTTTGACTGATAACATAATTCAGCAAATTTAGGAAGAAGTTGAGGCGGAAGGTTGTCCATACAATAATAGCCGATATCCTCCATGGCTTTCATAGCCTGGCTTTTTCCTGAGCCGGAAAGGCCTGTTATTATTAAAAATTCCATAGTCATATTTCTTCACCTCTTTTCTATTTTCTTATGTTTAATATTCTTTCAAAAGGTAATCCCGCTTTTAATGCTCTTTCTATACCTTCATCAATATTTCCTACATCTTCCGGTATATGAGCATCACTGTTTATATAAAATGTAACTTTTTCTTCCATTGCAATTCGGATATTTTCCACAGAAAGCTGACTGTGGTGAGAATTTATTTCCAGAGAAACTCCTCTCTCAGCAGCTGCACGAGATAGCCGCTTAATATCCACCGGTACTTTTGAGCCTGGATGGGTAATAATATCTATGGGATATCTATTCATAGCATTTATAAGAGCCTCCGTATTTTGCCCTGCCATTTTCTCCCTAATTGATAAAGATATTTTCCCCAAAGGGTTTAAAAAATATAGCTTGTTTCCGTCGGAAAATGTAGACGGGATTGCTCCAAAATGATATCCCAAAAGCAGAATATCAAGATAACTCAGCATCTCATCATCTACATCTATTTTCCCATCATATCCTATTACGTTTGCTTCTATTCCAAGCAATATTCTTATTCTTCCCTCATATTCCTGATTCAAGGCATTTATTTCTTCTCTCATTACCTTGATATTCTTTCGCTTTACTCCATAAGATATATGCCTAAATCCATGATCTGTTATGGCAATTTCCTTAAGTCCTTTTTTAATCCCTGCTTCCGCATTTTCTCTTATAGTACCTTTTCCATGACTGAATACAGTATGAGTATGATAGTCTCCGTATATTTTCATAAAATGTCCTCTACTCTTCTCCAATTATTTTTATCTCAGGTTCTAATATAAGATCAAAATTATCTTGAACAACTTTCTGTACTATTCCTATCAATTTCTTAACATCTTCACATGTTGCATTATCTATATTAACAATAAATCCGCAGTGTTTTTCCGAAACTTGTGCTCCTCCGAATCTCAAACCTCTAAGTCCCGAATCTTCAATAAGTTTCCCCGCAAAAAATCCTTCAGGCCTTTTAAAGGTACTTCCCCCACTGGGAACATTCAGAGGTTGTTTTAAATTTCTTCTGTCTCTTAATTCATTCATTTTCTTTTCAATTTCTTCTCTATCTCCGTAATTGAGTTCAATTTCTGCTTCCAATGCTATTAAATTTTCATCTCCTATTCGGCTTTTTCTATACCTGAAATTCATCTCATCTCTGTTAAAATATACTATATCGCCATCTTTATTTAAGCATTTCACTCGGCTTATTATATCTTTCATTTCACCGCCATAAGCTCCCGCATTCATCATTACGGCTCCGCCTATGCTCCCGGGAATCCCGCTTGCGAATTCCATCCCTTTAAGGAAATTCTTCATGGCAACCTTACTTATAGTACTTAACAACGCTCCGGCTCCCGCTTTAATAATATTATTTTCTATCCTTATCTCACCTAACCCATCTCCGAGCTTTATGACTACTCCCCTTATTCCCTTGTCGCTCACCAACAAATTAGTTCCATTTCCCATTATATAAAAGTTAATTTTATTATTTCTGCATATATTTATAGCATTTAAAAGTTCTCCTTCATTTCCCGGTATAACCATTAAATCTGCCGGTCCCCCTATTTTAAATGAAGTATGAGCTTTCATCGGTTCACCGATAAGCATGCTTCCTTTAATTATAACATCGTTAAAAATATTTTTGATATTTTCCAACAAGAAAACCACTCCTATAACAATATTCATCTCATATTAATTATTATACCTTATTGCAGTAATAATTCCACTCTATTTTTAGCATCCTCTATAGCCTCATAAGAAGTTTTATACCCCTGTATTGCAAACTTAACTTCCTGCTGTATTACCTTCTCTATTCCAATCCATTCTTCACTTACGGGAATATACCTTGTATAAGACAGACTGTCTTCTATTCTCTGCATATATATATCGTCTGAATACATTCCTTCTATTCCCCTTATTACCGGAAATGTTCCTATAGATTCCAATGATCTTTGAGAACTTTCTTCTAACAGATACTTTAAGAACCTTACACACATATCCGTTTTTTTCTCATCTTCCCCTTTCATTATTCCATAAGAAATTATTCCGCTGCTTAGTACGGTCGGAAGCTTTTCATCCCCCATAGGATAATTTGCAATATCAAAGTTAAATCCCTCTCCCGAATCCTTTAGTCTTTGAAGTGTTGGAATCAACCAGCTTCCTCCGGGATATACCCCAATAACCTTCTCCTTTGTAAACATTTCCCAACATTCACTCTCGTCTAAGTACCCGAACAGCCCCGGAGCTACCTCATATTTGGTTTTCAGGTCCATTACCTTTTCTAACCCCTTCATAGATTTTTCCCCATAAAAAGCATATCTATCCCTTTTCGGATCAATTATTTGAGCTCCGTCACTGATAATCATTCCCCAAATATTATAGCTGTCTTCTTCTACAAATGATAAAAAACCATATCTGTCGACTATTCCATCTCCATCAGAATCATAAGTGAGCTTCTTAAGAACGTCAACAAATTCTTTATAGGTCCAATTTCCGTCCAGAGGAGGAGATACCCCTCTTTCATTAAATAAATCTAAATTGAGATACATAGTATAAGTGGTAAGCATTACGGGAAGAGATAAAAAATCATTTTCTTCCTTAATTTCATTCGTTGCCTGAATTCTCAAACTTTCCAATTCTTCTTCCGTAAAGTACTCGTTTAAAGGTTGCAATTTATCAAAATAAGGAAACATATTGTTCACCGGAATAATATCGGGAAAATTCCCTTTATCCATTTCTTCCTTCATTTTACTATATCCTTCTTTTTCATCCATTGGAGTAAATTCAATGTATACTCCCGGATATCTTTTTTCAAATCTTTTTATTCTTTCCTGAATCCACCCGTATTTACTTCCTGTCTCAGCAGTTAACCGGGGAAAATCCCCAATATTTATAATTCCGGAATAAAGTTCTTCTTCAGCGGGAATTAAACTTTTTATATCCTTAAAAATCATATTATAACTCCAAAATATCATGAAAATAATTAAAATAATTCCCGATAATATTTTAATTACTCTTACACTCATAAGACTCACCTCCTAACTATAAATATTCAAATTCAAAAATCTTTATGTACAAAAAACTTAAAAGAAATACCCGTCATAAAAACTCATATCGGATATTTCTCTTAAAAGTTTAACATTAAATTTAAATACAAATTAGTGGTCTTTAATCATTATCTCAGCTTCTTTATCTGCAATTAATTCCACATGTCCTCCAATAGGAAAAGTCATATTGGGAGTTGTATGTCCAAAATCCACATTTGAAATTACGGGTATATTCTTTAATTCCCTTTTAGATCTTATTATTTTAACTAATTTTTCATCTTCCATTCTGGATGCTAGTTGAAATCTTCCTATAACAATTCCTTTTACTCTTTCAAAATCCGGCTGATGTATTAAGGATTGTAAATCCCTGTCAAAATTCTCTGGAAAAGTCAATTCATCATCTTCAATAAATAATACTGCATCCTTTAAATCCGGCATGAACTCAGTTCCCTGCAGTAAGTTTAAAGTACATAGATTCCCTCCCAATATTTTTCCACAGGCCCTGCCTTTATTTATTACATTATATCCTGTATTTTTATAAAACTTTCTGTTATCTTGGGATAAATACCATGGATCATCGCTCCATTCTTCGGAAGGCAAAACGGTAAAAGGTCTCTCTGAAAAAAGACATTTTTTAAAATATTCGATAGTATATTCTATTCCTTTTTTCATTCCAAAGGTGGAATAGTGCGGACCCGAATATGTAACTAAGGCGGTTTTCCCGTATATTGCATTTGCCAGTGCCGTTATATCGGAATAACCGCATAATATTTTAGGATTATTCTTAATCAAATCATAATCTATATACTTTAATAACTGATTGGAATTATGTCCGCCAATCACAGTTAAAATTCCCTTTACATTTTTATCCGAAAAGGCTTCATGTAAATCCTCTATTCTTTCTTCAATTGTTGAAGACATAAATTCGTCACTGGATTCACAATTTTTAGAAAAACTAATTTTCAAACCCATTTGTGTCAATCGGTTATTTGCAATATTTCTTTGTTCTTCCTTTATAATCTTTAAACTTCGTGCGGGAGCTATAACTCTAATCTCGTCTCCCTCTTTTAACTTTTCAGGTATAACCATAAGCTCACCTTCTAAAATAAATTTTTCTTATATGTAAAAGATGGAGAAGCTGAGCTTCTCCATCTTTTATTGATTCAAATTTATTCAGCCATCTTTTTATATTTCTCATATCTTTCCTTAGCATCTTCCTCGGCCTTCTTGAATAGCTCATCTGCCGATTCGGGGAAAGTCTTCTTTAAAGAAGTATATCTTACTTCACCGTTGATGAAATCCATAAATGGTTCTTTTGGTTCCTTGGAATCCAATATAAACGGATTCTTTCCTTCTTCTTTAAGAAGAGGATTATATCTATACAGATGCCAGTATCCTGTATCTACCGCTTTCTTTTCTTCATTTTGAGTAGTTCCCATCCCTGCTCTGATTCCATGATTAATACATGGAGCATAAGCTATTATTAAAGATGGTCCGTCATAATTTTCCGCTTCAGTCAGAGCTTTAATGAACTGATTCTTATCTGCTCCCATGGATACCTGTGCCACATATACATATCCATAAGATGCTGCAATCATTCCTAAGTCTTTCTTTCTAATCCTTTTTCCCGAAGAAGCAAATTTAGCAACAGCCGCTGTCGGAGTGGATTTCGAAGATTGGCCTCCTGTATTTGAATATACCTCTGTATCAAATACCAATACATTGATATTTTCTCCCGATGCTAACACATGGTCAAGTCCTCCAAAGCCTATATCATATGCCCAGCCGTCACCACCGAAGACCCATACGGATTTCTTGATTAGATAATCCTTTAATTCCGTAATTTCTGCAAGTATTTCCTTGCCTCTCTCATCAGACACTTCTTTTTTCAAAAGAGGAAGTATCTTAAGAGCCGCAGCTTTTGAGCTTCTTGCATCTTCTTTTCCCTTTATCCACTCATCAAATACATTTGATATCTCTTGGTCTATATTTGACGCAATAAACTCCTTCATTAAATCTTCAATTTTGCTTCTCATTTGTTTAACTGCTACAGCCATTCCATAACCATATTCGGCATTATCTTCAAACAAGGAATTTGCCCAAGCCGGTCCTTTACCTTCTTTATTAGTACAATAAGGCATTGAAGGCGCACTTGCTCCCCATATTGATGAACAACCTGTAGCATTAGCTATAATCATCCTGTCTCCAAACAACTGAGTTGCAAGTTTTGCATAAGGTGTCTCTCCACATCCGGCACAAGCTCCCGAGAATTCAAGCAGAGGCTGTGAAAACTGGCTTCCCTTAATACTGTTTAAAGACATCAAATCATCTTTAACCGATACTTTCATTGCATATTCCCAATTCGGAATCTGAGTTTCCGCTTGCTCTTCCAATGGCTTCATAACTAATGCTTTTCCTTTGGCAGGACAAATATCCGCACAATTTCCGCAGCCGGTACAATCCAACGGACTTATCTGAATCCTGTATTCCAGTCCTTCAAGGCCTTTCCCTAAAGCTTTCTTGGTTTCAAAGCTTTCAGGTTTGTTTTCAACTTCTTCTTCATTTAGCAAGAACGGCCTTATTACTGCATGAGGACAAACGAAAGAACATTGGTTACATTGAATACATTTATCTATCTGCCATTCGGGAACATTTACTGCTATCCCTCTCTTTTCATAAGCAGCAGTTCCGCTGGGGAATACTCCGTCTTCCATTCCTGCAAAAGTGCTTACCGGAAGTTTATCTCCTTCTTGTCTATTCATAGGTTCCAAAATATTCTTTATAAAATCTGGGACTTCTTTCTTGGAAACTTCTTTATCGTCTTTGGCACCTTTCCATGAAGAGGTCACCTGAACTTTATTTAACAATTCAATTCCTTTATCTACGGCTTTATAGTTCATATTAACTACTTCTTCACCTTTTCTGCCGTAAGTTTTAGCTATGGATTTCTTCAGGTATTTAACCGCATCATCCATGGGAATAACATCGGCAAGTTTGAAAAAAGCCGACTGCATAATCATGTTTGTTCTGTTCCCTAGGCCTATTTTACTTGCTATATCCGTAGCATCTATTGTATAGAAATTTATATTATGTTCTGCTAAATATCTTTTTACATTTCCAGGAAGCTTTTCTTCCAATTCTTCATTTTTCCAAGTACAATTAAGAAGGAATGTCCCTCCGTCTCTTAGTCCGTCTAAAACGTCATATTGATGCAAATAAGCCTGTTTTGAACATGATATAAAATCTGATTCCTCAATGAGGTAAGTCGATTTTATAGGTTTCTTTCCAAATCTTAAATGGGATATAGTTACTCCTCCGGATTTCTTGGAGTCATAGGAAAAATATCCTTGAGCATAAAGATCTGTTTCGTCACCTATAATTTTTATAGCACTCTTATTGGCTCCAACTGTACCGTCTGAGCCTAACCCCCAGAATTTACATCTGATCGTTCCTTCAGGAGCGGTCTTTATTACTTCCTTTACATCTAAGGATAAATGAGTTACATCATCTACTATGCCTATAGTAAAACCATCTTTTGGACTTCCTGATTTAAGGTTGTCATAAACCGCTTTTATTTGTGACGGAGTAGTATCCTTTGATCCTAATCCGTATCTCCCACCTACAATTAAAGGAGCATTTTCTTTCCCATAGAACAATGATTTCACATCAATATATAAGGGTTCACCTATTGCTCCCGGCTCTTTAGTTCTATCCAACACGGATATTTTCTTAACAGTCTTGGGAAGAACATCGAAGAAATATTTTGCTGAGAAAGGTCTGTATAGATGTACCTTTATTACTCCTACCTTCTCACCCTTTGCTCTCAAATAGTCAATTGTTTCTTCTATAGTTTCCGTTACCGACCCCATAGCTATTATTATATTTTCAGCTTCCGGATCTCCGTAATAATTAAAGGGCTTATAATCTCTCCCTGTAACTTTGTTTATCTCCTGCATATAATCGTTAACCAGGTCAGGTATCTTTTCATAGAATGTATTTGAAGCTTCTCTTTCCTGAAAATAAATATCAGGATTTTGAGCAGTTCCTTTTATATAAGGTCTTTCAGGATTTAAAGAACGATTCCTGAATTCATTAACTGCATCCATATCAATTAAATCTTTAAATACATCATAATCTATTACTTCTATCTTTTGAATTTCATGACTTGTTCTAAACCCGTCAAAGAAATGCAAGAAAGGAACCTTTCCCTTTATTGCACTTAGATGTGCAACTCCTGCCAGATCCATTACTTCCTGAACTCCTCCCGAACAAAGCAATGCAAATCCTGTCTGCCTTGTAGCCATAACATCCTGGTGATCTCCAAAGATAGACAATGCATGACTTGCCAATGCTCTTGCTGAAACGTGAAATACTCCGGGAAGCAATTCTCCTGCAATCTTATACATATTAGGTATCATAAGCAACAAGCCTTGAGATGCCGTAAAGGTCGAAGTCAATGCTCCGGCTGAAAGTGAGCCATGGACTGCACCGCTTGCTCCTGCTTCCGATTGCATTTCTGTAACCTTTACCCTTTGTCCGAAAATATTTTTTTTGCCATGGGCCGACCAATCATCAATCAATTCCGCCATTGTAGAAGAAGGCGTAATAGGATATATTGCCGCCACATCTGTAAATGCATAGGCTACATATGCAGCTGCCGTATTTCCATCCATGGTCTTCATAACTTTTGACATTAAATAAACCCCCCTAAATAAATACTTTGTAGAAAAACTAACACTATAAATGAAATATAATACTTTTTTAGTTTCTCAAACAATTCACAATTTAAGTATAGTAAACATTAATATTAAAGTCAACATCTAACTGCCAATGCTTTTAATTGAAAACATTTTTATTCTTGTATTATTATAATTAAAATTAATTTAAATAAATTTGATTATTTTGTATCAATGTCCCTGAACTTCTTTTTTTCTTCTTTCAATTTCAGATTTTACTCTTTTATCCATTTCTCTTGCCGCACTATATCCCAAAAGTTTCTGCCTGGTATTTCTGGCAGCAACTTCCACTATAGTTGCCGTATTTCTGCCCGGGCGTACCGGAATAACCAATTTGGGAATCCTTTTATCCAATATTTCCGTATATTCTTCATCCAGCCCTACTCTGTCATACTCCTTACTTTCGTCCCAATATTCCAATTGTATGACTAAATCTATAAAGCTCCAGCTCTTTACCGCTCCTACACCATATAGTCTCTCAATATCTAAGATTCCTATACCTCTGATCTCCATAAAATGTCGTATTATTTCAGGGCATACTCCTCTTATTTCATCTTCCATCCTTTTAATTTCCACTATATCGTCCGCTATAAGTCTATGGCCTCTCTTTATTAGCTCCAATGCGGTTTCCGATTTTCCCACTCCGCTTTGTCCCATTAAAAGGATGCCCATGCCGTATACTTCAACCAATACTCCGTGAACCGTCATTTCCGGAGCCAAAACATAGTCAAGGTGATTAATCAATACATTGATAAGTTTAGTAGTGGAAATACCCGTTCTAAATATCGATATATTTTTTTCCTTGGCAAACTGCAGCATTTCAGGAAAAACCGGTAATCCTCGTGAGATAATTACAGCAGGAATAGGATAAGAAAAAATTTTTCTCATCCTTTCAATCCTCGTTTTTTCTTCCAGATTATTGCTGTAATACCATTCTACAGTTCCGATTACCTGAAGCCTTTCAAAAGCAAAATGTTCAAAATAACCTGCCATTTGAAGCCCCGGCCTATTTACCTCACTTTTATTGATTTTCACCTGACTTATATCATCTGAAGCATATATAATTTCCAAGTCCAAATCCTTAACCAATTTATCCAAAGTAACATAATTCATAAATTACCTTTATCTCCCTTCTATTGCTCCGGTATAACCAAACAAGCTAAAAAATATGCTAAAACTCCACCAATGCCGGCAGAAAAAACAGTAAACAATATCCAGACTAATCTTATGATGGTAGGATCAACATCCAAATATTCACCTATTCCTGCACATATCCCACATATCTTCCTGTCCTTTGCCGACCTGTACAACCTTTTTGTCATATTGAATCCCCCTTATTTTCTAAAATAATTGTATACTTCTTCTGCAGCTTTTATATTCATTCCCTCTGCTTTTTTTAACTCTTCCAAAGATGCATTCTTTATATTTTCAACAGAACCAAAATGTTTCAAAAGAGAAACCTTTCTTTTTTTACCTATTCCTCTTATATCGTCTAACTGTGATTTAAATATATCCTTACTTCTTAAGCTCCTATGGTAACTTATCGCAAACCTATGAGCTTCATCTTGAACACGAGTTATAAACCTAAAAAGAGGAGAATTTTTTTCTATATATATCTCTCTTCCATTATACACTATTCCTCTGGTCCTGTGGTAATCATCTTTTACCAATCCACATACGGGAATTCTTATCCCCATGTTGTCTATAACTTCTTCGGCTATAGATACTTGTCCTTTTCCTCCATCTATCATTATCAAATCCGGAAAGGATGAAAATCCCTCGAATCTTATATCCTTCTCCTTAAAGTTTTCTCTTTCTTCTACCCCTCTCTTAAATCTTCTTTTTATTATTTCCTCCATACTTGCATAATCATTAGGACCTGTAACCGTCCTTATTTTAAATCTCCTATAATCACTCTTCTTGGCATCCCCGTTTTCATAGACCACCATAGAGCCAACAGGCTCTATCCCCTGAATATCAGAAATATCATAAGCTTCTATCCTCATGGGAATTTTATCCATAGATAAAATATTTTTAAGCTCCAATAAAGTTCCTTCTTTCTCCATCTTCTTCTTCTTTATTTCTTCGCTATGTTTAATTAACATGTCCTGAGCGTTATCCTTCACCATTTCCATTAACTGGCTTTTTTCTCCTCTCTGAGGTATTTTAAACTTAACCTTAGAACCTCTTTTCTCACCAAGCCATTTAGATATAAGCTCCATATCTTCAAATTCTGTTTCTACATATATTTCCTTTGGAACATATGCTGTTCCAATATAAAACTGTTTAATAAAGGAACTCAATATCCTTCCTCTCTCTTCTTCAAAAGTATCCTCCAATATAAAATGTTCTCGTCCTATTATTTTTCCGCCTCTTATAAAGAATATCTGAACACATGAATCGTCTGTGCCTTTAGCCATTCCTATTACATCCTGATCAGTTACGTTTGTAGATACTACCTTTTGTTTTTCCAATATAATATTTAAAGAATTAAACTGATCTCTATACCTTGCAGCACTTTCAAAATCAAGTTTTTCCGAAGCATCCTTCATCTTATTTTCTATAACCTCTACTAATTTTTCTTCCTTTCCGTTGAGAAACATTATTATCTCGTCAATATATTTCATATATTCCTTTTCATCTATATTGCCCTGGCAAGGCGCCAAACATCTTCCTATATAATAATTTAAACAAGGTCTCTTCTTTCCCATATCCTTTTCCAAGTTTAAATTACACATTCTGATAGGATAAAGGTTATTTATTATTTCTAATGTATTGTTTACTGCATATCCGCTTGGATATGGTCCAAAATATTTAGCCCCGTCTTTTAAAACCCTTCTTACCTTTATTATCCGAGGAAATTTCTCATTAGTTGTTATTTTAATATATGGATAAGACTTATCATCTCTCAAAAGTATATTGTATTTAGGCTTATGTTTCTTTATTAAAGTGGACTCCAAAATCAGGGCTTCCACTTCATTGTCTACTATTATATACTCAAATTCACTGATATTTTTCACCATTGCATTTACCTTGGGAGTATTATTACGTGAAGATTGAAAGTATTGTCTCACCCTTTTTTTTAATGAAATTGCCTTCCCCACATATATTATTTCGTCGTTTATGCTTTTCATTATATACACTCCGGGCTTATCCGGTATCTTCTTTAATTCCTCTTCTATATTAAACATAAAATCACCTTTGTCATTAAAATATAAGTTTTAATCTTCTAAAATATATTATCATATTATCAGTATACAATTGAACAGATTTTTTTATTATTGTATAATAATATTAATACAGAAAATCGGGAGGTAAATGAATGATATCAGTTAAAAAATCTTTATCCTTTTTTATATCCATTTTAGTAACTATAATATTTATATACGCTCTTTCCAATACCATGAGCCTTTTTTTCAATTTAAATAACCAAAGCACCAGAACTATTTTAATAAACCTCATATTGACATTAGGTCTTATGTTTTTTATAACTTTTCAAGGCTCTTTAAATAAAAGATGGAATAAAAAACTGTTACTAAAGGAAAAGGTACTTCTTTCCGCAAACATCGATAAATTTACATTGTCAGAAAAACTTTGGATTTATTTATTAGTATTTCTTATATATTTTACCCCTCTTATAAGGGATTTATCGTTCAAAAACGTTCCTTTAATTAATATATTTATGTTTTTCCCTTCGATTGTAATATTTGAACTTTTGTTAAGAGTTTCAAAAAATAGTTTGAAAACTTATTTTACGGAAAGAGGAATAATAGTGGCCGGATTGGACTTAAGATTATATATTCCTCTCGGAAAACCTATAGACAATTTGGAAGGGTACTATCCTTATAATGCAATAGACAGTTATATTTTCTACCCCGATAAAATTCAGATATTTATTCAATACGAACAGGGAAAATTAGTATTAAAAGAAGATAAGAATACCATAAACAAAATAATATCCATTCTTAAAAAGAATGGAATAGAAACAAGAAAGATCAGTTGATTTTTTATAGCTGATCTTTCTTAAATTCATATAAAATTATATATTCCTTGTTACTTCCTTAAGCCATCTTTTTTCTTCTTCATTTAAATAAGGAGATAATTTATCATATACCTTCTCATGATAATTATTCAGCCATTTTCTCTCACTTTCATCAAGAAGTTCCGGAATTATTCCTTCCAAATCTATAGGACAGTAAGACAGAATTTCAAATTTCATAAACTGTCCTGAATCAGTATTTATATCCTCATGAACTACAACATCGTTTTCTATTCTTATACCATATTTTCCTTCCTTATATACTCCCGGTTCAACGGTCACTACCATACCCTTTTCCATCTTAATATCGTTAGGGACGGGACTTATTCTGTGAGGTCCTTCATGAACATTCAAGAAAAATCCCACTCCATGACCTGTGCCGCATTTATAATCTATTCCTTCCTGCCATAAAGGAAATCTTGCCATAATATCTAAACTCGAACCTGTAGCCCCATATAAAAATCTGGTTTTTATCAGATCTATATGCCCTTTCAAGGTCAGTGTATAACTTCTTTTTTCCTCTTCGGAAATATTTCCGAGAATAAAGGTTCTGGTTATATCCGTAGTTCCGTCTAAATATTGACCTCCCGAATCTATAAGTAGCATACCTTCTTTTTCTAAAGTATACTGAGATTCTTTTGTAGCCGAATAGTGCATCATTGCAGCATGATCCTTATAGGCACATATGGTATCAAAACTCGGTTCAACAAATAGTTTTTGCTGTTTCCTGAAATCCTCCAATTTGTCCTCAGCAGATATTTCAGTCATGGAAATCTTGCCTATATTGTTTTTAAGCCAATAGATGAATTTTACCAAAGCTACTCCGTCTTTTATATAAGCATTCTTCAGATTTTCTATCTCTACGGAATTTTTAACTCCCTTTAATGTTGTTGTAATATTAATTCCTTCTATTATATGGCACTCCTTAGGTATGCTTTTATACAGCCATCTGTTAATCCTTGAAGGATCTAAAAATACATTTTTCCCTCTCGGAATTTCTTCTGCATATTTTCTTATTTCATTGTATTCTTCTATATCGATTCCATTTTTCTTTAACTCTTCTCTGACTTCATTCGGAACTTTTTCTTGATGAACAAAAAGAAATGCCTTCTCCATGGATATCAAAGCATAAGAGGTAACTACAGGATTACATCTGACATCATTGCCTCTGATATTATAAAGCCATGCTATATCATCTAAGCTGCCCAGTATATAATAGTCCGCCCCTTTCTTTTTCAATTCCCCTCTTACTTCTTCAATTTTTTCTCTTGGAGTCTTCCCGGCATATTTAGCATCATGAACAAATATTTTATCCATCGGAAGCTCAGGCCTGTCCGACCACAATTCTCCTATCAGATCCTCACTATCTACAATCTTTATATTTTTCGAAGAAAACTTTTTCTCCATATTTTTCACATCTGATTGGGGAAATATTTTTCCGTTTATTCCCACAGTATCTCCCGGCTTCAAATTATCGATAATCCATTCCTGATAAGTAGGAACTCCCGGCATTCCCATTTTAAACAACTCTATTTCACTATCTTCAATTTGTTTTTCCGCTTGAATAAAATATCGGCCATCAGTCCACAGTATTGCTTTTCTTTCAGTTATCACCACAGTCCCTGCAGAACCGGTAAATCCTGAAATCCATACCCGATCCTGCCAATGATCTCCAAGATATTCGCTCTGATGAGGATCAAAAGTGGGTATAATATAAGCATTTATCCCTTTTTCCTTCATTAATTTTCTCAAGCTTTTAATTCTTTCATTAATGATCATCCTCTTACCTCCTTGTAATTTCATTATATTACATTCATTATATCACAAGATAAGAGTATTTTATTTTAACAAATATTAATTAATTACCTTGACAGGATAATTCCTCTCACATATCCATTCTTATCCAATGTCGCCCCTATTACATCTCCCACTTTTAAATCATTAAATGAAATATTCATTTTATTTTCATTTCTCTCAAATAGAATTATTACATCCTTTCTTACTTTCAATACCGGAAATACTTCTACGGAATTATCATCAAAATGCTGTTCTATTTCCACCTCATTCTTTTCATAATTTATTTCAGTAATCAAACCATAGACAAATTTTTCTCCTTTAAGATAATCACATTCGGAAAAATCCTTATATGTTTTTATTTCTACTGTTTTGTTCTCTTCATCTAAGGCCGCCTCTCCTCCCATGATTCTCACTATTTCGGAAATAGGTGCATATATCCTGTTATTATATATGAATACACTTCTGCCCAAATTCGTCCATTCGTCTTTTACTTTCAATACAAACTCCTTAAAGAACACATTTATCTTTACCGATTCCCCTTGAGAAAATGCCATTGAATATATCATAAAAGCCATAACCATAACAACAATAAATAAAAAAATCCTCTTTTTCATCTATAACCCCTCCTTTAAAGGAATTATAGACAAAATTTGAGGATTTTAAACTCAATTTATTCAAGGATTTTCTTTAAGAATTGTCCCGTATAAGAATTCTTTACTTTCGCTACCTCCTCGGGAGTTCCTTGGGCTATGACTCTTCCGCCTTCATCTCCACCTTCGGGTCCTAAATCCAGTATATAATCAGAAGTTTTAATTACATCCATGTTATGTTCGATTACCACTACGGAATTGCCTCCCTCCACCAATTTTTCCAATATATTTATTAATTTATGAATATCAGCTACATGAAGACCTGTCGTAGGCTCATCCAAAACATACAAAGTTTTTCCGGTACTTCTTTTACTCAATTCCGTAGCAAGCTTTATCCTCTGTGCTTCTCCTCCGGAAAGTTGGGTTGAAGGCTGCCCCAATTTTATATATCCCAGCCCTACATCATACAAGGTTTGAATTTTTCTTTTTATATTAGGGATATTCTCAAAAAATCCAACTGCCTCTTCTACTGTCATATCCAAAATATCCGATATGCTTTTTCCCTTATATTTTACCTGGAGAGTTTCTCTATTGTACCTCTTTCCTTTGCACACCTCGCAAGGCACGTACACATCGGGGAGAAAATGCATTTCAATTTTAATTATCCCGTCCCCGTTACACGCTTCACATCTTCCGCCTTTTACATTAAAACTAAATCTTCCTTTTTTATACCCCTTCATTTTAGCATCTGGAGTCATAGCAAATACGTCCCTTATATAATCAAAAACTCCTGTATAAGTAGCAGGATTAGACCTGGGAGTTCTTCCTATAGGAGACTGGTCTATAACAATTACTTTGTCCAAATTTTCTACTCCCCTTATTTCGTCGTATTTTCCGGGCTTTGCCTTTGATCTGTTCAATTTCTGAGCAAGGCTTTTATATAATATTTCATTTATCAAAGTACTTTTGCCCGAACCTGACACTCCGGTAACACATATAAGTACTCCAAGAGGTATCTTGACATCAATATTTTTCAAATTATTTTCTTTAGCCCCTACAATTTCAATCCATTTTCCATTTGGTTCTCTTCTCTTATTAGGAATGTCGATTTTTTTCTTCCCCGATAAATACTGTCCTGTTATGGACTCTTTACATTTTTCTATGTCCTTTACCGTCCCTTCGGCAACTAAATATCCTCCGTGAATTCCCGCTCCCGGACCGATATCTACGATATAATCGGCATTTCTCATTGTATCTTCATCATGCTCCACGACTATAAGAGTATTGCCCAGATCCCTTAAATTTTTCAGCGTCTTTAGAAGCTTTTCATTATCTCTCTGATGAAGCCCTATACTCGGTTCGTCCAATACATATACAACTCCCACAAGGCTTGACCCTATTTGAGTAGCTAGACGGATTCTCTGAGACTCCCCTCCCGATAATGTTGAGGCGCTTCTTGACAACGTCAAATATTCAAGGCCTACATCTTGAAGAAATTTCAGCCTTGATCTTATTTCTTTCAAAATCTGATGAGCAATGAGTTCTTGTCTTTCCGTAAGCTTTATGTTGTTAAAAAAATCAAGAGCCGATTTTAAAGAAAGATTGGTAACATCCCATATATTCAGGCCATTAATTTTTACCGCCAATATTTCATCTTTAAGCCTTTTTCCGTGACATTTGGTACACGGCCTTTCAGCCATAAAATCATTAATCTTATCCCTTATATAATCTGAATTGGTCTCCCTATATCTTCTTTCCAAATTCGGAACGATACCTTCAAATCTTCCGTTAAAACTTCGCCTTCCGCTAAAATGGCTGTTAAATTCAAAACTAATTGACCCCTTAGTTCCATATAAAATTTCATTCAAAAATTCTTTGGGAGCAGTATTTAATGGGGCATCCATGCTAAAGTTATAGGAATCGGCTATTGTTTTAAATATCTGATAATAATAAGTATCTTCTGCAGAACCGCTGTAAGGAGCAAGCCCTCCTTGATTTATACTTAAAGAGGGATTTGGAATTATAAGGTCCGGATCAATTTTTTTATAATATCCTATTCCATTACACTCCGGACACATTCCAAAGGGACTGTTAAAGGAAAACATCCTTGGAGAAAGTTCTTCTATAACAACTCCGCAGTCAGGGCATGCAAGTTTTTCACTGAACATTATTTTTTCTTTCCCTATAATATCAATTATTACAAGGCCGTCGGATAATTTAAGGGCTGTTTCAAGGGAATCCGTAAGTCTTCCTTCTACTCCTTCTTTTACTATCACCCTATCAACTACTACTTCAATAGTATGTTTCTTATTCTTTTCCATTTTTATTTCATCCGATACCTCATAGGTTTGACCGTCTACTACTACCCTTAAAAAACCGTCCTTTTTTATATTTTCGATGATTTTTTGATGTTCTCCTTTCTTTCCCCTTATTATAGGAGAAAGAATTTGGATTCTTGTTTTATCATTTAGACTCATTATTTTATCTACCATCTGGTCTACCGTCTGACTTGAAATTTCCTTTCCGCATTTATAACAATAAGGAGTTCCTATTCGTGCAAACAGAAGTCTCAGATAATCATATATTTCAGTTACGGTTCCTACTGTAGATCTGGGGTTTTTATTAGTCGTCTTCTGATCTATGGATATAGCAGGAGAAAGTCCCTCTATGTAATCCACATCCGGCTTCTCCATTTGTCCCAAAAATTGTCTGGCATAGGAAGAAAGGCTTTCGACATATCTTCTTTGTCCTTCTGCATAAATAGTATCAAAAGCAAGAGAAGACTTTCCTGAGCCGCTTAGCCCTGTAATAACTATCAACTTGTTTCTTGGAAGTTCTACATCAATGTTCTTTAAATTATGTTCTCTTGCCCCTTTTATTATTATATTTTCCTTTGACATTTTATCACCTCTGGTTTACCTTTTTCTTTAGCTCTATCATTTTATCTCTTAATTCCGCTGCTTTTTCAAAGTTTAAGTTTTCTGCCTCTTTCAGCATTTCCTCTCTTAAATTTTCGATCATATCTAAAGCCTCAACCTTGGATACCTTTGTATCATATTTACCGTCTTCTTCCACGACCTTTGTAGCCTCTATAATATCCCGTATCCCTTTCTTTATAGTTTTAGGAATTATGTGATGTTCTTTATTATATTCATCTTGTATCTTTCTTCTTCTGTAAGTTTCAGTTATTGCTTTGTTCATTGATTCCGTAATAACATCTCCATACATTATTACCTTTCCATTCACATTTCTTGCAGCTCTCCCTATAGTCTGAACTAAGGAGGTCTCGCTTCTTAAAAATCCTTCTTTGTCCGCATCCAGTATGGCTATTAATGATACTTCCGGTAAATCCAATCCTTCTCTCAACAAATTTATCCCTACCAAGACATCATACTTACCCATTCTTAAATCCCTGATGATTTCCATTCTTTCTATGGTTTTTATATCAGAATGAAGATAAGTAACTTTTATTCCTATCTCTTTAAAATAATTAGTTAAATCCTCTGCCATCTTTTTAGTTAAAGTCGTAACAAGAACTCTTTCTTTTCTTTCAGCTCTTATCCTTATTTCCTTAATCAGATTATCTATCTGATGTTGTGTAGGCCTTACTTCCAATTCCGGATCCAATAATCCCGTAGGCCTTATAATCTGTTCTACAACTTTTGCCGAATGTTTAATCTCATAAGGCCCGGGAGTTGCACTTACAAATACTATTTGATTAATATGATCTTCAAACTCATTAAATTTAAGAGGTCTGTTATCCAATGCCGAAGGAAGTCTAAAACCATATTCTACCAAAGTGGTTTTTCTCGATTTATCCCCTTCATACATACCCCTTATCTGGGGTATCGTTACATGAGATTCATCTATCATCATAAGAAAATCCTTGGGAAAATAATCTATTAAAGTAAAAGGCCTGCTTCCTGCTCCCCTTCCGCTTAAATGTCTGGAGTAATTTTCTATTCCTTGACAGTACCCCATCTCCTTAAGCATCTCCAAATCATATTTAGTTCTCTGTTCAAGTCTTTGAGCTTCCAAAAGTTTATTTTCACTCCTGAGTTCTTTAAGCCTTGTCTCCAGCTCATTTTGAATCCTTATAATCGCAGATTTTACTTTATCTTCCGAAGTGGCAAAATGAGATGCCGGAAATATTGATACATGGGACCTCAATCCTATAATTTCTCCTGTAATATAATTTACCTCCACTATTCTGTCAATTTCATCTCCGAAGAATTCTACTCTTATAGTATGTTCACTGGATGATGCGGGGAATATTTCCAAAACATCCCCTCTCACTCTAAATGTCCCTCTTGTAAAATTAATGTCATTTCTTATATATTGTATATCTACCAACTTCTTGATTATTTCATCTCTATCCTTTACCATTCCCGGCCTTAAAGAAACAACAAGATTTTCATAATCTATAGGATCTCCCAATCCATAAATACATGATACACTGGCAACAATTATCACATCTCTTCTTTCAAATAAAGCTGCAGTGGCTGAATGTCTTAATTTATCTATTTCATCATTGATGGATGCATCCTTCTCAATATAAGTATCCGTCTGAGGCACATAAGCTTCCGGTTGATAATAATCATAATAGCTTACAAAATATTCTACCGCACTATCCGGAAAAAACTCTCTGAATTCACTAGCAAGTTGATATGCCAAGGTTTTATTATGTGCAATTATCAAAGTAGGCTTTTGAACTCTTTCAATGATATTGGCCATAGTAAAAGTCTTTCCCGAACCGGTAACTCCCAAAAGGGTCTGGTATTTTATCCCATCTATAATCCCCTTGGAAATCTGATTTACCGCCTTTAGTTGATCTCCTTCAAGTTTAAAATCCGATCTTATTTTAAATTTACCCATACTTATCACCTCTCATTGAACGCATGTTCGTATGCAATAATACCATTATAATATATATCATATAAAAAATAAATAGATTTTTTATTTTTTGAAAAAAGAAAGTTGATATTATGCAATTAATATTATAAACTGATATATAAGGAGGATATGATATGAAAAAAATATCTTTATTCATATTTACAGCGATTATTTGGATTATGCTTGTCGGCTGTAATAATACAAATAATTCTCAATCTAAAACTTCCAAAAAAAATGAAGAAGAACCTATAGGATATAAAATAGAACATATTGTTCTTTCAAAGGGTTATCAATCAATAGAACCTAACGTAGAAATAACGAAAAAAAATAACGATAATACGGTATTGGTTTCATTGGGTTTAGTAGAGTGTTCGGGAGTAACAATCGATAAAATAACAAAAGTAGATAACGAAGTAAATATATATATTAACCGTCTTTTGGAAGAAGATAAAATTCAACTGTCAATACCACAAATACTACTATCCTTTGATAAAAATGTATCTGAGAAATTGGATACTTTAAAATTCAACATAATAAATGAAAATTACACACCCATTAATATAGCTGTTGGCAAAACCCAAATATTAAACAAAATATATTCTCAATTTAAAATATCGCCTAATACAATACCCGATGTAAATCTTTTAAGATATAAAGATGATTATATATGGTCCATAACCTTTAACAGTATCTTTGACAAAGAAAATTCCAAACTTCCCCTTGTAAATTTAAAAGTTAAAGCAAATGCCGATACAGGGGAAATAATTTCTTCTGAAAAAAACGTAATATCTGATTATATAGATGATGGAATTGTTGTTGACTATAGCCAAAATAAATATCTTCTTTATAAGCAGGAAGTTTTAATTGACAAAAGAAAATATGAAATTCTTTGGTTATATAATATTAAGACTAAAGAAAAGGAAAAAATTTTTTCTACAACCAATTTAATATATGATGCTAAATTTAGTCCGGATTATAAAAATCTGTCCTTAATTGAAAACCATAATGAAAATTCAAGTATATACTTAATCAATATAAATGACAAATCATCAAAAAATATAACTCCGTCAGGTCAGTATCACATTTGGCTGATGAAATGGGCAGATAAAAATCACCTCTACTTCGTAAATAACAGTTCCGAAAAATCATCGCTATTTTCAAAGTATACATTGAATGTGGGAAAAACAGAAGGGCTGTTTTCCATAAATAAAAATGTATCAAGCTTCGATTTTAACGGAGAATATTTTGTCTTTACGGAATTTGATGATAAAGATTTAAACAAAAATATTTACATTACAAAAGAAGGATCAGATCTTAAAAAAATAGATGAGGGATTTAACATCAACTTTGCCGGTAAAGAAGATGTGCTTTACTTAAAAAATATTCAGAAGAATGATAACAACATATTATGTTCTTACACATTAAATAAGGATTCAAAGATTGTGGAAGATCAGCTGGATATTAAAAATTATTTACTGATCAACAATAGCGATTTGGTACTTATAACAAGAAACACTTATAATAACGATTATACTCTTGTAAAATTGGATATGGATAACTATTCCGAAACTTCCATAGCCAAAATAGTAGGAGATAACTTATTCTATGACAGTAATCAAAATACCGGATATTTAAATTTAAGTCCTTCAATAAATGAATCCAAAAGGAATATCATATATTCTATCAATTTCAATAAATCCAACATAGGATTAAATTAAAGAGGCCTAATAAGCCTCTTTTTAAATACATCTCTAATTATCTTCTAAGATATTCTCTCTCTTTCTCTTTTAATATAAGTTTTTTTATGATTTTTTTGATCCTGGGTTCTCCCTCCTCCATCACAAAGGCATACTCCGGATCCTTAGGTATGATAAAAATACCCAGATTTTTTATTCGATTTTTATAATCCTTATACTCTTTAACAACAACTCCTCTTTTTCTATCAAATACTTCCATCCGGATATAGTTAGGACATAGGCTCATAACTCTGGTTAAATCATCCCTTGATAAAATCTTATGGCCGTTGATTGAAATAATAACATCTCCGGTTTTCAACTTCATCTTTTTTCCTATTCCCTTAGGAAAAGCATATAAAATTTTTATTCCAAATTCGGAAGGCTTAAATATAGGTATTCCCCTACTCTCCTCTCTTCTTCCCCATTGGATTATAAATTCATGGGCAGAAAAAGAAAAAACAGAACCTATATATTTAAACAGCAAACTGTTCTTAGATATTTGAGAAAGAAAAAGCAAAATAAAGCTGAAAAGGAAAAGCCGCCCTGCCGTTTCTTTTACCTTTTGAGACGGATATTTCGTTAAAGCATAATCTCCGTACCCCAAAGCCGCAATTGTAATAAGAGGAAAATTTCCATATCCATTGACAAATACCGAGAAAGGTACCGGCCAAAATCTGCTCATTGAAAATCCTCCCACTATCTGATCATTTCTTTCCATAAATATAGGAATCTTCGAACTTTGCCCGTCAAGTATTACTAAAACACTTTCTACCATATGCAAAACGGCAACTATTGATAGTACATTTTCAACGTTGATATGAGGATATCCAAATATAAGACTTATAAGAGAAATAATTCCTCCTCCATAAGAAAAACATAAAAATCTTGGATGAAATAATGCAAGGACCAATGCCAACAAAAATATCATCTCAAAATCCTTAGGATTCAAAGTAATCCTCAAAAGAATAATTATGACGCTTCCTATGATTCCTCCAAAGAGGCCAAAAGCAGCCGATGATACTACTTTTAAAAATAACGGCTGCTTAGACTGTTTTAATATTGTTTTTTCTATTTTGTTTTGTTTATAATACTGAAAAAATATTATTATTATAACTATCCAATATAACGGTAATTTCACAGAAGAAAGTACAGTATATAAAGAAGACTTAAATATTTCTTTCAGCTCAAACATATGCAACTCCCCTATTGACACCATCTACTGATTTATTTTTCCCTTTAATATCTCTAATCCCTTTTGAAGCTGAGTATCATTTTTCAAATTTTCCACACCTATCGTTTCCACATTCTCCGGAAGTTCAACTTCTACATTAGGTTTTATTCCCACTCCATGAATGTTAATTCCCTTCGGAGTAAAATACTGAGATACTGTTAGCTTAAATCCCGAGCCATCTGAAAGTTGTTTTATCCGCTGAACTATCCCTTTCCCAAAAGTAGTTGTTCCGACTAAGGTTCCTCTTCCTCTGTCCTTTATAGCCCCGGCTAATATCTCAGATGCACTGGCACTTCCCTTATTAACAAGAACTACCAAAGGAAGATCTATTTTATCATTATCAGATCTCAAATATTCTTTCTGCCCGTCTCGAGTTTGCGTATATACTACAATACCTTTATCTAAGAATTCGTCTGCAATATCTACACATACATCCAATAGTCCTCCCGGATTATTTCTTAAGTCCAATATTATCCCCTTAATATTTTTATCCATTAGACCATTAATTTCTTTCTTAAAATCCTTATAAGTCAAATCATCAAAACTTGTTATATTTATATACCCTATATTGCCTTCGATAATATCCGAGCTTACCGTTTGAAGCCTTATTTCCTCTCTTACTATAGTTATATCCATTTCCTTGTTGTTTCCTTCTTTATCCTTTCTGACTATCGTTATATTTACTTTTGTTCCGGGATCTCCTTTCATAACTTTTACTGCTTGATCCATAGTATCTGCATTAAACTCTTTTCCATTTACTTTAGTTATTTTATCTCCCGTTTTGATTCCTGCTTTTTCTCCCGGAGTTCCATCTATAGGAGACACAACTGTAATTAAATTATCATCCCCCGGAGTAACTATTACCCCTATTCCTCCGTATATTCCCTTTGTATGTTCCGTGAAATCTTCAAACTCATCTTTTGTCATATATGTAGAATAGGGATCATTTAGAGATTGAAACATTCCTTTTAATTCTCCGTTAGCAAGAGTCTCTTCATCTACATTTTTTAAATAATTTTTTTTGATAAAATCCTCTAAAGCTAAATTCTTGGAATATTTCTTATACATATCACTCAACTGATTGTATTCGTCCTTCGGAAGAATCACTTTATTATCATAAGTTAAAGATAAAACATTGGAAAAAATAAAAGTCAACACATTAGTAACCACTAATAAGAGGATTATACCTATAATTTTTTTCTTTTTAGACATTCTGTATTCCCACCTTATCTATAAAACATTATGTAATCTATTTTATTAAACTCATGTAAACATTATACCATTAGCATTTCCACTTTTCAAAAAATGTTTACAGTATACGTAATCTATTATAATCTTTTACATATGAAAAAAGGCTTCTGTTGAAACATCAACATGTTAAAAGAAGCCTTTTTGAAATTCATTTATATGATTATTTTCCCTTAAGATAAGGTATGGGATCCACATACTTGCCGTTTACTCTAACTTCAAAATGGCAGTGAGAACCTGTCGCAGTACCTGTATTTCCTGCCTTAGCAATTCCCTGACCTTTCTTTACTTCCTCTCCTTCGCTTACCAGAAGAGATGAATTATGTCCGTAAAGAGTAGCGATTCCTCCTCCGTGATCAATCATTACGGCCTTTCCATATCCTCCGAGACTTCCCGCAAAAATAACGATACCATCTGCTGCCGCAACTATTTTAGTCCCGGTAGGTGCAGGAATGTCAATACCAGTATGTAATTTTTTTATTTTGTATATAGGATGTATCCTATAGCCAAAAGGAGAACTTATCCTTGAATAGCCGGGGACAGGCCAACCCATTATTCCTCCCGAATAAGGACCGGTCTTTACTTGTCTTTTGCTTATTTCCTCTTGAATCCTCTTTTCATCTTCTGCACATTGTTCTTCAAATTTCTTCTGTGCTTCAAGATTTGAACTTAGCTGTTCCATAAATTTGCCCTTACTTCTTGAAGCAAGTTCCAGATCAGCCTTATTGGATTTAATCTCATTTTTCACAACTTCTGCCGAGGCTCTCTGAGCTTCCAATTTTGTTTTACTTGTTTGGATAATGTCCCTTTGGGATTTCATATACTTTAAAAGATTTTTATCATAGTTTACTATAGATTGAATCATATCCTTTCTTTGAAGAAAATCTCTGATATTTGCCGAAGAAAGGAGAACTTCCAAATATCCGATATTACCATTTTTATACATCACCCTAAGCCGTGAATTAAAAGTATCGGTTTTTTCCGAAATGTTTTTTTCGGATTTTTCTAATTGTTTTTTAACTTTTCCTATGTCGGCATTTATTTTAGTTAAATTTTCCTCAGCATCACCTAACTTTTTACTTACATCATTGATTTGTTTGTCCAACTCTGCTATTTCTTCACTGACATTGCTGATATTTTTTTTGGTCTCTTTCATATTTTTTTGATTTTCTTCTCTTTTTTCCTTTAAACTATCTCTTTCTTTCATTAAATCATTTAAGGATTTCTCCGCTCCGGATACGGAACAGGAAAACAGAAAAATTCCGATTAAGAGTACGGCTATTATTCTTTTTTTCATCAAATTACCTCCTTACCGTTATACATCCAAAAATCTCTTAAGTGATAACAAACTCCCCAGAACCCCTATACCTATACCTATGGCAAGAAATATTATGACTATATCCTGAAATAAAACATAAGGAGAAACTAAATATACCGTAAATATGATATACAGCCTTTCGTTTATTACTTTAAACAAATATTTGTACCCGAAATTGACTATTAATATGGATAATCCGGCTCCTACAACTCCCAGAAGGATGCCTTCAATAATAAATGGTCCTCTTATGTATCCGTTAGTTGCTCCAACATATTTCATAATGCTTATTTCCCTTCTTCTCGCTGCAACAGTAATTTTAATGGTATTTGAGATAATAAATACGGAAATAAACATTAATATAGCAATTATTGCTATACCGCCTATTTTTATATACCTTGATACAGTCAACATCTTATCTATAATATCCTTATAATATTTAATTTCCTCTATCCCGCTCATTCCTTTTATCTTGTCCACTACGTTATCAGCATATTTTATATCCTTCAATTGAATTACGTAAGAATTAGGAAGAGGATTTTCTTCCAGTCCTTCAAGGAGATACCCTTCGTCTCCCCATTCTTTTTTCATTATATTTAAAGCTTGTTCTTTAGATTGGAATACTACTGAATTTACCCCATCTGTTTCTTTAATACGGTTTTCAATTTTAGTTAATTGTTCCTCATCTGCATTATCATCTAAAAATACCTGTATCTCATCAAATTTATTCTTAGTTTCAATTACCACATTATTTATACTCAATACAATAATAAGAACCATACCAAGTATTACAAGAACTGCCGTTATGGAGCCTACGGAAGCCAAACCCATTGTTCTGTTTCTCCACATACCCTGAAAACCTTGTTTGACTATATTCTTAAATATGCGATGTCTCATGGTTATACACACCCTTCTCTTCGTCCCTTACTATTCTTCCTGATTCAAGAGCTATTACGCGTTTTTTCATTAAATCAACTATTTCCTTGGCATGAGTAGCCATTAAAACTGTAGTACCTCTTCTATTGATTTCTTTAAATATTTCCATTATTCCCCATGCTGTATCGTGATCAAGATTTCCGGTAGGCTCGTCCGCAATAAGTACAGGCGGATTATTAACTATTGCTCTTGCAATGGAAACCCTCTGATGTTCACCTCCCGACAACTGATTGGGATAACAATTTGCTTTATTGCTTAAATCAACCATACTTAACACCATAGGTACCCTCCTTCGTATCTCCTTTGGATGTGCACCTAATATTTCCATAGCAAAAGCTATATTTTCATACACAGTTTTATTGGGAAGAATTCTGAAATCCTGAAAAACTACCCCTATGATTCTTCTTATATACGGGATTCTTCTGCTTTTCACTTTCGTTATATCCATCTCATTTAAAAATACACTTCCTGAAGTCAAATCCTCTTCTTTTAAAAGGAGTTTAATCAAAGTTGATTTTCCGGCACCACTTGGCCCCACTATAAAAACAAACTCTCCTTTATCTACCTTAACATTTATATTTGATAAAGCCTTTACTCCATTGTCATAAGTTTTGCTTGCATTAACGAATCTAATCACTATATCACCTCTGTTAGCACATATCATGGATAATTTATAATTAAAATTTAAAATACAACATATTAATACTTTCTATGTAAATTTCATAACTCCTTTATTTTTATATAATTTTTTTCAACAAAATATATCCATACAATGATATTATTATAATATAAAAGAAACAATAAATAAACTATGAGGAGTGGTATTTTTGGATAAAATTTTGCTCAGAAAAAAACTTTTAGAAAAAAGAAGAAATATGAACACCGACGATATAAAAGAAAAAAATAAATTAATCAAAGAAAGATTGTATGATTCAGGCATCTATAAGAATTCCAAATTTATTATGGCTTATATTGATTTCAGGAATGAAGTGGAAACAAAAGAAATAATTAAATATTCATTAAAATTATCTAAAAGAATAGGAGTTCCCATTTCTATTCCCAAAACAAGAGAATTAATAATCTCTGAGCTATTCGATTTCGATAAAGAGTTAGAAAACGGGGTTTATAACATATTAACTCCCAAAAAAGAATTCATAAGAAAAATATCTCCCAAAGAAATTGATTTAGTATTAGTCCCAGCTGTTGCCTTTGACAGGAAGGGCTATAGAATAGGATATGGAGGAGGATATTACGACAGATTTTTTGAAAAATTAGATTCTCATACCATAAAGTTAGGCCTTGCTTTTGATATCCAAATCATTCCTGAGGTTCCAGCCGGAAAATATGATTTACCTGTAGATTATGTAATTACAAATAAAGAATTAATCAACTGCAAAGATCCTGATTAAAAACAATTTTAGTGTATTCTTTACTTTCAAGGATACACTAAAATCATTTATTTAGCAACTTTATTATTTATTCAAGCCTGCTGCAATTTTAACACATTGCTGATGCTGGGGATCTGTTTGTCCATCCATATGTCTTTTACTTCCCAAAAAATGAATATCAAAATGTCCATCCATTCCATTACCCTTTACATAATCAAAATTTATCCCTTTTCCATATCCTCCGCTTCTCCAAGTAGTATAAGCTCCTCCCTCGGCTTTATCATTTCCTGCGTGAGGCATAGCAGTAGCACTGGCGGCTATAAGCCTGTCCCCTATTTGAACAAGAACAGGTCTTCTTACCCAACTGAATCCTCCCCATATATCTTTCATTATATTTGTATCTTCTAAAGACAAGGTTTCACAATCCGCATGAAGGCTGCCTACAGACCTCTGAACCATAAAAGATTTTCCTGTATAAAAATCTATTACCTTAAATTTTGTACCTCTTGGAATCAGCCCGTCTACTTTGCTCCAGTCTAAATACTCTCCATATTTTCCTTCCGTATCAATTTTTTGGTTGGATGGCTTCTCTACACTTTCATTGACATTTTGACTTGATACTTTAGTTTCATCTTTTTTGGAACCTTCGCTTATGTTCTGTTGTTCTTTATTTTGTTTTGCTATGTTTAATTTCTGCCCTACTTTAAGTACTGTATTCTCATCTATTCCTTTATTTGCCTCAAAAATGCTTTCTATAGTAACGCCGTATTTTTTACATATGTCCCAAATATTATCTCCGTCAACCACAGTATATTCGGTCAAATCCGGCACATCTCTTTTTATTCCCCCTCTGCTGCTTATCTTAACTTCTTCTTTGCCGGGAATCTGAATAATCTGTCCCGGATATATCACCGTATTTTTATTAGCTTTATTTTCTTTAAGCATGTCCTCTAAACTTACATTATACTGCCGGCTTACTTTCCAAAAGGAATCTCCTTCTTTAATAGTATAAGGTGTAGCAAAAGATGTAGATGTCAGCCCCACCACTGAAGCCAACATTACTATGCCCACCTTCTTTTTAAGTTTTCTCATTTGTATTTCTCCCTTCAGATAAAATTTAAAACTCAATAAGGGTTCTATACAAATTGTTTATTTCCTTTAAGCAATTTATGGTGCTAAATCAAAATATGCCCTATTATTCTCTTTCCACCTCCAATTTTATACTGTCAGGAATATCATCCATATTGGTCTTAACAACAATAAAAGGATAAGTTATACATTGGGTTACCATTTCGTCAGGTTTTGGATCAACATATTTGGCATATACTATCAACTCAGATGTGCCTTTCCTATCTGTGATTTTTTCAATTCTATCAATAAATACACTATAACCTCCTGACATCTTTTCACCTCTTGTTACTACAACATAAACCTCATCACCAATTTTACAGCTTAATGCTTTTTCCTGAACTAAATACTTAGGAAGGATATCTTCTAACTTTTGTGGAACTTCATCAGATTTCAAAACTTTGAATTTCACTCTTTTATCACCTTCATTCAAATATTTTGGAATAAAAATCATTCCTGATATGATTATCCCTATTATTCCAATAATAACTATGGCTCTCTTCACCTGTACCCCCTCCACTTTATCTCTACCATAATATTATTCTATATCGAAATGGTTTATGTAAAAAAAAAGATAGATAACATACTAATAATTATCTATCCGTTAAATTTAAAGTTCTTATATAATCTTCTTTACTCTATTATAAATATTTTCTGCGGTAAACCCATATTTTTCAAGAACATCATCTACTGTACCGGATTCTCCGAAGGTGTCCTCCACTCCTATTCTTGACAATAAAACAGGGTAATTCTCAGAAAGAACTTCAGCTACTGCACTGCCCAATCCCCCTATAATACTGTGTTCTTCGGCAGTAATTATTTTCTTGGTTTCTTTCGCAGCCTTGATTATAATATCCTTATCTATAGGTTTAATTGTAGAAATATCAATTATTCTTGGAGATATCCCTTCCTTCTCCAGCATTTCTCCGGCTTTCAAAGCTTTTTCTACCATTATCCCCGTAGCTATAATGGTTACATCCTTACCTTTTTTAAGCTCTACTCCTTTTCCTATTTCAAATTTATAACTGTCGTCAAATATAGTCGGTACTTTACTTCTTCCCAGTCTAATATATACAGGCCCTTTATGTTCCGCTGCTTTAAATATACACTGACGGGCTTCCACTCCGTCAGCCGGATTCAATACTACCATATTAGGAATAGATCTCATAAGGCTTAAATCTTCTATAGCTTGATGAGTTGCTCCATCTTCTCCTACGGTAAGTCCTGCATGAGTTGCCGCTATCTTTACATTCAATTTGGGATAACAAATTGAATTTCTGATTATCTCATAAGCTCTCCCTGTCGCAAACATAGCAAAGGTACTTGCAAAAGGTATCTTCCCGCAGGTCGATAACCCTGCTGCAATTCCCATAAGATTTTGTTCAGATATTCCCACATCAAAAAATCTTTCCGGAAATTCTTCTTTAAAAACTATAGTCTTGGTGGATTTAGACAAATCCGCATCAAGGACTACTATATTTTTATTGAGTTTTCCGAGTTCTTTTAATGCTTCTCCGTATGCATCTCTTGTCGCCATTGCCTTAGTCATCTATTTCACCTCCAAGTTCAATTAATGCTTTTTCTGCCTGTTCTCTATCGGGAGCATTTCCATGCCAACCTACTTGATTTTCCATGAAGGAAACTCCCTTTCCTTTTATCGTTTTGGCTATAATCATTGTAGGTTTTCCTTTAGTGTTTTTTGACTTTTCAATTGCAGAAAATATTTCTTCAAAATTATGTCCGTCAATATTTATAACATTCCATCCAAAAGCTTTAAATTTTTCATCTATCGGTTCTATTCTTACTACCTCATCGTTTTTTCCGTCAATCTGCAATCCGTTGTGATCCATAAAAGCAGTCAGATTATCCAATTTGTTATGGCTGGCAAACATGGATGCCTCCCATATAATTCCCTCTTGAGATTCTCCGTCTCCGATGAGAGTATATACTCTATAATTCTTTTTATCAATTTTACCTGCCAATGCCATTCCTACCGCTGCAGAAAAGCCTTGCCCTAAAGAGCCTGTCGTCATATCGACTCCCGGAGTACCCTTCATATCCGGATGGCCCTGAAGCATTGAATTAATTTGTCTCAAATGCATCAACTCTTCCTTAGGAAAATATCCCCTCTCGGCTAAAGCTGCATAAAGTACGGGAGCACCATGGCCTTTGGAAAGGACAAACCTATCCCTGTCTTCCCATTTTGGGTTTTTAGGATCTATTTTCATTTCTTTAAAATACAAAGCCGTCAATATTTCACATGCCGAAAGAGACCCTCCCGGATGGCCGGATTTTGATTTCTCCAGCATTTTAATAATGTCAATTCTCAATTTTTTTGCAACGGACTTTAGTTCGTTATAATTTTCCATAAAATCCCTCCTACTTTTTTTCTATCTCTTTAAAACCTTCTCCTATAACTTCATTCATCTCAGTAATCATAATAAACGCATCCCTATCAATGGCCAGAACAATTTCTTTTATTTTAGCAAACTGAGATCTGTTTACTACACAGAGAAGTATATCCTTCTCCTCCTTAGTATACATACCCTTTCCCTTAAACAAAGTCACTCCTCTATTCAATCTTTCCATTATTGTTTCACTTACTTCTAAAGGTTTATCCGTTATAATCATAAATCCCTTTAAATATCCGAATCCTTCCAGCATCAAATCTATTACTTTAACACTTACGTATAAGGATATAATAGAGTAAAGAGAAACTTCTATTTTCTTATTCGCTACACCGGCAATTATTACTACCAACGTATCTATAACCATCATAAATACGGAAGTACTTAAAGCCGGGAATTTTTTATTAAGGATTGCACCGGCTAAGTCGGAACCTCCTGTTGTTCCTCCTTCTCTGAATACAATTCCCAGACCTATTCCCATCAGTACTCCTCCAAATATTGATGATAAAAGCAAATCAGTAGTTACAACCTTATAAGGAACAATTTTTAAAAAAAACGAAAGACCGATTGTGGCAAAAAGAGTCTTGGCTCCGAATATTCCTCCTAACATCAACATTCCTAATATAAATAAAGGAATATTAATAACTAAATTTGTGATATATACCGGAGCGCCTGTAATCTTCTTAATAACAATGGCAAGTCCTGTAACTCCACCAGGAGCTATAGTATTGGGCTCCAAGAAAAAATTTAATGATACGGCCATTATAGCGACACCTATTGTAATCCCTGAGTATGAAATAAATTTTTTATACCATTTTTCAATATATACCATACATATCTCCTTACCTATTTTACAGCATCCTTATTAAAAATAACCTTTAATATAAATTGAGGAAGAACTATCTGCCTTTTAATCCTCGATGGTTCTTTAATAAGCCTGTAGAACCATTCCAAGCCTAATCTCTGGAATACCTCCGGCGCTCTTTTTAAATTACCTGCAATAATATCCATTGTTCCTCCATTTCCTATAATCACTTTACACTTAAGCTTGTCTTTATATAAGTTTATCCATTTCTCTTGTTTAGGTATTCCCAAACCGACAAACAGGATGTCCGGCTCAGAATCATTTATCTTCCTTATTACCTCTAATTCTTCATCATTTCCCGGAAATCCTGTATGAGCTCCCTTAAAATATCCATTATTGTAACCTGATATATATAAATGAGGATATCTTTCTTTTATTTTCTCAGCAGCAGCTTTGGCTACTCCCTCTTTTCCTCCCAAAAGAAAAACCTTTAACTTTTCTTCATTTGCTACTTCAAGCATTTTTAGGGATGTATCAAATCCTGTGACTCTCTCCTTCAATGGATTTTTCTTTATCTTTGAAGCATAAATAAGTCCTATCCCATCAGGAATAACCAAATCCGCCGAATTTATTATTTTAATCAATTCCTTGTCTTTTTGCGCCATCATTATCATTTCTGTATTCGGAGTATATATAATTTTAGGCTTGTTTTCCTTTAGAAAGATTTTAATATTTTTCACTACTTCTTCTGAAGTAAGATTATCCACTCCTATTCCTAATATGTTTATCTTCCCCATGAAATCACCTACCATTTATCAATCTTAATGCCATGTAGACATTTTCCAGAGCTTTTTCTTTAAATACGTCTTCTTTTTCTTTTAATTTGGTTTTGAGATTACCTTTATTGTTCCACGCTTTATCAATAATTGAACAAAGTTCTATTACTTCTGCATTTTCTACATTACACATGTATTTCATTTCAATAAATTTTAAAAAGCCCTCTATTTTAGGATCATAAATCAATCCTACCATGGGAACCTTCTGAGTAGCCGCATATATAAGAGAATGAAGCCTCATGGCAATAATCATATCCAACCTCCTGATTATTCCCATAATATCCTCTACGCTGTATTTTTCGGATACAACAAAACAACCTTCTATCGTAATTTTTTCATAAATTTTCTTGCTTATATCCAAATCCTCGGGGTAATGCATAGGTATGAGTACCACATTAACTCCAAATTTTTTTATCATATATTCTATGGCCTGAGAAATATTTGAAATTAAATTTTTCGCACTTTTCCATTCTCTTACGGATACCCCTATGAGAGGTTTGTCTAAAGGTATTTTTTCAGCTTTAAATATATTTTCTATCTTTTCATTGTTGGAAGGCTCAAGGGTAAAAACCGGATCCGCAGTCACATATATATTTGGATTTTTTACCTGCAATTCCTTTAAATAATACCGAGAGTCTTCATCTCTTAAGGTTATCAAGTCCACCTTATCAAGTATCTTCCTTGTAAAGTTTCTATTAAATTTCTTATTTATGGGCCCTATCCCATTGGCATAGATCATAACGGGCTTTTTATTCATTAACGCTAACTTTATTAAAGTCAGATAATATATAATAGATCTGGTACTTGTTCCATCCTGAAGAAGACTTCCGCCGCCGCTTATAAACAGATCACAATTTTTCATTTCCTTTACAATATCATGAATTTGAAATCTGTTTATAGCTTTTATTCCATACATCTTCTCCGTATGGCTCGGCCGCTTGGATAAAACAAGTATTTTCACCTTATCATCCATTTTTTGAAAATCCTTTACTATGGCTTTGAGTATAGCGTCATCTCCGCTATTATCAAATCCATAGTATCCGGAAATAAGTACCTTCTTATCTGCTTTCATATATATTCTCCTTCTTACCTATCTAATCCTACAGATTTATCTGATATACGCATGAGTACTAAAATAAAAGATACTAAGAACCAAAATGTAATTATTATTTTAGGAAGATATAGGACATTTTCCACAGCTCCATGGGCCAATATAGCTGACAGCCCTGAAAGAACCCCTGCCGACACAGTACGGATATATCTATCCTTTTGATTTACTATAAGTTTCTTTATTGAATATTTGTACAAAATGAATATTAATATTATAAATATAATAAATCCTCCTATCCCCATTTCAGCCAAAGTTTCAAGATATGTATTATGGGCATGATAAGCAGGCATAGTTCTTATATAAGTTTCAAAAACTTGTTTAAAAGGAATATAGCCAAATCCTACACCGGCAATGGGAAAATCTTTTATAATATCAATAGCAATCTTCCAAATTTTAATTCTGTAAGCATTGGATGAATCTGCTAAATTCCCTATACTCATTATTCTGTTCATTATCGTTTCAGGAAGTAAATATACTCCTCCTATTCCTAGAGGAATCAGCAAAAGCAAAAGCCTCTTTTCCACCAATAAAACAAACACCAACATTCCAAAGGCAAATCCGAGCCAGCCTCCTCTGGATAAAGTCAAAATCAATGCCAGCATCAATATTAAAGAAGTGACCAAAAACATGATCTTTTTATAAAACCTTTTATTATACCAAAATAATCCGATTGATATAGGCGTAGACATTATTAAATATTCCGCCAATATATTAGGGTTACCGAATACAGAAAATATTCGAGTGGTTACACCCGGATTATTGGCCATATCCAGCCATTTATCCTCCATCTTGATTCCTACTTTATATTGATAAAATCCGTAAAGGGCTATTAAAGTTGCAGAAAATACCATTACCGTTAATAATATATTCAAATCCTTTTTACTATCTATACTATTCATTACCGTAAAAGCAAAAGCAATAGCAGAAATATGAATAGCAAAATCCCTGAAGCTTCCCATTGGATTTAAACTTGTAATAGTCGAAATAGTTATCGCAATAACAAAAAGAGCAATAGGAGTATCTATGGAATTCGTAGTTAAAGGATTTATCTTCTTAAAAGTACCTTTATACAAAAAAGCAGCAAAAATGAAAATCAAATAAATCAATCCTGCCATATCAGGCAAAAATGGAATGAAAAGAGGAGCCAAAAATATTCCTATTTTTATATCATGAAGTATCAATATTCCTACTACCGTTCCCATAAATAAAGCGGCGAAATATTTCAAAGGCAATTCAAAATATATTAGAGAAAAAATTATTCCCAAAGCTATAGGGAGGACTAGTTCTTTTTTATGAATTTTTTCTACCACCATTTCTCCCCTCTTTCCTCATCTATTAAAAATAAATTTTTTACAAAATTAAACATAAAGCTGTTTTCCAATATTTCTTTATAATTTTTTTCCAATTTTAAGCTCATTAAAGAAAAAATAATTAAAATAAAAGATACAATATAGGATTTACCTGTAAATTTCCCTCTGACCATATCATTTATAATAATAAATATTCCAAAGGAAATAAAGAAAAAGGAAAAAGTATTTATTATAGAAACATCATCTTTAAATAACACGGAACAACAATTACTTATAATACTTCCTTTCTTGTCTTTAGTAACTATTTTCTTAATAAACTCGATGAATTTATTAATGCCTTTTATAAATATCCTATAAATTTTATATAATAAGCTTTCCTCTATAAGCTTTCTGTTTGAAATAAAAATACCTGCAAATACAGAACCTTTAAATAAAGCTTTAATTCCTCTTCCTATAAAATTCAAAATTCTTTTTAATATACTATATTCGTAATTTTTTCTAATAAAGTTCCATATCTTTGAAAGTATGCCTACAAATATACTACTGTACATATTACCACTCCTAAGAATCTATTTTACTTCAACACCTAAAATAGTCCCAAATACCGCAACTTTTTTATTTTTAAGTCTGTACTGAGCACCTATCCTAATCTGTTCTCCTCCTGCTATTACCGCATCCTGTGTTTCTTTTGCATCATCACTTTCAACAGTAAGTATCGCTACATATTCGTCGGGAACCACTGCATTAACCCATCGTCCGTCTCCGCTTTCCACAGGTTCTCTGTAATCCTCAACGGTTTTATCTACTATCTTTCCAAGATAAGTTCCCTTGTCATAATGATACAAAGGATCTCCAACTACAAGCCCCTCTACTGTAGGAGTTCTTATTTCGGAAACTTCTATCGTTATAATTGCCTTTTTAGAATCCGAAACCATTTCAGGCCTTGTTGTTACAAATCTTTTAACCCCGCCTACTATTAATAATACAAGAGCAACTATTACCACCAAATCAATTATATTTATTATTCCAAATAATTTTCCCTTTTCATTTATTATCTTCATTATTTTTGCCTCCTGTTTTTCAAAATTTCATTATAAGTTTTAATATGATCTTTTACCATTTTATCAGAAGAAAATTTTTCTTCTACACTATTATATAGATTTTCTCCCATAGTTTTTATTATACTCTTATCCTCCAAAAGATTAAGTATATATTTTGAAAGAGCACGATAATCTCCCACATCGATAAGAAAACCATTGTATCCGTTTTCTATCAAATCTTTTATACCTCCTACATTAGTACTTATTACAGGTTTCTTAACCCTCGCTCCTTCTAATATTACATAAGGAAAGCTTTCACTTAAAGAAGTAAGGACATTAATATCAATTGCATTAAAAAACGAATATTGATCCTTTACAAATCCTAAAAAATATACCTTATCCGATATATTCAATTTTTCCGTCAAAGAGACGAGCTCTTTTTGGTCATTTCCCTCACCTGCAATGAGAAATATAACATCATCTCTCTTCTTCAAAACTTCAGCGGCCCCTTTTATAAAGGTTTCATGATCTTTTACGGCATCAAGCCTTGCCGCTATTCCAACTAAAATTTTATTCTCTCCTGAAATATTATATCTTTCAAGAAATTCTTTTTTATTAACATACTCTATTTTTTCATTTAAATCTATTCCATTATAGACAATAAATATCTTTTTTTCATCAAAACCTCTATCGATAAGCATTTTTTTAAAGTTATTGGAAATGGCAATATAATAATCGAATTTTTTTAATGCAATAGAATTAATTGCCGTATACACTATTCTTTTATAAACATTGTCTTTAAAATCCAATTTATAATCACTATGTATAGTAGTAACAAAAGGTTTATCAATTTTTCTCTTTAAAAGCATACCGATAGTATTGGCCCTTGCTCCATGGCAATGGATAATATCATAATTTTCCTTTTCAATCTCTTCTTCAAGTCTTGTAATTACACTTAAATCATATCTTTCTTTTTGCTTATAAACTTCTATATTAATACCTGCTTTTAACCCGTCTTCATAAAATGTATCCTCTATGAAACAAATAACCTTGGCATCAATATTTTTCCCTAAACCCTTAAGCAAAGATATAATATGAGTTTTAGCCCCACCAGTGTCTCCACCGCTTATAAGATGAAGTACTTTCATTATTCTTCAGCTCCTCAATGGAGCTTTCCTCCCTTCTGATTTCCTTATTGTGATACTGCCTTTCTTTCAATAAATTCATTTACTACGTGGCTGTACTTTTTTTTATAAGCTTTCCCCTTTCGAAATGATAAAAAAAGATTGTATTCACTACTTAATTGTCTAAAGTTGTTGCAATCAAATTTTTCTGTTTCAAGAAACTCTTTAATTTTTTTGACTTCCTCATAATTTCCCTTAACAAATACTTCTGCCGCGGCTCCCTTATCTAATATAAGCTTTTTTCTCCGGTTCAAAAGGATAAAGGCGTCGAAACCCATTGCCCATTGAGATTTAAATATTGAAAATAATTTTTCCTTCTTTTTAAATATATCATCTTCCATAATATTCATACTGTTTATAATTTCAGGCATAATAGGACAGTTAACTTCATACATATATATATTTTCAAAATTTCCTCCCTCTTTGCTCAAGGCATTTATAAGTAATTTAGTAGTCTCTACATGATCCCTATGCCCATCAATCAAAAATGGAGTATAGATAATATCCGGTTTAACTGAATTAAGTATTTCACATATTTCATTGATTAATTCAATTTTATTTGAATCTACTTGTCCGTCCTCTTCATTTAAAAAATACATTTCCTTTATGTTTAAAACTTTCTTTAATTCTTCTCCTTCTTTTCTTCTCAGTTCTATCGTTCTGTCTTCAGAAAATTCTGATGTGCTTCCTCTCCCGTCTGTTATATATACGACAGATACTTCATCAGAGTTATCTTTATGCTTTAATAAGGCTCCTCCCAATCCTATCGTCTCATCGTCCACATGAGGTGAAAATACAAGAACATTTTTCCCTCTTTTAAACATATCATCCACATCAATATTATCATTTTTAGAACTGTTTTTATAATAATAATAAGTATAAATTTTATTAAATAGGATAATGGGATATTTCAATAATATCTTTATTATTCTTTTTATCATATTCTCACCTCAATATATATCCGATTCTATTGGCATTAAATACCAATTTTTTTCTTCAAAGATATAAGGGTCTATTTCATGATTTTCAGTCAAATTTTTCACTGCAAAGGGAATGGTACTTTTAGTTTTAATAAATCCCAATTTTTTAATCGTTTCTCCATATATCATCCCATTCAATATCCAGCATACAGTAAAATTAACTCCGTCAGTTTTCAGATATTCTTTAGCCTTTTCATATAAGCACACTATAACATCTTCATTTTCTCCAACCAAGTCTACAATACTCCCAAATTTTAAAGGATATTTTCCTCTGACAAATTTTTCCTCAACTTTAAAAATTATGTATCCTTTAATATTGCCGTCTTTGACTGCTGCAAAAGTCTTATAAGGTATGGTAGGATGGTCCTTCACTCTCCAATTTAAAAATACACTTTCTCTTGCAGTCATTGTAGGATACTTATCTTTTACCTCTTTCCAAAATTCATCAAATCTGTTATCAAAAGAAGTGATTTCTTCTATTTCATAAGTATTTTTGCTTTTGATAACTTTTCCTCTATATATTTTTACCATGAGCATTGCAGGTACAGCTAATATTTTACTTAAAATTTTATTTTTAATCAAGTCCTCCATTAAATTATCTATCCTGTATACATCCATATATAGGGGAATATCACAAACCAAGCTTCCTCCCAGCTTTTCAAGTATTCCCTGAAGAGCTGGTTTACTCGGAAACCCGTATCTAAATTTAATATCTCTTTTTATTCCCAATTCATAGGAATAAAATGCCATATGCTCATAGTATCCCCTTCTTCTAAAATCCTTATGAACCATGGCATCAATTGATTGTCCTCCCAAAACTTCTCTGCCTCCCAACTGCATTTTGGAAGGAAGAAGAGTACATTGTCCCACTATTCGGCCATTTTCATCTTCCAAAGCCATTACTCCTTGTCCATAAGGGTTTTTAAGGAATTCCCATTTCCAATATTCTACATTTCTATTTTTATTAAATACCTCATTAAAAAGTTTGACTATTCCTTCTTCGTCTCCTATTTTGTAAGGTCTTAATTCCGCCAATTAAATCCCTCTTCTCATCTATTTGATTTCATATTCTCCCATAACCATAAGAATCAATTTGTCTGCTGCATATATTCCTCTCCCATCGTCTCTTGGTATAAGAATCATATGATTTGCAGGCACGTTTTCATCCATTTGAAGATCTTTTCCGTCGGTAACATCACAAATTCCTCCCAGTTGCCCAGCTATAACTTTACCCTTTCCACCTCTAAGTATTATTTCTGTCCCCGAACTACCTATTATTGATTGACCTTCTTCTACTTCTACTATTTCTAACTTATTCTTTCCTGATACCTTTTCATCTATATAATATCTGAGCTGATCTATCCTCTTTTCTACATATGTTTGAGAAACCAACGGATCTTCTTCTGTTCCCGGCTCCGAAAAACTTCTTGTCCCCAAAGATACTAACACTAATGCTAATATCAATACACTTAACAAAAATATATCTATTTTTGTTTTTCTTTCCATAAAAAAATTCCTCCTTCTATTGATTATACTATACATTTCTATTATGTAAAACAAAAAATTACATCAAAAAATAAGCATGTTTTTTTTCATGCTTATTTCAAAGGTCCACTAACCCTAAACTTATTTTTATGCACTCATCAACCTTAACCATCATTTCATCGCTGAACCTTCCAATTTTTTCTCTAAGCCTTTTTTTATCTATAGTTCTTATTTGTTCTAAAAGTACTACAGAATCTCTTGGAAGACCATATTCCGCATTAATTTCCACATGTGTAGGCAATTTAGCCTTATTTATTTGAGATGTAATCGCAGCTATAATAATTGTAGGGCTATATCTATTCCCAATATCATTTTGAACTACTAAAACAGGCCGAACCCCTCCTTGTTCGGAACCTATAACCGGACTTAAGTCCGCATAAAAAATATCTCCTCTTTTTATAATCACCATTGTTCACACCCTGTTAATTTTGCTTCGTAAACATACAATTCTCTCATATCCTGTTCCATACCTATTTCAGCTATGGACAAATTAATCTTACTCATTTCTTTGTATCCGTTCTTTAACTTCTCTTCTATTTCCACTTTGCTTTTTTCCCTAATGTACAGTTTCATAGCCTCTCGTACAAATTCACTTCTATTCTTTTTTTCAATTGATACTATAAAATCTACTTCTTCCAATAAGCTATCAGGTAAACTTATCATAATTTTTTTAGTCCCAGCCATATTTATTAATCGCACCCCCAAGCTTTGAAGCCTTACAAAATAATCCCCTCGCAAGATACACTTAAAATAAGTATATTATTTTATCTTCGCCATGTCAACGGTAAGCCATATATTTATATTATTCCAATAAATAATCTACAATATTTACTATTTCTCCATCTTTTATATATACTCTGGGAACACGTCTTCCTACCATACACACTATTTCATAATTTATAGTGCCGAGTTTCTCCGCTATTTCATCAGTATGAGGAGAATTGTCTCTCCCATCTCCAAATAGTATCACTTCGTCCCCTACTTTTACATCATCTATATCCGTTACATCTATCATACATTGGTCCATGCATATCTTCCCTACTATAGGAGCTCTTTTACCTTTAATCCCAACCTCTCCTTTATTTGTTAAAAGTCTTGTAAAGCCATCGGCATATCCTATTGGTACAGTAGCAATTTTACTTTCTCTTTTTGTCACAAATATTTGCCCATAGCTTATTCCTGTTCCTTCAGGGACTGTTTTTACATTTGATATTTTGGCTTTTAAGGTCAATGCAGGTTTAAGATCAATTTTATTTAAGTTTACTTCTTTAGACGGAGATAAACCGTATATAATTATTCCTGCTCTTACCATATCAAGATTATATTCCGGCAGATCTATTATAGCAGCACTATTGGATACGTGCTTTATGGGAATGTTTATCTTCTTTTTCTCAAGTTCTTCCATCACCCAATTAAATTTTTTGTATTGTTCCCTTGCAGAGCTTTTATCCTTTTCGTCTGCCTTTGCAAAATGAGTAAATATTCCTTCCATTGTAATATAAGGCAAATGAGATATTTTTTCTATCTCTTTAACACTTTCATCATTGGGAAGAAATCCGATTCTACCCATACCGGAATCAATTTTTATATGGATTACGGCATTTTCCCCAAGTTTTTTGGCTTCCTTAGAAATATTCTCTGCATCCTTATAACTATAAACCGTTTGTATAATATCCCATTCAATTGCCGTATGATTTTGAGAACCCGGAGTATATCCCAATATAAGGATGGGAGCTTTTATCCCTGCTTTTCTTAATTCTATACCTTCTGATAAAGTTGCAACAGCCAATCTGTCTGCTCCGTTATTTAAAAATACCTCTGAAGCTTCAACGGCCCCATGACCATAAGCGTTTGCCTTTACTACAGCAGTAACCATAGTTCCTTTTTTAGTTAATCTTCTCACCTCTTTAATATTATGGGCTAAATTATCAAGATTTATCTCCGCCCATACAGGCCTTGTTTCTTCTAATTCTTTCATCTTACGATTCCCTCCTCAAAATTCTTCTTCAATTACAGTATCATAACAAAAATTCTCATATAGTATCTCTACGCTTACATTATCATGTTTATCCAGCAAATTCAGCTTATAAGGAGTAAAATCCTTTATGTTAAACCATACCTTTTGGTAATACCTCAAGTCGCTCTTATTAATCATAGGAATTTTAATTACTATATACTTTTCATCCTCAATGGTTTCCTGGGTAATATGTGATTCTTCCAAAAGGTTTAAGTTTCTAAAAAAATCTCCCATAAAAAGTTCTTTATCCAGGCTATCCACTTTATCAATAGAAATAGACTGACCTATAATAGGCTGATTTAGAAAAAGCCTATTTCCATTATATATAATTATACACCCTTTTGTTTCTTTTGGCTCAATAATTTTCAATTTAAATTTATCCGGTTTTACAAACGTTTCTTCTATTTTATATGTAGATTTCTTATTTTGATTCATTATTGTAATGTTTGAAATCGTCGAGTAATTTTCAAAATTATTGATGGTCTTCTGTAATTCATACAAATTATCTTTATCTGTTGGTATCTTAAATAAAAGTAGTAAAAGTATCAATATAATTATACTACCAACAAATAATTTTTTCATTAAAATTATCCCAACCTTTTTTCCATAATATTTAATATCGAAGGTATACTATTCATTATGTCTCCTGCGGTCATGCCGTATTCTCCCTTTGATAATTTGGCAAGATCTCCCGAAAGTCCATGAACATATACCCCCAACATGCTACTATGAAACTCATCAATACCTTGCCCTAACAAACTCAATATTATGCCCGTCAAGACATCTCCGCTTCCTGCTGTAGCCATGCCCGGATTTCCTGTTCTGTTCACATAAACATTTCCTTGCGGACTTGCAACAATAGTATTTACCCCTTTAAGAACAGTTATTACATTATATTTTGCAGAAAAATTTTTAGAATACTTAATTTTGTTAAGTTTTATATCCTCCGGAGAGAGTTTAATAAGCCTTGAAAATTCTCCCATATGGGGTGTAATAACGGTCGGTCCTTTTCTTTCATAAAGAACATCCAAATCAAAGGATAGAAAGTAAAGTCCATCTGCATCCAGTACTATAGGGCCTTTAAAGTTTTTCAGTACTTCAAATACCATTTCCTTTGTTTCCTCGTCTCGATCAATGCCCGGTCCCAAAGCCAAAGCATCCATTTCACTTATTTGATTTAACATTTCATCCATTGAAGACAAATTAAAAAATCCTTTTTTATCATCTTCAACAGAAATTACTATTTCTTCCGTAAATTTAACGGAAAGAATGTCTCTTATTGATTTGGGAACTATAGAATATACCAATCCGCTTCCGGTCTTTAAAGAAGATTTGCTGCAAAGAAAAGGAGCTCCGGTATATTTCAAACTTCCTCCTATCACTCCTACTCTTCCGTAATTTCCTTTATAGGAATCTTTCTTTCTCTTAGGTAATATAGAAATCATATTTTCATCAACAACAATTTCATCGCCGCAGGAATTTCTTTCTCCTACAGCATAGGCTATAGCATAATCTTTCTCATGACTTATGCTGATATGAATATTGTCTATAGTTTTTCCACTAAAGATAGAATATCCCTTTCCTCTCAATCTGACTGACGGTTTACCTTTCTTATCATGAATTATTTCTATATCCTTCCATGAAATTTTTCCCATTCCTATGCCTAAGACCTTTAATACAGCTTCTTTTCCGGCAAACATTCCGCTTACAGTAGTAAAACTTTTATTCTTGTATCTGATATATTCTATTTCCTCTTTAGTAAAAATCCTATTTAAAAATTTTTCATCATATCTTTCTAATATATTTTTTATTCTTTCCACCTTTACAATATCGGTACCAACATTCACGATCATAATTAATATCTCCTTTATCTGAATATGTCGGTAAATCTTTTGCCTAAATTTATTCCTAATAAATTAGCCATAACTATAACAAACTGAAACAGAAAATATATAACTCCTATAAAAAATATTAAAACAAAAAATAACTTTATTTTTCCTTTTGATTTATCATCTAATTTTTTCTTTCGAATATATCTTTCAATTATCATCGTAAAAAATCCAAAAAATATTTCTAAAACTCCTAATAACAATAGTATCAAAAATATAACTTTAATAAGCATATTAACCCTCTCTATCTAATATTCTTTTATCTAATTTTTCTATTTCGTCATTTCCCAACATATTATGCAGAAATATATATATGCCATTTATTCTTTCTTCATGATCATACTTTTCATTTATAAGGGTTTTAGTTTCTTCTCTCATTCTATCTATTTCCTCTACTAAAAAATTAAATCTTTCTTTTTCCTGTTTTAAAATATTATATCCATATTCTATTGTAGATTTCAAAAGCTGAAAATTTATCTCCTCAATTTCTTTAGAAATCGCTTCGGAATCAAGAGATAATTCATCTGCCCTTTCATTAATTGATAAAATCTCTTCCTTATAATCATCCAATTTATCAACTTCTTCAAATTCTTCTTTATTATTAACCGCATTAGACACTTCAAGGATCTTCTTCATGATCTGTGATTTTCTATATTGAAGATCATCTATTTCTTTAAATAAATTTCTTTCAGATTCTAAAGACTCTTCAAGTTTCTTTTTTAATTTTTGAATATCTATACAATCTACGTCTTCGAATAGCTTAATCCAATTTTTATCTTCAATTAATATTGGAATTTTATTTTTTACCATTATATCATCATCTATATTTATTTGTTTTAAAATCATTTCCATACCCCCTTAATTTAATTATACTATAAACAGGGCTATTAATTAAAAAGTATTTTAGATGTTAAATTTTTACGGAATGTATGATATTATTAAATAGGGTTTAAAAATGCCTTTATAGCTGAATATAAGAATTTTATTCAAAAAACAATTTTTATTAAATCAAAAAAATAGGAATTTAGTCTCATAAAAAAGGCCTCTATTGAAGCATTAATATATTAAGGAAATTATGATTTTCCTATGGAATATAAAAATATTAATGAAAGGAAAATGATATGAACCATTTTACAGATTTAAAATCTTATACTTTGGAAGAAAAAGAAAATATATTTAAAGAAAGATACGGAAATAAAATTCAATTCATAGGCAAAAACAATAGAATAATAAATATTATAAGGGCTCTGAATAAAAACACAAAACCAAATCCCGAAAAATTAGGTGTTGTAGAAGGAATATGGGAATTAAACATGGTTGAAAAATATAATATTAAAATAAAATATTTTTTAATATCCATTGAAGAAATATATACCATAGAAGCCCAAGAATTAGTTAACAGCTATGCCGAAAGTACTCAAAAAATATTTGCAATTTCAAAGAAAGTATTTGAAGCTATAAGTGAAAAGGTAAATTCTCAAGGTCTCATTGCAGTATGTTATTTACCCATTAAAAGTTTAGAAGACATTCCATTAAAAAATAACAGCACTTTGGTCATCCTTGATGGATTGGAAATACAGGGAAACGTAGGAACTATAATAAGATCGGCAGATGCTACCGATGTAGACGGAGTAATTTTTACTAACAGAAAAATTCGGCTAAATCATCCTAAGCTTATACGAAGCAGTATGGGCAGTTTTTTTAAGGTACCGGTTATCGACTCGAATTTCGACGAAACCATAAAATGGCTCAATAAAAATAATTTTAAGATAATCCTTACAGATACTAAAGGAAATTTAAATTTTTACGAATCGGATTACACTGGAAGAATAGCAGTAGTAATGGGAAGCGAAAAATACGGTATATCGGAAGAATGGTACAGCACAAATCATACTTCCGTTTCCATTCCCATGTTCGGAGACTGTGATTCATTAAATGTGGCTATTGCAGCAACAGTAATACTATATGAAATAACATTAAAACAAAAAAAATTAAGATAAGAATTAATTCTTATCTTAATTTTTTATCTATTAAAAATTTGGCAATCAGGGGCTAATTAATATTCCTTAAGGTATTCCTTAATCTCATAAGGCTGAACTATCTGTCTGTATTCTTCCCATTCCTTTAATTTAGCGGAAATATATTTATTAGTTATATGCGCTCCCAATGCATCTTTTATTAATTCATCTTTTGAAAACTCATCTATTGCTTCAAGAATATTTTTGGGTAAGCACTTTATTCCTTTTTCTTCTCTTTCCTTCGAACTCATTGAATAGATATTTTCATTAATAGGTGCAGGGGGAACAATTTTATTCTTTATTCCGTCAAGGCCAGCAGTAAGAACAGCTGCTAAAGCTAAGTATGGATTACAGGAAGGGTCAGGACATCTAAGTTCAAATCTCGTAGACAAACCTCTTTTTGCGGGTATTCTAACCAAAGGACTCCTGTTTCTTTCAGACCAAGCTATATAGACGGGAGCTTCAAATCCTGAAACCAACCTTTTGTAAGAATTAATTAAAGGGTTTGTTATAGCCAGATATCCTTTAACATGTTTGAGAATTCCTCCTAAAAAATAGAGGGCCTCTTGACTGATGTGATCTTCTGTATTTTTATCATAAAATATATTTTCTCCGTTTTTAAAAAGTGACATATTTAAATGCATTCCCGAACCCGCAATTCCTGTCACAGGTTTCGGCATAAAGGTGGCAAAGAGCCCTAAATCATCTGCTACCTTTTTAACCACATATCTGAATGTAGTAATTCTGTCTGCAGTAGTTAAGGCATCAGCATATTTAAAATCAATTTCTTGCTGTCCCGGCCCTACTTCATGATGAGAAGCTTCCACTTCAAAGCCTAATCCTTCTAAAGTAAGAACTATAGCTTCCCTTACTTCTTCTCCCTCATCTAACGGGGCGATGTCAAAATATCCTGCCTTATCATTACTATCTAATATAGGATTTCCGTCTTCATCCAAGCCAAATATATAAAATTCCGGTTCAGGTCCTACATAAAAATCATATCCCATATCTTCTGCTTTTTTCAAAGCTGACTTAAGAACGTGCCTTGGGCAGCCAACAAATGGTTCTCCCTGAGGAGTATATACATCACATATTATACGGGCAGTATTTTCTCCTCCATGAGTTTTCCAAGGAAGTACCACAAAGGTGGATAAATCAGGATATAAGTACATGTCTGATTCTTCTATTCTGGTAAAACCTTCAATTGATGAACCGTCAAACATGACTTCATTAGCAAGTATTTTATCCAATTGACTGGAAGGTAAAGTGACTTTTTTAGATTTTCCAAAAATATCTGTAATTTGAAGAACTATAAATCTGATCTCTTTTTCTTTAATAATTCTTCTGATATTTTCAATCTGATTTTCTTTTTCACCCTTCAACTCTTTCATGCTGATCCTCCTTATTCATATTTCAATAAATATTTTTTAATTTTATCTCTTTACCATGAAAAAGTCAAGGTGATATTTCAGAGGATAATGTTTTCAACAAAAAATATTTTAAATTTATTTTTTGTAACCGATGAGAAAACCTATTTTAATCTAATAAAAGATTTATTACATTTACAGTTTTCCTGATCCAATTCTCTTTTAAATATTTCTGTAAATATCTTTGTTATTTTTTCCTTCTTATCTCCTATTGCCTGAGAAATATCATGGATTGCCGTATCGTGATTATCTATTCCGCTGCACCAATTTGTTACAATCCCTACAGTACTATAGCACATTCCTAATTCCTTTGCCAAAACTACTTCCGGAACATTAGTCATACCTACTACATCTCCTCCTAAGGACTTATACATTTTAATCTCACTAACGGTTTCAAATCTCGGACCTTCAGTACATACATAAACTCCTTCTCCAGCAATAGGAAGATTTTCTTTCTTTGCTTCCTCATAAAAAAGTTTTATTAAATTTCTACAGTAGGGTTCCCTCATATCGACATGAACTACTCCTTTTTCTTTGCCTTCATAAAAAGTAGAGGGCCTCGATTTTGTAAAATCCATAAAATCTTTAATTACTACTATGCTGCCCGGTTTATATTTCTCATTCATTGAACCTACGGCTGCCGTCGAATATACATATTTTACTCCGACCTTTTTCAGTGCCTTCATATTTGCCCTGTAATTTATCAAGTGAGGAGGAACAGAATGATTTTTACCATGCCTTGCTAAAAAAGCTATTTCCTCATCCTGAACTTCCACTACATCTATCAAAACTTCACCATATTCAGTCCACACAGCTTTTTCACTCATTTTATCCCCTATATCATATACTCCCGTACCACCAATTATAGCCTTTAACATAATCCTCTTTCCTCCCAAAGAATAAAAATATTCTCATACTATAACCATTATATCACAAATAAACTTCATCTCAATACGATATCAACCTAAAAAAAGTAACTTCCGCCATATTAAATAAAAAGCAAAAGTTACTTTTTAATTACCTTCAGTACTATTCATTTTCTATTATTAATTTAACTTTCATAAGCCTTACGATGTTTCCTCTTTCATTTTCTTCCAACTTCATAGTTATATATTTTATAGTTTCTTCTAATTGGGGTATCATTATATATTCCAATGCGTTGACTCTTCTTCTTGTCTTTTCGATTTCATCTGCCATAAGCTGGCATGATTTCTCTATTTCGGCCAATCGAAGTAAAGAGGGAAGGATATCATAAAATTTTTTTATTGCCATATCCAGTTCTCCGGTAGTCTGAACAAAACCATAGGGATAAATACTAAAATTGTCTTTACCTTTTTTTACAAAATTCATTTCAGGAACACTAACACCCATTATATTTTTCTTAGATATGTCAAGGCTTATTTCTTCAATAGGAATCATTATGGATTCCTCAAGAACTTCTGTTCCCATAACAGCTTTTGCCATCATGAAATCCTTCAAAGATTGAGAAAGTTCATTTTCAACCTTTACTCTAAGGTCATTGTTCAGCCTGATCATATCAATAAATTTTTTCATAAGCTCGTCTTGTTTATCCTTCAAGAGTTTATGGCCTTTCTCTGCTACATTAAGCCTTTTTTTAAGGTTAGTAAGTTCCATTCTTGTCGGATTTACATTCAATCTCATTCTTTTTCATCCTTTCGGAGATACTTCTCTATATATTCATCTTTTATTCTCTTTAGTTCTGAAACAGGAATCATTCCGAGAAGTTCCCATCCAAGGTTTAAAGTCTCTTCTATACTTCTTTCCTCATATTCTCCCTGAGAAACATATCTATTTTCAAATTCATCGGCAAATTTAGCATATATCTTATCCATATCAGACAAAGCCGATTCTCCCAATACTATAGCCAACTCCTTAGACTGCTTTCCTTGAGCATAAGCTGCAAATAATTGGTTCATAGTATCTGCATGGTCCTCCCTTGTTTTCCCTTTACCTATACCCTTATCTTTCAGCCTCGAAAGAGACGGAAGAACATTAACCGGAGGTATAATTCCCTTTCTGTAAAGCTCACGGCTTAATATTATCTGTCCTTCCGTTATATACCCCGTAAGATCCGGAATAGGATGGGTTATGTCATCTTCCGGCATCGTAAGAATAGGTATCTGAGTTATTGAGCCTTTTTTCCCGATTATTCTTCCTGCCCTTTCATACAAAGTAGAAAGATCTGTATATAGATACCCAGGATAGCCTCTTCTTCCCGGTACCTCTTTTCTGGCTGCGGAAATTTCTCTTAAAGCCTCTGCATAATTTGTCATATCTGTCATTATAACTAAAACATGCATATCCTTTTCATATGCTAAATATTCTGCACATGTAAGTGCCATTCTCGGAGTTGCAATTCTTTCAATCGGAGGATCATCGGCAAGGTTTACAAACAAAACCGCCCTGTTTATAGCTCCCGTTTTCTTAAAATCTTCCATAAAAAAGTTTGCTTCCTCAAATGTTATTCCCATAGCTGCAAATACAACAGCAAATTCACTCTCAGATCCCAAAACTTTTGCCTGTCTTGCTATCTGAGCGGCAAGTCTTGAATGAGGAAGCCCAGAACCTGAAAATATGGGAAGTTTTTGTCCTCTTACCAATGTATTTAGTCCATCTATTGCAGATATTCCCGTTTGTATAAATTCCGAAGGATAATCTCTTGAAACCGGATTTATAGGTTCTCCCTCAACATCCACTCTTTTATCAGGGATTATTTTAGGCCCTCCATCCTTTGGTCTGCCTAAGCCGTCAAATATTCTTCCGAGCATATCAGTGGAAACCCCAAGTTCAAGAGATTTACCCAGAAATCTCACTTTACTGTTCTTTAAATTTATTCCCATGGAACTTTCAAAAAGCTGAATCAATGCTTTATTCCCATTTATTTCAAGAACTCGTCCTCTTCTCACTTCTCCCGACTGGGTTTCAATTTCAACTAACTCATCATAGGCCGCATCTTCTACCATATCCACAATCATCAAAGGTCCTGCAACTTCTTTTATTGTTTTATATTCCTTAACCATTTTATACTCTCCCCTCCATCAAATCTTCTATTTCCTGTCTGAGGGATAAATCCATTTCATCAATTTTTTCAATATTATTCTCTGGAATATATTTTGCTCTGGATATTTCATTTCTAATGGGTAAAGAAGCAATTTTATCGAAAGGAACTCCATTTTTGATAGCTTTTTGTCCGAGAGAATAAAAGTCCATTATCAGCTTTAATATTTTATACTGTTTTTTAATAGATGTATAAGTGTCTATATCATCAAAGGCATTTTGATGAAGATAATCTTCTCTCAAAGATCTTGACGATTCTAAAGTATGTTTATCCTCTTGTGACAGTGAATCTATTCCGACTAATCTAACAATTTCATTTAGCTCCGATTCCTCATGAAGAACCTTCATTGCATCCCTTGTTAATTTCATCCATCCTTCGGCTCCTGATTTTTCTATGCACTCACCAATTTTATCAAGATAAAGTGAATAGCTTAAAAGCCAATTTATAGCCGGAAAATGTCTTTTATAGGCAAGATTAGAATCAAGTCCCCAAAACACTTTAACTATTTTCAGAGTTGCTTGAACTACCGGTTCAGACAAATCTCCTCCAGGAGGAGACACTGCTCCCACAACAGTCAATGCTCCCTTTCTGTCATCATCTCCAAGACATATAACCTTACCTGCTCTTTCATAAAACTCGGCAAGTCTCGACGACAAATAAGCAGGATAACCTTCTTCACCTGGCATCTCTTCAAGACGCCCCGACATCTCACGAAGGGCCTCAGCCCATCTTGATGTAGAATCTGCCATAAGAGCAACAGAATACCCCATATCTCTAAAATATTCAGCTATAGTAATAGCCGTATATATTGAAGCTTCACGGGCAGCAACAGGCATATTGGAAGTATTGGCAATAAGTACCGTCCTTTTCATCAATGCTTCTCCGGATTTAGGATCTTTAAGCTGCGGAAATTCCATCAGAACATCCGTCATCTCGTTGCCCCTCTCACCGCAGCCTACATAAACAACTATTTCCGCATCTGCCCATTTCGCCAGCTGATGCTGAACAACGGTTTTTCCGCTTCCGAAAGGTCCCGGAACGCAGGCAGTTCCTCCCTTTGCTACAGGAAAAAATGTATCTATTATTCTCTGTCCCGTAATCATAGGCTCCTCAGGTGCAAGTTTGCTTTTATATGGTCTTCCCTTCCTTACAGGCCATTTCTGCAGCATTATAACATCCTTTATTTCTCCGCTTTTAACTCTGATCTTACCGACAGGCTCTATAATTGTATAATCTCCTTCGTTTATCTCAACTAACTCTCCTTCTATCCCATAGGGAATCATTATCTTATGCTCCACTATTGAAGTTTCCTGTACCGTTCCTATAACATCTCCCGGCACCACATGGTCTCCCGGCTTTTTTACAGGATGAAAATGCCATTTTTTATTTCTGTCAAGGGATACTACATCTATTCCCCTTGAAATAAAACTCCCTGCTATCTCAGCTATATCTCTAAGAGGTCTTTGTATCCCGTCAAATATTCCTTCAATAAGGCCGGGCCCTAATTCTGCACTAAGGGGATAACCGGAGGATACAACGTCTTCTCCCGGTTTTAAACCGGAAGTTTCCTCATATACTTGTATGGATGCTTTATCTCCCCTCATCTCTATTATCTCACCAATTAATTTTGCCTTCCCTACTCTGACAACATCGAACATCTTCGATCCATCCATTCCCTCTGCTATAACCAGAGGCCCTGAAATTTTAACAACCCTTCCATTACTCAAATCATCAACCTTCTTTCTTTGTTAAAATATCAACTCCTACTGCTTTTTCTACATTGTCTTTTATTGCCTCAAGACCTATTCCAAGGCTTCCTTGAACTCCTGGTATAAGAATAATTCCAGGGAGCATCTCGCTTTTATACCTTTCTATAGTCTCTTTCATATTCTGTGCCATAGTTTCAGTTACAAATATCAGTCCGTATCCATCTTTCGCCATATTATTCACAGCTTTTACCGCTTCCCCGGAATTTTCCACAGGCTTTATCGTAATCCCAAGAGCAAGAAAAGCCGTTACTATATCCTTTTCGCCTACGACACCTATCTTATACATAATATCTTTCACGCAGCCTTTCTTTTATAATATCCGGGTCTACACCGTTCTTTTTACCTGTTAAAATTATTCTCACAGCCTTAATTTCATTTTCCTTTGCAAATATATATGCAATAATTGGTTCCGGCCCAAAGCTTATCAGCTTTGCTTTCTTTAAATAATTAGTCATGAAGTCATCACTGAACTTATCTATTAATGACAAGTCTTTAGTTTCGATATATTTTTTTATACATCCTTCAGACCATTTTCCATATGGAGTATACATGATCTTATCTGAAAATCTAACTAGCGGCTCATTTATGTAGGATACAAACAGATCTAAATTCAATTTTCCTCCATATATAAAAGCTCTCTTTAAAAATTCCTCTCCTTTCCCTTGGGCCTTTATTCTAATAAACATTCTTATATTAGATAAATCTATCGAACATTTAGTAAAATCAAAAAGATACGGCATCTCACTTTTTTCAGCTATTTGAAACATGTATTTATAAATTTCTTTATCTATTTCCATATCAATATCCTGAGGATTTTTTTTATGATTATAACTGTCAAATATTCTTTCTATCATCAATGAAATTGTTTCCGGTATATCAGCAAAATTTCTCTTTTTTATTCCATTCATTAAAACATCCACAGGAATGCTCCCAGCATCAATAATCATATCCCGAAAATCTTTTTTATAAATTTCTCCCTTTATAATTGCCTTTAGATTGTGATTGTCATATTTTACAGCCATTATATCCACTACTTCTCTTAAAGGAAAAAGCTTATACATATCCTTATAGAAATCTTCAACAGCTAACTTTAACCCTTTCTCATAAGAAATCATATTTACATATTTCCCATAATAAGAATTCTGAAGCATCCTTACACAGTCTGAAAAGTCCTCTGAATCTACTAAGGAATCAAGCTTTGCTTTGCTGAACATCCTTGCTTCCAGAACTCTCATATGGCTGATACTATTAATAAAAATACTATTATCCATTATACAATCCTCCTTAAGAGGTATACTTATTTAAAAAGAATATCCACTAATTCTTCTTCAAGGTTGTCCCTTAATAATCTGAGCTGTGACTTTGGAGAGCAGTTAATTTCTATACCGTCTCTTTGAAGAATAAACCCTGAACTTATACTATCTCTATAACCTTTCAGTATCAATTTTCCTTCTTTTCCCTGAGAAATAAGCTCTTTATTTACCTTATTCAGCAGTTCCGCATCTATTCCTTCTTCATCATTTTTGGACAATATAACCTCTTCTGTTCCTGTCTCCGTATTATGTATAAGAAGTCTTTCCAAAAAATGAGTATAATCTTCCTTATTCATTTCTTTAATTCTCTGTAAAACAAGTTCAAAAATCTTCTCTAAGGCTTCCTGCTTCGCTTCAAGAATCATATTTTTGTAGTCCATGTGTGCTTTTGAAATTATTCTATTTTTTAATGCATCTCCTTCTTTTTCTCCTTTAATTTTTCCGTCATTTAATATAACCTGTATTTTTTCTTCCGATTCTTTCAGCATTTCCCGAACTTGAGCTTCTGCTTCCCTTTCCTTAGCCTCAGCCTTATCCTTGCTTTCCTTCAATATTCTATTTTTCAAGCTATCAATTTCAGCCATATTATATATCTCCTTACAGATTTATATTAACTATCATAAGTACAGATACTATAAGTGCAAGCACCGCATAAGTTTCAACCATTACGGCATATATAACCGCATTAAAAAACTTTTCAGGCCTTTTAGCAAGTATTTCTATTCCTGCAGCTGCTGTATTTGCTTGATCAATAGCTGATTTGTATTCAACAAATATTACGGGAAACGCCGCCAAAAGAAGTGAAAGACCTTGAACAACAGTTATAGGCTTTACACCTCCTGATAAAAGTCCTATTCTTGAAATAATAATCAATGCCGTAATAAATCCATAAAATCCTTGGGTACCTGGTATAACTTGAAGTATAAGACTTTTGGCAAACTTTTCCGGTTCTTCCGCAACCAGTCCCGCAGAAGCTTGCCCTACAATCCCCACGCCTCGAGCTGAACCTATTCCAGCCATTAATGCCGATAAAACTGCTGCCAATAATGCTAATAATAATCCTCCAAATTCTTGAAAAAAACTTACAAATGAACTCATTACAATTCCTCCTTGTTATTATTCTGTTTTAATTCTTATATATTTGGTATTAAATCTTAAAGGTTCGAAGGCCTTTCCTCCGCCTTCATAAAATTTTCCGAAGAACTCCAGATACTGAAGCCTACAGGTGTGTACGAATGTTCCCAAACCACCTATTAAAAGGTTAAAAGTATGGCCTGCTATAAATATTAATACTGCAAATATCATGGAAATAAATCCTTTACCTCCGACCATTTCAACAAGAATATTAAAAGCCCATCCTATAAGGCCTGAGGAAAGCCCTAAGGCTAAAAGCCTCGAATAAGAGAGGGTATCTCCTAAGTATCCGGTTATACCGTAAAGTCCATATAATCCGCCGAAAAATTTTCCTACTATAGACTTATTATCTCTGCCCTGAGTCAGCAAAAGAACTAAAGCACTTACCCCTGATAATATTTTTGAAAAATTGCCTCCTACCTTCAAAAATATACATATAAGGCCTATTATCAGTCCATACCAAGCGAAGACATCATAAAATGCATCCTTATATTTTTTATCTCTAATAAGCATATAAGCTTTAACTCCTAAGCCTGCAAAAATATGAATTATTCCCATAATAAGAGAAACCACCAAAACATCCATCGTGTTGGCAACTGGACTAACCCATAACGGCTTCAAATCGATTATTCCTCCAAAAAAACTTCCATATAAAAATCCAAATAAAATCGTAGGAAATCCGCAGTAAAATATTAACTTTACTATTTTTTTCATTCCTTCTTCCATATCCATGAATTTCAACATGAATAATGATGCAGCAATCATGACAAGTCCATATCCTATATCCGCCATCATCATCCCAAAGAACACCATATAAAAAGGTGTAATAACAGGAGTAGGATCAATTTCAGTAAAAACAGGAAGGGCATATAATGAAGTAATGATCTCAAAAGGTTCAACTAAAAAATTGTTCTTCAGCTTTATAGGCGGATTGTCGCCTTCTGAAACATCCTTCAATTCAATATATATATATTCATACTTGGATTTCAGAAATGATTTTATCTCTTCCGATTTATCAGCGGGAGTCCAGCCTTCAAGCATAAAAGTCTTTTTAGTTTCTAAAAGTTTCGACAAAATTTTTTCTTTATCTAATTCGCTGGTAAAATAATCATATACCTTTTCTATATATTTAATGTTCTCTGATAGCTTTTCAGCTCTTATTTTCATATTCTCATGTTCATTTTTAAGACGTCGAATATCTTCATTTAATTTTTTAATTTTATTTTTAGGTGTATCACTAAAATCCATATTGTTATATGCAAATCCATATTTTTTGAGTATTTCGGAGATATCTTTTTTATCGTCTATGTATCCTAATAAAAGTAAATTTATATTTTGACCTTTTTCTGAAATCTTTTCAATATATATATCAGTAAATTCTGTTTTTAAGTCATCATACATCTGACTTTCAAATTTTTTTGATACGCTTCCCCAAAAATAAGATATCCTTGTCAGGTTTCTAAGTTCTTCCTCTTTTACATCTAAGTTTGTCCACGGAACATATTGTTCTGCCAAGGATGATAATTTGGAGATTTCATTTTTATCTGATTCCAGCTTTTCTCTTATTTCTTTACATTGTAAATATACATTTTTCCACTTTAAAAACCTACCTAACTCTTTAAACTCTTTTTCAGTTAATATTTCTTTTTTGTCCAAAATCCCATGTTTTTCCTTATTGTACTGCTTAAGGAAATCATACGTAAACTTTATATTATTTAAATCAATTTCTTTTTGGCTTACAGTATTACCGCCTTTAGAATAATCCAATTCTTCAATCCCTACATTGCTTTTTAAATCTACAATCTCGATACAATTTTTAGACTGAATTGAACTCAATACACTTGCCTTATCTTCTTCCGGTGCTGCTATTATTATCTTTTTCATTTTAACTATTGCCATAGCCGTTCACTATCCTCTCAATTACAAGAGATACTGCTTTTTCAATCTTGTCATCTTGTATTTCTTTAATTTTCTTACATTCCTCTTCTGCCGATTTTAGTATGATTTCAGCTTCTTTCCTTCCCTCAGCTTCTTTACTTTTTATTATATCTTCTTCTATGGATTTAGCCTTCTTTACTGCATTTTGCATTTCTATATCTGCTTTTTCTCCTGTAAGTTTAATCAGCTTTTTTGTCTTGAGCTGGGCATCTGTTTCAATTTCATCGGCAATATCTTCAGCATTTTTTATTTGAGTTAAAACATCAAGCAATTTTATCACCACCATTTTAATATATTAGAAAATACTATATAGTAACATCAGCATGTAAAAACACCGATATTCCATATATTCCTTCTTTAAATTAAAAATCGACTTATCTCTCCATCAAATGTACAGTAGTCAATATTTAATAAATTATTCTCAATTTATTAATAAAGACAGTAGAAATACTCTGCTATCTTTATCAATCTTCTATCTCTTTATTAAACTCTCGGCAGATTTCTCCGCATTATATTTTATCTTTTCTACATCCATAGTTTTCATTTCTCTTTTCTCCATTATAACCTTTCCGTTTACTATCACTGTATCCACATCTGATCCTTGTACTGTATAGGCAAGAGAAGATATGATATCATGCATGGGATAAAGATGGGGTTTGTTCGTATCTATAAGTATTATATCGGCCTTTTTCCCAACTTCTATAGTCCCTATTTCATTTTCCCACAATAATGATTTAGCACCATTTACAGTCGCCATTTCAACTGCCTTTATCGCCGGTACTGCCGTGGCAATTCCCGTGATTCCCTTATTCACAATAGCAGCCAAATTAATTTCCTCAAACATATTAAGATTATTGTTACTGGAAGATCCGTCTGTTCCCAAAGCCACATTAACACCGGCCTTAAGCATGTCAACTACCGGAGCAAATCCGCTTGCCAGCTTCAGATTACTTCCGGGATTATTTACTACGTTGACATTCTTCTCTTTAAGGATTTCTATATCCTCTGGGGAAACATGAACGCAATGGGCAGCCAATGTAGGCACATCAAATAAACCTATATCGTATACGTGTTTTATTGGAGATTTTCCATATATTCTTAAACTGTCGTCCACTTCTCTTTTTGTCTCCGAAAGATGAATATGTATTGCCGTATTTAGTTCTTTTGCCAAATTCAAGGCTTTCTCCAAAAATCCCACACCGCAGGTATAAGGTGCGTGAGGTGCCACAAATACTTTTATCCTTCCGTCGGCTTTACCGTTCCAACTATTATAAAGATTTCTTGTATCCTTTATCTTTTCCTCGTTTTTTTCTTCATCATCTTCTTCCGTAATCCCTCTTGAAATCATCCCTCTTATTCCGCTTTCCTCTATTGCCTTTCCCACTTCATCCATAAAGAAATACATATCTGCAAAGCAGGTAGTCCCTGATTGAATCATTTCCACAATACTTAACATTGCACCCCAATATACATCTTCTGCTGTAAGATGAGCTTCTACAGGCCATATCTTCTGAGTCAGCCATTCTTGAAGGGGTAAATCATCTGCAAAATTTCTCATAAGAGACATGGATATATGAGTATGTGCATTTATAAGGCCGGGCATAGCTAATTTATTTTTCCCATCTATTATTCTGTCAGGATTCATTTCTCTTTTTAAATCTCCGATATGAACAATTTTATCATTCTGAATATAAATATTCGTATCATTAATAATTTTCTTAGAACTTCCCATAGGAAGCAATTTAATACCTTCTATCAATGTCAACATTTTACATACCTCCCAATCCAATTCTTAAAAATATTATATCACAAAAATAACCCCAAACCGTAGAACTGTTTGAGGTTGTTTATTACTTATTTATAATTAAATCCATATTATAAATATCTTTTGTTTTATATATTATAAAACTTAATAAAAATCTAAAGAACATATCCACACCTATAATAATCCAAATAACGGAAAGACTTGTTTTAAAATAATAAGCCGCCAACAGACTTGAAGGTACTCTAATAAGCCACAATCCGACTCCTGCTACAATCATGGGTACTCTTGTAAAACCTGCCCCTCTCAAAGCACCGTTTAATACTCCTGCTATGTTTTGAGGAATTTGGACAACTCCCATAGCTATCAAATATCCGATTCCAATACTGATAAGCTCTTTATTATTTGTAAGAAGTCTCATTATCAGCTGAGGGAAAAACGTTAAAGTACCTCCCGTAAATATAGTGATAATTGATGTTCCTATTACCAACTGTTTTAAATATTTTCTTCCCAAATCTTTTTCCCCCGAGCCCAAGGTCTGACCTATAAAAGTAGTAGCCGCTACGGAAAATCCTGCTGCAGGCATATAGGAAATCGATTCTGCCTGAAGACCTAATTGATAAGCTGCTAAAGCCGATTCTCCGTAAGTAAGTATAGCCTTTGTAATTATAATGGCAGCTATCTGCCAAAATATCGACTCAAAAGAAGTAGGTAATCCTACTTTGTATATCGAAATGATTTCCTCTTTATCTAATTTAAAAGACTTTTTATTAAAATGATTAGATAAAATTCCATCTTTCCCAAACAATACCCAAATTCCTAAAAAAGCAGCAATAATTTGAGCTAACACAATAGAAATGGCCGCTCCCTTCAATTTAAGAGGACTAATTCCAAATTTCCCAAATATCAAAATATAACTGAAAAATATATTCATTACATTCATGATAAGAGCTATTTTCATAGGAGTTTTGGTATTTCCCATACCTTGAAGAATTCCCGCTACAATCAATACTATTGTAATAAAGGGAAGTCCCCAAGATACAATTTTTAAATACATTGTTCCATTCTGGAGAAGGACGTCTCTAGGATTAAAAATTTTTAAAATACTTGAAGCATTCCAGAATATAATCTGCTGAAGTATCATCACTAAAATTACAGATGCCAGCAAAGCTTGCATTGCAACCTTTTTTATCTTCTCGGCATTATTGGAACCATAGGCCTGAGCAACAAATACTGTTACCCCTGTAGCTATTCCCTTAAACAGCGCCCATATTATTTGAGTAATTCTATTGCTTATTCCCAAAGCCCCTACTGCTATAGCATCTATTCTTCCTATCATTGCCATGGAAACAAAACCAGTCATCATCTGGAGAATATTTTCAATAGTGATAGGGATGATCATAGCAAGTATTCTGTTTCGTATCCTTTTGTTTTCTTCCCTTTCAATTTCCGCAGCCATAATAATCTCCTTTGCCATTTAAATATGTACGTATTATATTGTACAATATTTAGACAGTCTAAACAAGTACTAAAGTATAAACATTGCAGCTCTCATAATTTCAAAATAATCCTCAGTTTCAAATACTACCTTTTTAGGTGAAACAAGTCTTGCTCCCGGATAAAAACTTGATTTATAAGCTTTCCCGTGAGTAGTATAGTCTACCTCTAATTTAAATTTATCGGGAAGCTGAATAATATTCTTACTCAAATCCTTTTTAAGGGACTTGCTTACTCCTTTCTTTATCAATTCAACGGCCATGTCCGGATGAATACTGATGGATGAATTTCCAACTCCTTCATTCACTCCGACAGTTGCTATGTTTTCATTTATTCTGTTAACTTCTCTGCATAATTCCTTATCTCCACTCAAAAATGCCACAGGTACCTTCAAATATGCAGCTCCATAACCGTGGAGCATAAATTCACTGCAATATTCTCCGTTTATTTTAATCATGTTTACGGAAGAGGTGTTCATGGTATGAGCAAGAGGATTGCCGTCCGAACCCCCCCAGGAATGATATCCGGTAAATATTATAGCATCAAACGTTTCATTTAGTTCCTGTATCATAGAAAGAGGATGTCCGGACCAGCCTCTTATGATTTTCAAGTCTGCATTTCTCGGCATCTTATTCGGTTCAATATTTCTTCCCGAATCATGAGCATCCTTTATCCATATCTCATTTGCCCCCGATTCTATAGCTCCTTCACAGGCAGCTCTTACTTCTCTGTTCATCTGTTCCTGAAAATATTGATAATCCTTCTCTGACTTCTCCGTTTCACTCCAATGGGCAATTCCTGTAGTCCCTTCAATATCTGCACTTATAAATATTTTCATCTATTATAAATCCTCCTTATCATATACTTAACTATTATTCTATACTAATATTACATACTTTTTCTATATATAAAGATTAAAAATTTTTAATTTTTATATACAGCGTTAAATCCATTCAATCTATTGTAAAAACATTACTAATATATTATGATGTATATTTAGAAAGCCTAAATTTTCACGAAGAGGTGTATAAATATGGAGAACGGTGAACTTTTAGAGGGAGACTTGAAAAAAAATTTGCTTAAGCTGTCCTTTCCTACAATGATAGGGTATTTCCTACAATATGTTTATGATATCATAGATATGATGTGGGTAGGCAGAATATCCTCTTCTGCAGTAGCGGGAATAACTATATTCTCTACAATTTTCTTACTTGTAACAGTATTGAATGAAATAATTGGGACAAGTTCCATTTCTCTTATTTCTCAAAGCTATGGAATGGGAAACAAAAAAAAGACTCAGAAAATTGTAGAACAAACATTGACCTTTAAAGCATTGGTGGCATTCATAGCAGCAGGTATAATGATAATATCCCTGAAACCTCTACTTTCCTATTTTACCAAAGACGACATAGTTATAAAGGCGGCATTGGACTTTGGATATATAAGAATATTTTTTCTTCCCATAACTTTCTCATCTTATTCTGTAAATACTGCTTTAAGGTGCTTGGGAGATTCTAAAACTCCAATGTATATAATGATTGTCGGAGCAGTTACAAATATAATACTTGATCCTTTTCTCATGTTTAAAACTGTTCCCGGAACTTCAATACCCGGATTAAATATGGGAGTATTTGGAGCAGCCGTTGCTACCGTTATTTCTACTTCGATTGCTTTTCTTTTAGGCTTTTATATTCTTTTGAAGGGTAAAAAAAAGCTTAAAATTTCAGTTAAGGGTTTATTTAAATTGGATTGGAATATCGATAAAAAATTGTTAGCCATAGGAATTCCATCAGGTCTTCAAATTTTCTCACGAAATTTTGCCGGAGTCCTCGCCCTTAAATTTGCATCTTTATATGGAACTGATGCAGTTGCCGCTATGGGAATAGGAGCAAAACTTTTAAATTTTTGTTTCATGCCTGTCTCAGGGATAGCTATAAGTTCAAGTACTATTATAGGTCAATGTCTCGGCGGGGAATGTGTGGAAAAAGCTGAAGAAACCGTAAAATTTTCTGTTAAATTTAATTTAATAATGATGATTTTAGTATCTGTAGTTGCCATAATATTTCCGGAAAACATTATGAAACTGTTTATATCGGATAAAAATGTAATAGAAATAGGGATATTGATGATAAGAATAATTATACCTTCTTTAATATTCGGCGGAATATCTATGGGGATAAGTTCGGCCTTTTCCGGTTCAGGCTATAATATCCCTTATCTTATTTCAAGCTTTATATCCAGATGGCTGGTTCAGGTTCCCATGCTTTTTATAGTTACAAATTTGCTTCAACTTCCTATAATTTTTTTATGGATAAGTTTTATGGTAACGGATATATCGGAAATGCTCATAATCATATTATTATACAAAAACGGGAAATGGAAAACAAAAAGAGTTTGACTTAACGATAATGTGTTATAATAAGTTGTATAATTCATTACCTTTTAATTTTAAGGGAGGTAAAATATTTATGGAAAGAATTAAAGTAGCTCATCTAGTGAAATCTGAGGATTTAAACCATCACGGTACTCTGTTTGCCGGAAGAATGGCAGAATGGTTCGTTGAAGCATGCTTTATATGTGCCGCGAAAAAAACAGAAAAACCTGAAAGCATATTATGTGTAAACATTCACGGGCTTACCTTTTCCCATCCCGCGGATCTGGGAAATGTAATCAATATGGAAGTTTACATAGCCAGAGCCAAACGGACAAGTTTCACAGTCTATTGTAAAATAACCAGAAATAATTCTTCCGATATTCTTTCAGACGGATTTATAACATTTGTTTTTGTAGGAGAAAATAGGCGGCCTACCCCTCACCATATAGTGTTGGATGAACCTGCCGATGAAGAAGAAAGGAACACTCGATTAAGAGCAGAGAAACTTTAAATATTTAAATAGAGGTGAATTAAAATGGAAAATACAGTAAAAGCTTTTATTGAAATCCCGAGAGGGAGCAGTAACAAATATGAATATGACAAGGAGAAAGGAGAATTTTTCTTAGACAGAACATTATACTCTCCGATGTTTTATCCGACAGAATACGGATTTATTCCTGAAACTCTCGGAGATGACGGAGATCCTCTTGATATAATGGTTCTTACGGCTTATCCCACATTCCCGGGGTGTACCATTGAAAGCAGAGTTATCGGAATGCTTCTCATGATAGATCAAGGGGAAGGAGACGAAAAAATAATTGCCGTACCTGTAGGGGACCCAAGATATGAAAATGTTCAAACTATAGACGACGTAAATGGCCACCTGAAAAAAGAAATCGAACACTTTTTCTCTCATTATAAGGACTTAGAAAAAAAGGAAGTTCAAATAAACGGATGGGCAGGGAAAAAAGAAGCTTTTTCAATGATAGAAAAGGCTAAGGAAAACTATAAAAAATCTCACAAATAAAAAGCTCCTATTGAAACATAAATAAGTTAAGGAAAATATGATTTTCTTATGGGTTATAGATATAAAAGGTTGATAGTTTTATAATTTTCTATCAACCTTTTTCTTTTATTCTAAATTAATAAATTGTCTTTCAACTAATTTAGTGAGAATTTTAAATAAAAAATAAGATGATAAACAAAATATTAAGCCCATCAAAAGATATATTAAATAAATATTCAAATCTATCTTTAATAATAAATATACTAAAAAACCCACTATTAAAATATATAACGCTCCTATTCCCATGCCTATTAACACATTTAAATTTTCTTTCATGGCCTTCTGGGGATTATCCCAGTCAAGAAGAGGCCTTAATATATCAACAATCATTCCCAAAAGAGTAACCGGAATACTTCCCAGCATCCCTAATGCAATAATCCCTATTATGTTTTCCAAATTAATTTTGATTAAAAACGGCAAAACTACAATTAAACATATAATACCAATTGCCTGTACCATCAAAGAAGATAACAATCTGCCAATTATTTGATCACTGTATTTTGAAGGAGCGGATCTTATTATCCAAAGGTTTTTCCCTTCTCGTGAAAAAGTAGTAGCCCCTACGCTATTGGCAATCCCCAAAAAAACTATAAGCCCCGTTCCAAACAATGTTATATAATGAGAAAATTTTTGTGCATAGACCGTTAATACCTTTAACGAGTTTCCATTATCCATCGCGGTAGTCATTACAAGAATTATAGGGACTATTATAACTCCGCCGATGGAATTAAAGAGGTATATGGGAGTTCTTACAAGTGTTTTCATTTCTTTTGAAAATACCGCCATATATTGAGGCCTTATCTTTGAAAATCCCTTCTTTATTTCTTCTTCCGTTACATTACTGCCTCTTCCCTTTTCCTCAAAGTTCCCCATTAATCCCTTGAAAAACAATTTTTCACTCAAAGCACTGACCAATAAAAAGCCTCCAACAGATGCTCCTCCGAAAACAATCAAATAAACAAATCCCAAAATTTTATTGCTTTCGGTTAATGCCAATGTTGCCCATGAACTTGGTGGAAAGGACATTCCCAAATTACGTATTAAATCATTTTTTTGATCTATATATTTCATAATAGCATCGGTATTGCCTTGTGCCAACAAATCATTTCCCATATTTTGAAGCTTAAATTGAAAAAACAATATCAACACCATCATCAGGACATACCCTATTATTCTCATAAAGTCCTTTTTACCTTTGATATTGGTCCATCTCATGAAGAACATCACTATCACAGAATCCAATGCTAAAGGAATAAACGGAAGCAGCAATATAAGAAATAAAGCATATATCCAATAAATAAAATTAACTTGGCTTTTAAGCCCATATATTACCATATAAGGAATTATTATTGGGAAGGATACGATATATTCATTAACAACCATGGATAAAAATTTAGCTCCAACTATAGTACCGGCTTTTAAAGGCAAGGGAAGAAGTATATTCAAATCATTGGAAAAATAATATTTGGACATTACAAATATTATTCCAAATAAAAATATCAATATCTGGGTAATTAAAAAACCCGAAAGAATAAAAGCTCTCTCTATTCCGACAATTTTATATCCTTCATATAAGTTAAGTAAAAATTTTATAAAAATACCGTAAGCCGGAACTACGGAAACAATAAAAAGAATTACAAGCCCTATCTTCCATTTATCCTTCCTGTTTTTTAAATCATATTTTAGTGAGGATAATCCAAAGGTAATATTTAAATCCGTTTTTAACAAAGATATCAATTTATCCATCATTCTGTCAGCTCCAAAAATATTTCTTCAAGGGATTCTTCTTTAGCCGAATGGTGCCTCAGTTCTTCCATTGTCCCCAAAGCTATAATATTTCCTTCCTTTATAATTCCGATCCTGTCGCAAATCTTTTCTGCTACTTCCAATATATGAGTTGAAAAAAACACTGTTTTCCCTTTATTACACATATCCCTCATTATCTCTTTAAGATTAAATGCTGACTTGGGATCCAAGCCCACCATAGGCTCATCCAATATAAGTATTTCCGGTTCATGAATCAATGCGGATATCAATGCGAGTTTCTGTTTCATTCCATGAGAATAACTCCCTATCGTATCTTTTATTGCTCCTTTTAACTCAAATATGTCCAAATATTTCTCTATCCTTTCAATTCTTTCCTCTTTGGAAATTTCGTAAATATCTCCGACAAAATTCAAATATTCTATTCCCTTTAGCTTATTATATAGTTCGGGATCATCAGGAACATAACTCATAAGCTTTTTAGCTTCTATAGGATTTTGCCATACATCTATACCATTGACTGTTATTTTCCCATTATCCGGCTTTAAAAGCCCGACTATCATCTTAATAGTTGTAGTTTTTCCTGCTCCATTAGGCCCAAGAAATCCAAATACTTCTCCCTTTTCTATCTCAAGATTAATATTATCTACAGCTTTTATACTGTTCTTGCTATAAGTCTTTGTCACATTTTCCAGTCTTAACAAAAAAACACCTCCTCTTAGCCATATAATATAACAAGATAATATAATGTTCAACAATATTAAAAAATATTATAACACCGTAAAACTTTTATCTAAAGTTATAACTGTAGTATAGTTAGGATGAAGTTTTTGAATTTCAAAATTAATTTTCTCTTTTAATATTTTTTCATCATCCTGTTTAAAATTTCCCTTGCCTTCTATTATCAAATCAAATATAACTATTCTATTTTCCCCTTCTCCCGTAATTCTAAAATCATGCATTGATTTAACTTCCGGAATTTCACTGATAATGTTTTCCACTTCCATTTTTACTGTCTTCGTAAATTTGCAGTCCGTATCTATAGGATCCATATGAATAACCAGGTAAATGTTAAGTTCACTGGAAAGTTCCCGCTCGGCTTTATCTATAACTTCATGAATTGTAACAACCGAAATATCCTGGGGAATCTCCGCATGGATAGATGCCATACATTTTCCCGGACCATAATTATGAATAATCAAATCATGAACACCGCTTATATATTCATATTTTAGAACTCCTTTTTTTATTTTCTCTACAAGTTGAGGATCCGGCGGTTCTCCCAATAGAGGGTTGAGCGTGTCTTTAATAAGAGAAAATCCCGAATATACTATGAACAAAGAAATCAGAATTCCTATATACCCATCAATAGGAAAAGATGTCCATTTAGATAAAATCAACGATATTGCAACACAAAAGGATGTAAAAACATCTCCCCTTGCATCTAATGAACTTGCTACCAATGCATTGGAATTTATTGATTTCCCCAAATATTTATTAAATTGACTGAGCCATATTTTGGCAAATATTGATATTAAAATCAAAATAAATGCAACCATATTAAATATGACAGGTTTAGGGTTAACTATTCTGTTAAAAGATACCTTTATAAATTGGAGTCCTACCAATATCACTATAACGGATACTATAAGAGCAGACAAATATTCCACTCTGCCATGTCCAAAAGGGTGCTCTTCGTCTGCAGGCTTACCTGCTAATTTAAATCCTACCATTGTAATAATTGAAGAAATTAAATCGGAAAGGTTATTAAATCCGTCTGCAATTATAGATATACTTTTTGTTGTAATACCTGTAAAAAGTTTTATTAAAAACAATAGGGAGTTGATAAGAATTCCAACTATTCCTCCAAGATAACCGTACCTTTCTCTTATTTTCTCATCAGTAGTATTATTATAATCCTTAATAAAATGTGAAACTAAAAATTTAGATACCATAAAAATCCTCCCTATTCCTATATTTTAATCAGATATATTAAAAATATTTTCTATTTTAAATTTATACCCTTCGTTTATCAAAAAAATTTTTTATCTGATCATTAAATTATATTTATTCTTCTTACTTTACATTTGTTACATAACATTGTACAACAACCCATAAAAAAATCAATATTTTTTCAATAATTAAAGGATTTATTCACTATTTAGAGAATAATATATTTAATAGGTGATGAAAATGAAAAAAGAAAAAAAATCCATAAAATCCAATGAAGAACTCATTCTTCTATACAAGATGAATAATGATATCAATGCAAGAAATGAACTCATTATAAATAATATAGGTCTTGTATATACTGCTGCCAGGAAAAAAGTAAATCTATATACTTCTTTTACCTTTGAAGATCTGATTCAGGAAGGAATTATAGGAATGATAAAAGGTATAGAAAAGTTTGACATTTCTAAAAATACAAATTTTTCCACTTACGTTTACTATTGGATTTCACAGCAAATAAGCAGAGCCATAATGAATGACGGTTATTTAATAAGACTTCCTGCTCATATATATGAAAAAATGAATCAAGTTAGTAAAGAAGAAAACAGTTACCTTAAATATGACTCCGATATTAGTTCCAAAATATTATGTGAAAAAATAAATATTACAGAAAGAGAATATGAACATATTAACTTTTACAAAACATATTATTATAATCCTGTCTCTTTAAATACAGTTATTCACATAGACAGCGACGATATATTCATTGAACTCCAGGATTTTATTCCTGATAAAAAAATTACTATAGAAGAAATCATTTTAAATAAGCATTTGAAGGAAGACATCTACGAAATTTTAAACTCCCTTTCTTTAAGAGAAAGAGAGGTATTAAAACTTCGGTTTGGATTGAAAGGTGAAAAACCCATGACTTTAGAAGCAATAGGGAGAAAATTTAACCTTACAAGGGAAAGAATACGGCAAATTGAGGAAAATGCATTAAAAAAAATCAGGAAATCCAGTCAAAATGAGAGACTTAAAGAGTATTTAAACTATATATAAATTACAAAGAATTCCCTATTTTTAAATTAGGGAATTTTTATGGGAGCTTATTCTCAAATTTATAGTTTTCTGCAAATTTAACTCTTTCCTCTAAGGATGGATGACTATAATACCAGATCTTATATATATTGCTTGGTCTCGGTATGGATAAACTTTCTTCATATATTTTTTCAAGAGAAGATACGGTAGCTTCCTTGTTCTTTGTAATATCTAATTCGTATTTATCGGCTTCCCATTCCATCTTTCTTGAATACCAGTTTGAAACAGGAGAAGACAAAAACAAATAGAAATTCAAACAAAGAATCAGCAAAGGAATAGCAGCTACCTCATATAAATTTTTAAATCCAAATATTCCTCTTGAATTTTTTAAAATCCAAAGGGATGTCTTATTCACCAAGAACAATAACAGTATGGTGGATATACCTCCCACTATAGTACTTTTTATTATATGGTTATTTACATAATGACCCATTTCGTGAGCAGTAACATTTACTGTTTCTTGCCGAGTAAGCTTATTAATAGTAGTATCCCACAAAACTATTCTCTTGGATTTTAAAATACCTGTCATATAAGCATTCATGGTATTTGTATCCTTGCTCTTATCCACCTCATATATTTGAGCATTTTCTATTCCCGCTTTTTCTAAAAGCTCTTTTATATCGGCTTCCAGCTCTTTATCCTTCAATTCAGTATATTTGTTAAATATAGGATCTATGTACATAGGAGATATAATATTGACAAATATAAATATTGGTATTGCAATTATTCCCAAATACAGCCACCATCTTGAAGGACTCATCTTTATTAAATAAAAGGGGAACCATCCTACTATTATAGAAATTATTAAATTCAATCCAAATCCCTTTAATTCCATCTCAAGCCATCTGTATATGCCCTGGGCCGAAAGACCATATCTATGTTGTATAACAAAATTGCCATAATAATTCAACGGAATATCTATGATAAAATCTACTATGGAAAATATCAATATATATATGGCAGCAGTTAAGAACAGCCCTCGTCCGTTACCTTTAGCGTATCTTTGTATATAAGAAGAAAATCCCGTAGTCAAAAATAATATGGGAATAAGAAATTTCAAAAATAAACTCAATCCCCAAATCTTCAAATTAGTATTTCTATAAGAATAGGCCTTTTCTGAAATATTAGGATATTCTGTCCTCAATTCATCCATATTTTTTTTCTCGCTATACAGAATTATGAATATAAAACTAATAAGCAATACAAAAAATATCAGAAAAACAAATTTTAATTTTCTATTCATATAATCCCTTCCTTCATACATTTATACTATCATATTTATGTAATTTTAATACCCTTAGAATAAAAATATTCCCTACTTTTTATTGGTAGGGAATATTTTAAAGATTATTATTAAAATCTTACAGATCTATTTTATTGTCTATTATATATCCTGTAGTCAAAAAATCACCTACTCCTACAGCAATAGTATATATAAATCCTGCAATATTTAAATTGAATATTGAACCATTCAGCGGAACAACTATTTTAAATGTACTCATATCAATACTGTAAGGTATCCATGAAGTTATCTTTGCTAAAAAATAAAAGAACACAATGCTTAAAACTAAAAATACTACAAACCATATTCCACCTATTTTTTTATTCTTTAATGACACCCTGCTTAAAGCCATAGAGAAATATATTAACAGTAAAGTGATTATCACCCCTATTATCAAAAGCATCATACAATATAAAAACATTTTTATTATATTTATATCCACAGATGAAAAATACTCTAAAATTTCACTTAAGCTTACTCTGCTTATCCAGCTCATCATGAAAAGATTGTGTAAAAATACAATTGTTCCGAGTATAGCAAACCACATCATGGCAACTATCAGTTTACTTCCAAGTATTTCCCTTCCCGTTAAGGGCAAAGTAAAGGTCAAATACCCTCTATCCTCATAAAGTTCATTTTTAAATGAACCCACTATATACAGAAATGCCGCCAAGGATGTTCCGAATAATATCATATAAGCAATAAATCGTATATAATCACTTGAAATTTTAATATAAGAAATCGTATTTAATATTAAAAATATGGCAATAACCCCTAAAATAAATTTATAGCTACCTTTAATTTCATATTTCATATATCTTCCCATAATAATTCCTCCTATTCTTCAAATACCTTTTTATATAATTCATCTATTGAACTTTGATTTTTTTCCCTTAATTCCTCCACATCTCCTGAAAGCTCGATTTTTCCGGATTTTAAAAATATTACCCTGTTAAATATCTTTTCAATATCCCTTACCAGATGGGTTGTTACAATCATTGAACTGTTTTCATCATAGCTGTTAATTATGCTGTCAAGTATTTTATCCCTTGCGACAGGGTCAACTCCCGCTATAGGTTCGTCAAGAACATATAATTTGGCTTTCCTTGACAACACCAAAGTCAAATTCAATTTTTCAACCATTCCTTTTGAAAGAGAAGTCAATTTCATTTCTTTATCAAGTTTCATGAAATCTAACAGCTCATCAGCTCTTTTCTCATCAAAATCCTTGTAAAAATCCTTAAAAAATTCTATTGCATCCTTTATTTTCATCCATTTATAAAGATAATTTCTGTCCGGAAGATAAGATACGACGGATTTAGTATAAGGTCCCGGCTTTTGCCCTTCTATAAATATTTCTCCTTTGGATTGTCTCAATATCCCACTGATAATCTTCAATAATGTAGTCTTTCCGCTTCCGTTAGGCCCCAATATACCTATTATTTTCCCCTCTTCTATATCTAAATTTATATTATCCAATGCCTTTTTATTAAAATAGGATTTAGAAAGGCCTTTTATTTTTACAATACTTTCCATATTCTACTCCTCCTTCTTTATTTTTATAGTAATTAAATTAATTATTTCATTTGAACTATACCCTAAAAACTTCATATCATTTATAAAACCGTCAACTATTTCGTCTGCCATGTTTTTTTTTAATTTCATAATTATTTCTTCGTCTTTTGAAACAAAAGTTCCCATTCCTCTTTGGGTAAAAACCAAATTTTCTCTTTCCAACTCCTGATACGCTCTTTGTACGGTATTAGGGTTTACTTTCAGTTCAGTTGAAAATTCCCTTACAGATGGCATCTTGTCACCTCCATTTAACTCTCCGGAAATTATTCTTTTCTTAATTAAACTCATTATTTGAACATATATGGGCAAATCATCTTTAAATTCCATTTTTTCACCCCCTGAATAAGGTGTATATTAGTGTACTATTTAAATAGTACACTAATATACACCTTATGTCAACAGTTTTTGTTTCTAATTTTTTTTATCTATACTTGACCTTAAGTATGTCAATGCTTTAATATGGTCCTTTTTTATATATTTCTTATTAATTTAAATTAATTGATTAATAATTTTAATATAAAAATTAAAATTATTAATATTTATATTGACATTTCTAAAATAATATACTATTATCTTAATAACAGCAATAATACATACTCATAATTTTTCTAAGGAGGTGCTTTTATGAGCAGTTATGCTATAGAAGTAATAAATTTAAAAAAGAATTTTGTAGTCAAAAAGAAAAAAGGATTTTTTGCAAAGATAAAAAATAGGGAGAAAAAAATATTCACAGCAGTTGACGGCATAAATTTTAACGTAAATAAAGGTGAAATATTCGGATTCTTAGGCCCTAACGGGGCAGGAAAGACAACTACTATAAAAATGATTTCTACTCTGCTCCGCCCCACTTCCGGAACAGTAATGGTAAATGGAATTGATGCCGTTAAAAATCCTATTGATGTATTGAAAAATTTGGGAACAGTTCTTGCCGGAGAAAGAAGTGTATATTGGAAACTCACAGGCAGAGAAAATCTTCTTTATTTCGCCGCTATGAACGGTATAACAGGGCAAGTAGCCAAAGATAAAACGGACTATCTGCTAAAAAGATTTAGTCTTTATAAAAGAGCTGATGAAACTGTGGAAAAATATTCAACCGGAATGAAACAGAGAATTGCTCTCGCTAAAGCATTGATTTCGGAACCGGAAATAATCATATTGGACGAGCCGACCTCCGGGTTAGACCCTCAATCTGCAAGAAATTTAAGAGAAGTCATACTGGAAATAAAAAAAGAAGGAAGAACAATACTCCTCACAACTCATTATATGGAAGAGGCGGACTTACTTAGTGATAGAATTGCAATAATAGATCACGGAAAAATAATTGCTTTGAATATTCCTCAAAATTTAAAAGAAGGTCTAAATAAAACAAATACGGTAACTGTGGAATTAAATAATTGGGATGAAGGAATTGCCCATAAAGTCAAAGAAATTCCTTTTGTTAAAAGTGTAAATTCAAAATTTAATGATAATGCTCGAGAATATGAAGTTAAGATTCATATCACTAACGGTTCAAACACCGTAAGCAATATTATCTCCACCATTACTGCTTCCAATATTAAAATAAGTAATTTCAGATCAGAAGAACCTACATTGGAAGACGTATTTATCAACCTTACAGGAAAATCATTAAGAGAATAGGGGGAATTAAAATGGAAACTGTCAATCTTAAGCCTAAAGTCAATAAGGATTATAAAAAACCTTCAAATATCACTGCCATGTTAGTCATTTTTAAAAGAAGAGTCACCATAATGTTAAGATATCCTTCTTGGTTTATTTCTCTAATTATATGGCCTATAATTTTTCCGTTTATTTATTTGTTTACGGCCAAAGCCCTTGCCGGAACAAATTCAGAATCATTAGCTTCTTTTAAAGCACTGGCAGGAACTAATGATTATGTTACTTATATGTTAATAGGAACAACTATGTGGATGTGGGTGAACTTAATGCTGTGGAGCTTAGGAACAAGTCTAAGAACCGAACAGGTGGAAGGAACATTGGAATCCAATTGGTTATGTCCCATATCAAAAATAAGTTTACTCTTTGGATATTCCCTTTTTCAGTTACTGATGAATGCAGTTTTTATAGCAGTATCTTTAATAGAATTTAAAATCATATACGGATTTGAGATAGTTGGAAATCCTTTTTTGGCTTTACTTGTATTTCTAATTTCAATTCCTTCTATTTACGGACTGGGATTCATATTTGCAAGCCTGGTGATGTGGGCAAAAGAAGCAAATTCCATGGTATTTCTTGTAAGAGGCATAGTAATGGTTTTTTGCGGTATCAGTTATCCTTTAACCGTTCTTCCCGGCTGGATGAAAAATATCTCAAATGTCATCCCGGTTACTTATAGTATCAATGCCTTAAGAAAGGTAATTGCGGAAGGGAAAAATCTGTCCTATATAAAAAATGATTTGATATTTCTGGTAATCTCCGGAATAATACTGATGTTTGCAGGTATTTTAGCATTTAACTATACGCAGAAAAAAGTAAAGGAATTAGGTTCCTTAGGTCAATATTAAACAGATAAAGGAAGGAGTATGAAAATGAAAAATTTAAAGTTATACTTAATTTCAATAGGAGCAATTATTAAAAGGGATATGAAAATTTTCTTCAGATATCCTATAAACGCAATATTCAGCATATTAGAACCTGTCATATGGATCGCTCCCGTTTATTTTCTTGCTAAATCATTTCAAATAGGCGGTAAAAATATAGGATTTGAACAGTATGCAGGTACAAATGATTATATGGCATATATAGTAATAGGCAGCATAATAGGGAGTTTTATAAGTTCCGTGATGTGGGGAATGGGATTCTCCCTCAAAGAGGAAATGGATACGGGAGTGATTGAATCAAATTGGCTTACCCCAATCCCCATATGGATACAACTTATAGGAAGATCTCTATTTTCATTGGTAATCACAACTATAAATTCTGTCACTACCGCTTTTTTAATATGGATTTTGTTTGGATTTAATATAGGCAGAGGAATACTATCATCTATAATAACTCTTATTCCGTTTTTAATAGCATTATACGGTCTGGGATTTGGTATAGCTTCATTAGTTCTAATTACAAATAATGCCAATAATATAATTGATATAAGTAATTATCTGTTAACTACATTATCCGGCCAGAACTTTCCTATAACCGTTCTTCCAAAATATTTAATGGCCATATCCTTTGCTCTCCCTTTGACCTATGGTTTTGATGCAATCAGGGGAATACTATTGGATACACACACTATTCTTCCGTTAAATACGGAAAGGTTAATACTTCTGATATTTATGTGTTTCGGAATTACAGTCGGAATACAAATTTTAAATAAAGTAATAAATTACTGTAAGAAAATAGGAAACATTGGATTTCACTAATGTGACAGAATTCATACCTCTGTCACATTAATTTTTTATAACCCATGGGAAAATTTCATTTCCTTTAATTTCTTAATTCTTCGATACAAAACTTTTTTATTAACAGTAACACATTTTTGTTATCTACATAATCTATAATGAAGAATAAATCTTAAACCTGTAAAGGAGGTGTTCCTATGGTTGAAAATCAAAATAATGGAATATTGGGAGGTTTGTTTGGCGGTAGTGGTTGTAATAATGATTCTCTGTTGTTTTTCTTTCTTCTACTCATAATATTATTTTGCGGGCCAATGTTTAACAATAGATGCTAAACTATAAGCAACAGATTAGACTAATAATAAGTCCGATCTGTTGTTTTTTATACATTAAATTTCTTTCTTGACATACTGAGTTAAGTATTCATCCTTTCCTTGCTTTTCTTAAAATCGCGAAAATTTTTGTCTGCATAAAGATCAGATTTAAAAAACTCTAAAAAAGTATTTAAATTCTCAACAGTAGAAGGGCTTAAGGAATGTTCGATCAATTCAGTTTCCTCAAGTACGTTATTACTTCCGATTAATTGTAAAAACTCTTCCACAATATTATGTCTGCAAAGAAGATAAGACCCAATTTTTTTACCTGAATCTGTCAGAAGAATGATTTCATGACGTTCATATTTAATACAATCCATATCCGCCAATTTAGAAATCATTTTAGATGCAGAAGATGGTCTCACATGAAGTAATTCAGATAACCTACCCACTCGAGTATAGCCATTCTTAAGACAAAGTCTATAGATCATTTCAAGATAATCTTCCATTGCCGAAGTAAGCTTTTTTTCCTGTCGGTTTAAAATTTGGTATCCCCTCGAAGTCCGGAATTCAGAGTTCATCTTATCACTCATAGAATCAGTCCTTTACTTTAAAATTATTACAATATATTCGTAACATTTTTAAATTAAGAACCATATATTAGCTTAAGGAAAAATATTTAGCCAGTCCTAACAAAAAGAGGTTGCAATAATCGCAAATTAGGTATATAATAAAAATAAATTAGGTATACCTAAAAATAGGAGGATATAATGACACCAAACAAAGAAGATTATTTAAAAGAAATTTGTAAATTAGGTGGAAACGGCAACCTTATCGGAAATAAACAAATTGCGGACGTATTACATGTATCTCCTGCCTCTGTCAGTGAAATGCTGGTGAAACTACAAAAGGATGGCTTTATTGAATATGAACCATATCATGGCATCCGTCTGACAGAGTACGGAATGAAACAATCAGTATTGCTTCTTAGAAGCCATAGGCTGTGGGAAGTATTTCTAATGCAGTATTTAGGCTACTCATGGAGCGAAACCCATGAGGATGCGGAACTTTTAGAGCACGTGACATCTCCACGACTGGCGCAGCGGCTTGATGAGTTCTTAAATCATCCTGATTACTGTCCTCACGGTTTCTTCATACCACATCCTGACGGTGAAATTAAAATAATACCCCTTCGAAAACTAAGTCAGATGACTGTTGGAGAAAGTTCTACTATTCGGAGGGTAACGGAAGAAAAGGAACTCTTGGATTATTTACAGGATTTAGGTATCAAAATCGGGAGTCATTTTACTATTGTATCTATAGGACCTTATGAAGGGCCAATTACTATTGACCTTGAGGATAGGCAAATACAGTTAAGTTACAAAGCTGCATGTCATATCGATGTAGATGATATAGAAAATACGTAACAAATGCATACACAATAGTATATTACAAGACTCTTTTTTTAATAGTATTTCTTAATTAAGTAATACAGTGTGATAATAAAATCTATATATTAAAACAATTTACTTTATATAAATTTAAAGGGGGTTTTTACTTTGAATAATAAGGAAATTTCTTTGGATCAACTTCCGATTGGCACAAAAGCAAATGTCACTATGTTAACGTCAGATGGTACAACAAGAAGGCGTATGTTGGATCTTGGAATAATTAAGGGAACAGAAATAGAACCCCTTTATAAAAGTCCGTCTGGTAATCCAGTGGCCTATTTGATCCGCGGCGCTGTAATTGCTTTGCGATCAGATGTTTCTTCCAAAATCATGGTAACAACATAATTCAAATACAATAGTTTAGGAGGAAATTTTATGGGACTATCAAGTGAATCCACTGGGGCAGAAGTATTGAGCTGCAACAGCAGTGGTATATTACAAATTAAAAAAGAAACAGAAGACGATAAAGTGATAGCATTGGCCGGAAATCCTAATGTAGGAAAAAGTACGGTTTTTAATAGTTTAACCGGAATGAACCAGCATACGGGGAACTGGCCCGGCAAGACCGTGGCCAATGCTCAGGGAAAATACCGCTATAAGGACACTAATTTCATTCTGGTGGATATTCCGGGAACCTATTCCCTGATGGCAAATTCCGAAGAGGAAGAAATCGCGCGTGATTTTATCTGCTTCGGAGATCCGGACGCCGTTGTGGTCGTGGCAGACGCAACCTGCCTGGAACGCAATTTGAATCTGGTCCTTCAGGCCATGGAAATCTCCAGACGCGTCGTACTGTGCGTCAATCTACTGGACGAAGCGGAAAAGAAAAAAATACGAATCGATATCGGTACGCTATCCCAAAAATTAAGAATCCCCGTTGTCGGCACAAGCGCACGGAACGGAAAAGGACTCGAAAGCCTGATGGACGCAGTCAAAGCCGTAACACGGGACGGTCTCCAAACAGAGCCGTTAAAAATTACTTACGGCAAGGAAATAGAACAGGTGATTTCCATCCTGCAGCCCGCCGTGGAGCAAGCGCTGGACGGAAAACTGAACGGCCGGTGGGTCTCGCTCAAACTACTGGACGGCGACAAGAGCCTGCTGGAATCCATGCAGAATTATCTGGGAAAAGACCTTCTGTCGGATGAAGCTGTTGCTGCCCGCTTACTGGAGGCAACAAAATTTCTGGAACAATCAGAAATTCCCGGCAACTCCTTTCGCGACCGGGTCGTCACCCGAATCATCGATCTCTGTGAGAACATCAGCCGGGAAACAGTCGTCTATGAAAAGGAGGAGTACTTCGAACGGGACCGAAAAATCGATAAGATACTGACATCAAAGGCAACTGGTATTCCCATCATGATTCTGATGCTCCTCGGAATCTTCTGGATTACGATCGTAGGGGCAAATGTACCATCCGCCTTGATTGCCGATGGGTTGTTTTGGGTACAGGATCGGCTGATGGAGTTCTTTCATTGGATTTCCGCTCCCGAATGGGTCACGGGTCTGCTGGTTGAAGGAGTCTACCGTACCTTGGCTTGGGTTGTTTCCGTCATGCTGCCGCCTATGGCAATCTTTTTTCCTTTATTTACTTTATTGGAGGATTTGGGATATCTGCCGCGTGTCGCCTTCAATCTCGACAATTTCTTCCGCAAGGCAGGCGCTCACGGAAAACAGTCCCTGACCATGTGCATGGGCTTCGGCTGCAACGCCTGCGGCGTGATCGGATGCCGTATTATCGATTCCCCAAGGGAACGCCTGATTGCAATCCTGACCAACAACTTCGTTCCCTGCAATGGAAGGTTTCCAACCCTGATCGCCGTTATCACAATGTTTTTTGCAGCAGCAGTGGCTGGTCCATTCCAGTCCGCCGTATCTGCCGTGACTTTGACTGCAGTAATCATTTTCGGGGTCTTCATGACTATGCTGATTTCCAAACTACTTTCTAAAACAATTTTAAAAGGAATGCCGTCCTCCTTTAATCTGGAACTTCCCCCATACCGCCGTCCGCAGATTGGCCGCGTGATTGTGCGTTCCATCTTCGATCGGACGTTGTTCGTGTTGCGCCGGGCTGTTGTCGTCGCTGCACCGGCCGGTCTGCTAATTTGGCTTCTTGCTAATCTTCATGTCGGAGGCATGAGTCTTCTCGCACAGTGCGCAGGATTTCTGGACCCGTTCGCCAGACTTCTGGGGCTTGACGGTTACATTCTGATGGCATTCATCCTAGGATTTCCCGCAAATGAAATCGTGGTGCCGATTATCATCATGAGCTATATGGCAACAGGCACTCTGACGGATTACCAAAACCTTGCGCAACTCCACGCTCTTTTTGTCGCTCACGGCTGGACTTGGCTTACCGCCGTGTGCGTCATGCTATTCTCCCTGCTGCACTGGCCCTGCGGTACGACATGTCTTACAATTCAGAAAGAAACCCAGAGTGCAAAATGGACCGTCCTTGGCTTTGCCATTCCAACGGTGACAGGAATTATCGTCTGCTTCCTGGTTGCCAATACAATTCGATTATTGGGATTGGCATAGTTTGTCGCCAAAAAATGCCTGAAAGAATGTTAAAAAACATTCTTTCAGGCATTTTAAGCATATTTTACAACGATTTTCTTTTTATTCAATTAGCGCATAATAGTTAGCTACAATAAAATCCATTATTATTTTAGAAGCCACAGTACTTGTCATATTTCGATAATCAGTCATAGGATTGACTTCAACTATATCAATGGCATCCACATATGGAGCAACTTCTTTTACGAACTTAAACAACTGATAAGTGCTGATTCCTCCGGGTTCATTAGCTCCCGAACCAGGCGCAAAGGCTGAATCAAGTACATCTATATCCAAAGTAAAGTATATCTTTTCAACTCCCTTTGAAGCCAATTCCAATGATTTTTGTGCTACATATTTTGCTCCTTTAGTAAAAAATAATTCGGGATTAATTACGTTGATATTATTGTCTTTTATAAAATGGTAATGTTCTGCATAGTTATAACCTCTGATTCCCACTTGAACTATATTTTCCCCTTTGACTCTCTCCAATTCGGCTGTCCTTCTTATCTCGCTGCTTCCCGAATACTTTCCTTGTATCGGAGAATCTTCCACTAAGTCAAGATGAGTATCTAAATGAATCAGACCCATATTTCCTTTAGTATGATCGTACAAAGATTTTATTCCCGGCCAAGCTACGGAATGATCTCCTCCCAAAAGTATGGGAACATAGCCTTGATCAAAAACCTTATCTACTTCTAACTTTGTTTCGTTCATACTCTTCTCATGGTTATACCTGCTTATTTTTGAAAGATTTCCGAAATCTTTGATTTCCACTTTGGACATATCTATAAGTCTATTGTTTTCAGTATCAAACAACTCATTATCTCTTATTCTGTTCAAAATCCATTTTAATGATTCTCTTATTTGATCAGGCGCATATCTTGCTCCCGGCCATCCCAAACCTGCCTCTGTGTCATAATTCAATCCCAATATTCCAAATTTATTTCTCTTCTTCTTGTCCATAATATTTTCCTCCTTAGATGATTTTTATAATTTAAATTCTATAAATATAGAATAATAATTAACTTAATTTTTATCTGCTTCGTTTATTTTTTGGACTTTCATATATACAAAGAAAGGAATTCCGGCAAGCATCAAAATAAAGCCCCACATAACTGCATTAGCTCCTATTCCGTATATTGCATAAAGTACATATATGAAAGCAATCAATGACATAAAACTGTTTTTTAAGAATATCCCGAAATTAAATTTATCTGATTTCTTTGCCAAAAGCACTATTTCTCCTACAGCACTAAAAGCATAAGCAGGAAGAAAGGCCAAAGTTCCTATCAGAACCATAAAATTGTATGCCATCTGAAGACTTCCTACAAAGTTTAACAACAACAATATATTAGCAGCTATTGCGCTAATTACTAATGCGTTGATCGGCGTATGAGTTTTAGGGCTTATCTTCCCAAATACTTCAGGAAATAAATTATCTTCTCCGGCAGACAACGCTACCCTTGCCGTTATCAAAATCCATCCTGACGTAGCTCCGAGAGTTGCTATTATTGCTCCTATTGCCACAAAACCGCCTCCCCAGGAAGAACCTGTTGCCTTATTTATAACATCAGCAAGAGGAGCCGTCGATTTTGCAAGATATCCTTGAGAAACCGCACCCATAGCAAAGAAATTAATTCCCATATATATTATTGAAGTTCCTATAATACCTAAAATAGTTGCTTTCTTAACATTTTTCTTCGGATTTTTAATATCTCCTGCTGCAACACTAACAGAATCAAGACCTAAAAATGCCCATAATGTAATTCCCACAGCAACAGAAACTGTATTGGTCCCGCGAAGAGCTTCACTTGATACCGTAGATAGATTGGATGGTTCAAAATGCATTGCTGCAATTATTATAAATATAAGCAGAGGAACGATCTTACAGACCGTAGTTATTACTGCTACAATTCCTACTTCCTTTGAACCTTTTATATTAATGCCGGTAAAAAGCCATAAAGTTAAAGTAGATGCCAAAAATGCCAATAATCTGCTTTGATTTAATATGGGTATAAAAAATGACAAATAACTTAAAAATCCCGTTATTACGGCTGCATCACAAATCCATGCTCCAATCCAATAAGTCCACACAGTTAAAAATGCCGCAAAATCTCCAAATGCATCTCTTGTATAAACAACAGGCCCTCCGTTAACAGGATATTTCTCCCCTAACCTTGCAAAAACCAGTGCTACCAGTATTGAACCGACGGCAGTTATAACCCAAGCTATCATAGTTGATTTAGGGTTAGATGCCGATGCTAATGTCTGAGGTGTCATATATATGCCTGAACCTATCATATTCCCCACAATTATTGAAACGGCTCCTGCAATCCCTATTTCTTTTTTTAATTCCACTTTCTCTTTTTTATTTATACCATTATCGCCCATATGTTTTCCTCCCATATCTTAATTTTAATTCATCAAAATAATTACAGTTTTTAAACTATTATAATAACGGTTTCATAACTTAATTGAGATCTCTTCATTATTTATTAGCAATTATAATGCCAAATATGGTTTTGGGTATTTCAGCAATATATCCTTTATTAATAACAACAATATGTACAATTATCTGACATAATTTTTGACCATAACAATAGTTTCCACATTCCATTACAAAATTAACGGGAAAAATGCTTAAAATTAGTTGACTATTTAATTTTTAATGTTATTATATATAATAATACAATATGTATAATAATTGGTCACTTGGGAGTGAAAAAATGTACGAAAAATTTTTAGATGATATGAAAAATTCACTAAAAAATACAGACCTAATAATTGTAACCGATGAATCAGGTAAAATAATGTATTACAATAATTTTAACGACATATATAATGAATCGGGAAATCAGGATAATATCGGAAAATCAATATTTGAATTATATCCTTGGCTAACTAAAGAAAATAGTACCATATTTAAAGTCATAGATTCTGGTGAACCTCTGATAAACCAGTTTCAGTTTATTAAAATAGATGACAAAGTCACAGTTTCATCAATAAATTCAGCATTTCCTCTTATAAACGGCAAGGGAATAATCGGGGCAATAGAAATATCCACAAATATTTCCCCGGAAAAAGATTCTCCCAAAAAGAAAAAAATGTATTTAAATTACAGCGCAAAATACAATTTTGACAATTTTATTACTGGTAATAGTCAAATGAAAGCTGCTATTGAAAATATGAAAAAAATTTCGAAAAACGATTCTACTATTCTCATCTACGGAGAAACAGGAACTGGAAAGGAAATAATAGCTCACTCTATTCATAACTGCAGTAACAGAGCATCGAAACCTTTTGTAACTCAAAATTGTGCCGCAATACCGTCTACCCTTATAGAAAGTATACTATTCGGGTCAGTCAAAGGAAGTTTTACCGGTTCTGAAAACAGAGCAGGTTTATTTGAAATCGCCAATGGAGGTACAATATATTTGGATGAAATAAATTCAATGCCCCAAAGTATGCAATCAAAATTATTAAGAACAATTGAAAATAGGGCTATAAGAAGAGTAGGAGATAACAAAGAAATAAATATAGATGTAAGAATTATATCGTCCACTAATGAAAAACTATCTAAATTAGTAAAGTCTAATAAGTTTCGTCAGGACCTGTTCTACAGAATAAGCGTAGTAAGCATGGAAATATTTCCTTTAAGAGAAAGAAAAGAGGACATAGAATTGCTTTGTCAACACTTCATCAAACACTTTAATCATATATTCAATAAAAATGTTAAGGATTTGGAATCAGATGTAAAATTTCTCTTTATGGAATATGATTGGCCGGGAAATGTAAGGGAACTGAAAAATTGTCTGGAAAGTGCATTCAATTTAGTCGAAGGAGAATATATAAAGGCATCACATATTCCTGAATATATTTTATATTCAAATACAAATAAAAATAACCTAATCAGTTCAGACAACAAACCCCTTTCTCAGTTGGTAGATGAATATGAAAAAAATATTCTTATCAAAACAATCAAGATGAAAAAATATAATATAGTTCAAACAGCTAAAGCATTAGGTATTCCCAGACAAACCTTATATTATAAATTAAAAAAATACAATATACTGGATAAAATAAGGGCTTAGCCAGATACAACTACAAAACAGCATAGCCAAAATGGCTATGCTGTTACCTAATAATTCAATATTCCTTTGTTCACTTTCTTTTATTATCCTTTGCTCATCTTTACCTTTTCTGCTTTTGGGTCTGATACAATTTCATAGGTTCCCGCACTTGCTACCGAAATAAGAATGGCATTTATTACTGTTAATACTATACCTCCCAATCCAGAACCGGATCTGGCAAATACAAAGGTAAGTATAAGAGAAATTATAAAATTATATAATCTTACGTATGAATCATCAAATTTTTTCTTTACTATACTCTTTGTAAACTGGACAATAATTGTTACTGCTGCTACTAACCCAACAAATGTTGCTAAAGTCTCTGCTGTCAAAAAGTCATTATACACATTTTTCCCCCCTTTTTTGAGTAAAACTGCTTATATAAACAATATGTAAATTTTTACTATTTCTTATATGATACAAATACCTTCATACTAATTTACATATTGTTCTTTCCAAAAACATTTTAAAAAACATTATTTAATTTTTTTATAAGTATAATCTATTTATATTCTCCTCTGGGTTGTTTTATTATTTAAATAATGAACCTTCCTGCCCTATTTTATACTCTATATTAGAGTACAACAAAAAAGCCAGAACTCTCAACACCCTTTATGTGCTGATATTCTGACTCTATCCTGTCTCATTTGCTCGATCTAAATACCAGATAGAAGACTTTTTGTTATACTCATTTTCTCCTATTAATTTTTATCTGAGTAAACACCACTGTTAAACTAATTGTAAAATAAACTAACCAAAAAATCGGAAACGCAATCAAAGGATTTGATAGTAGTGGGTATGGAGCTGTTGAACCTGTAAATAAAATATTATAAACAAATGACAATGGAATAAATATTATAATCCAGATATTTATCATCCAAAAATTACGCTTTGCGTTCATCTTAGTATTCTGGGCAGATCCATATAAGCCTATTCCAAATACCATACATCCAAGTGCCATAAAAACAAGTCCAATAACAACAGCCATCGGCACTTGTTCCTCATACCAAACTGCGCTAGCCACAAGCAGTCCAATAAAATTCAAAACCGTTCCAACAATCACAAATACATTTGCATTTACTGCCTTTTTATCAGTCTGTTTTTCAGTCTCTATTCCCTTAAGAATATAATCCGTTGTGACATCAAAGAATTCACTCATAATTATCACTTTATCAATATCCGGAATGCTTTGTTCACTTTCCCACTTTGATACTGCCTGACGAGAAACTCCGACTTTTTCAGCAAGTTCTTCTTGTGAAAGACCTTTTGTTTTTCGCAAATATTGTATTCTGTCTGCTATATTCATAACTGACACTCCCTTCTTTATAGTAATGTCATTTTAACAAAAGTACTGGTTGCCATTCCACCAATTGCCCTTTCTTTTTTGTCAACCAACAGTTGCACCACCGTAAAATATCAATAATTCGAACTGTTTTTAGCATTTTATCATAAAGACAAGGATGTTGGTTAAATAAAATCAACTTCTTTAGATAAAACCCAAAACATTGTACAAACGACTTAAACCAATGGGATTCAAACCATTCGTACAATGTTTTAGAATGTGTCAATTGCTCGGTTTAGATGTAGGTTCCTCAACAGTCCGTCACAGAGTCATTTCTTCTTCCAGCATACCATGAAGGCGGAACGCTTCCATAATTTCTTTCTCATTTGAATAGCCTTTTGGTGCCTTTGGCCTGCTGTCAGTTTTATTGAATTTTATATAACCATATCTGCTACCTATGTCTCGGAATCTCTTCAGCAATATATATGGATGCATGATCGGATTCTGCTGCGTTTCGGAAGCACTCTGAAATTTCATCTTCGCCTTTTAACAATTTTAATACTCTGTTCAGATCACGGGCTATGTTGAACTCTGATATCTTCATACCAATTGCCCCCTTCCCGATATGCCTGCAATTTGATCTATTTATCTGTTTTATATTATATCATTTTCCTGTTGCTGACAAAGGAAAAGTCCGAAGATTTAGTATACAAATCTTCGAATTTTACAATTTATCAAAAGTATTTTAATAATTCATATTTTGTGATAAAATTGTTATAATAAAACTAATAAATTTTTACATTTTAACTCTAAAAAATTTTGTATATTTTATTCATTTCTTTATGTAATTTATAGCTAACTATGTTAATTTTACAAAAATAAATAAAAAAAATAATTGCTTAAGATAATATATTTCATAGATGTTTTGTTTTAAGCAAAATGAAAGGAGTGGTTATAAATATGAAAAAAACTATTATGGGAATTCAACTGGGAGATAGAGAAGAAGAGGCATTAGAGGTACAGAGATTGTTGACTGAGTATGGCTGCTACATAAAGACCAGAATAGGAGTTCATGATGTAGAATCAAAAAGTGAAACTTGTAGTCCTATAGGTATCATAATTTTGGACTTAATATTAGGAAAAGATGAAAAAATAAAGGAATTAAAAGAAAAACTCGATAAAATAAATGGAGTAGTAGTAAAAATAATGGAATTTAATTTGTAGTTCTAAATTGACGAGTCATGCAAAAAATATTATAATGAAATTAGAAATATTTGCGCCCTTAGCTCAGTGGATAGAGTCACTGACTTCGAATCAGTTGGTCGGGGGTTCGAATCCCTCAGGGCGCACCATGGTTATCAGGCTAAATAGATGCAAAATTGTATCTGTTTAGCCTGATTTTATGCTATATTTAAAAGGTATGTTTCAACTTCAGGTTATTATAGTAATGGGAAGTTTCGATTATGTAATCCTAAATCGCAGTAAATTTCAATTAATTAAAAAATACGTAGGAGTAGAATGAGAGGCGGTAATGGAAATGATTTATCAAGAATATCTGAAACTAAATATTGACGGTTCCCTGATTGGTTTAGAGCATAGCGAGAGTGAAAATAACTATTTCTGCACGCCAAAGGGTGCGAGGATAATCGGCTGGGACGGTATTGACGGCATTCATTTTTGCTTTGTGCGCGGCTTTGGAGAGATGGTATTTGCAGTCAGCCCAATGAACGCCCCCGGCAGCTATGTGCATCCGCTGGCACGAAATTTCAAGGACTTTCTGAGGCTTTTGCTGGCTTGCGGCCATACTGCGGCGCTGGAGCAAGCGTGGAGTTGGGAGCAGGAGCAGTTTGATAAATTCCTGCAGGAAAACGTCCCTGCGGACGAGCAATCGGCAGTACTTCATATCCTCCGGGAAAAGCTTTCCCTTACACCTATGGAGCAGCCATTTGCCTACATCAAAACCTTGCAGGATGGGTTTGATGACCGCTGCATCCCATACACGGAGGATTACTATGACATTATTTCCGTCGAACCCCCCATACCGGAATGGAAGGTTTACTTTGACGGAGACTTCTCGGGGCATCACGGCCGCAAAAAGGCCGGGAAAGAGATTCCCATAAACAGGCAATTTGTCTGGGATGATGGAGTCTGGACTGTTCCGGCGATTTACACTTGTAGCAAGGGCTTGGTCGTGGATTTTTGTCTACTGGTTCCGCCGGAGCGTATCCGTGCCTTTATGTGTCAATGGAAGCTCTCTGCTGATAATGATGGAAGCAGCTTTACCGATGAACAGCGGATGCAGATTGATGCGGAGAATCCGCTGACCGTCAATATAAATCCGAAGGTTGTGCTGAACGGAACCAAGCTTTCAAGCTCGCACGGCTGCGGCATCTGCTGGAACCCCTGCTTGCCGGAGGGCAACGGCCTTGAGGAGTGGAGCGTCATGCTGCATTATGGGTTTGATCCCGATCAAGGTTATGCCATCTGGCGCTGTGCGTTCCCTTGGAAGACGAAGCGAAAGCCGCAAATCAAAACACTCGGTGTAATATTAATGCAAGAGCCTGTCGCTATACCGGGGCCGCACTTTGTGGCATCGCTGCCCGGTGAGCAAATTGAGTTTACACACCCATCCACGGGTAAAAAGCACACGCTGACCGTGCGGAAATATGAACGGCGGGAACTGCCCTCCGAGCATTTCAACGGCCCCGATCTGGAAAATCTGGAATTTCCAAGGCACCTTACCATGATGAGCTACATACTCTCGCCCGACCTCCCGGATCAAGCCTTTACGGTCGTGGATTGCGCGCCGGGCGACCGGCCCCGGCAAAAGCACGCCGATCCAAGGCTACCGCAGGCAACCGGTGATGTTTGCTGCATCGGTATCATCGGCAGTGCGGACGCGACTGCCGCTATCGTTCTCGGAAATGGCAATCAGGGTAACCTCCGGGTCGCCTGCTCTGCGCTGCATTTTGAGCCAACAGAGGATGTGGAGTGGCGCGTGGTATTTTATGAAAAGACACGCCGGGATATTATGGCAGAGCTGCTATAAACCAAAATCTAAAAGATTATAAGCATAACGTGAAGTTTACGAAACATGCCCTGTTTGATAATCATCAGGCAAGTTGTAAATGTATCTATTTTGTACTAATGACATATAAATATATAGTTTCCTGTCGATGGGAGGTTATATATATATTTATTTATTTATTCATAATTGAAAATGTGATATAGTGATCAAAAAATCATAATATCAGTAGGCCCTATACCTGAAAGGAGTATTGAAATAATGATAATATCCGATTTCACCTTAAAAAAACAACTCGCATCAGGCGAACTTTACATTTCTCCGATTGAGGAACAACAAATTCAACCCGCAAGCATTGATATACGATTAGGAAACACATTTGGAATAGTAGAAGACAACTGTGACGGCATCCTCCAGTTAGAAAAAGAAATACAGTATAAGATAATTCAGACCGAAAAATATTTACTTCTCCCCGGACAGTTTGTTTTAGCAACAACCATGGAATATATTCGTCTGCCTAATAATATGACTGCATTTGTTGAAGGGAGAAGCTCTATCGGAAGATTGGGATTGTTTATTCAAAATGCCGGATGGGTTGACCCCGGTTTTGAAGGAGAAATAACCTTAGAGCTTTTTAATGCCAATAAGTGTGCAATTGAGTTGAAATACGGACGCCGTATTGGACAATTGGTCTTCGCACAATTAGACAAGGATGCTCTTAATCCGTACAGAGGCAAATATCAGGGACAGCGTGGGGTAACAGGGTCAAGAATATATTTAGATACCGAAATATCCAGATAACCCCACTTACAGCAAAAAAATTATTTAAAAGAAAGATCGTGAACCACATTATATGGATTAAAATTGTTGTCCATACCATTCGTTACTTAAATTGTAGTGAAACAGCTTAAAAAACAACAAAAGATGAATTGGTAATGTCAGAAATCGTCTTCTATTATAAACTATTTTATAGTTAATAAAATAAAACTTGCCATTACTTGAATAAGGCAAGTTTTATTTACTTGTTTTAGTAATTTTGTTTATAGTATTCCTATCCCTCCGCTTGCATACCCTAACACTAAATTTTCAAGTATTTCTCCTTCTGCAGTCATAAAGAATACTAAAATTAATCGAGTCTCTGCAGTTACAGGGATCATCAGTCCATCAACTATGCCGCTGCTGATATCTCCAACAGAAACATTTGGCCCTAAAGAAGGAGATAAGATCACCTCAGTTCCTGCAACAGCATTAAAAACATTATTTGGAACAATAGAAGTATAAACCTGTGCATGAATGGTAATCGTCGAACCAGGAATATCTAATCCCAGCGCTGAACTATAAAAAGCAGCGACAGATGTAATGAATCCATCCCGAGGTATAGAAAATGCATAATTTACTTCCTGCCCTATGGCACCACTTAGATCAATTGTAGGACTCAAAGGACCAAAACCATTTCCAAATGACCCGAATCCTAAAAAAGTAGGTACTCCTGCAAGCCCTCCGGCTATGCTTTCCAATGAAATAGGAAATCCTGAAGCAAAAGGAATAATGGCGCCTCCACTATCATTTCCCGTTGGACCTATCGGTCCCGTTGCTCCTGTTGGACCTGTCGCTCCAATTGGACCCGTTGCTCCTGTTGCCCCAATTGGACCCGTTGCTCCTGTCGCTCCCGTTGTTCCAGTTGCCCCCGTCGCTCCCGTTGCTCCTGTTGCTCCCGTCGCTCCTGTTGCCCCTGTTGATCCTGTTGCTCCTGTTGCCCCTGTTGATCCTGTTGCTCCTACTGGCCCCGTTGCTCCTGTTGCTCCCACTGGTCCCGTTGCTCCTGTTGCTCCTGTACTACCAGCTCCAGGTCCCGTTGGCCCAGTCGGGCCTGTTGGGCCGGTCGCTCCTGTTGGACCTTTACAGCAGCATTTCTTATAGTATTGCCAATGACAATAATTACTTTTGGGAATTTTTACCTTTATAAAATCATCACAGTTAGTTGACATAACTGTTCAATCCTCCTTATTAATTATCAAATGCGTATATCTATTATAATATATTCGTTCTTAAAGATTTTGTTAAAACTCGTCATAATAAATAACGCAATAACAAAAAGCCGCAACTCACAGATAGTAAATTGCGGCTTTTTTTCTTTCACAAAAGTTTTATATCATCAACAAATAGAAGGAGCATCTATATCACATTTCTTATCAACATACAAAAGGGGATATTAAAACTTACTATTACATGGGATTTCAGTTTATTCATTACTCAAGGCCATTAATTCCTATTATATTGTCTACAGGCAAAGAAAGCACAATTCCTCCAGCTTCTGTTCTCATACCGGCAACTTGATTAATCGTTTCCATAATAGTATGCTTATCTTTTTGACTGCAAAGAATAGCTAAAATATTTTTCTCAGATTGTATAGAAATTCCTAAAAACTTTTCTGCTTCCTCATATCCTATCCCTCTCGCATCAAGCATAGTCCCTCCAGTTACTCCGACAGATTTAGCGGCAGTCATAACTACATCGCTGTATCCGCGATTAACGACAATTATAACAAGCGCATATTTTACATTACATTCCATTTTTCTCACTTCACTTTCTATTTTTATACGTTCTTCCCGCATTAACAATTTCGAAATCAAGCTACCAATTCCTGATATCGGCATCGTAAAAGATATGCCTTTACCGGGACTTTTCAATTGCATCTCTTCTAAAAGAGTTGAAAGCAACAATGGTATTTTAGAATCCGGTACCATGCTTATGACAACATCTTTTTCAGTCTCACCTATTCCCAAATAATCCAACATCTCCGAATCCGCTGTACCACATCCAAAGCAAATAAAATGAAAATGAAGCTGTTCTCTATTACAAATTTCAGTAATCTTTTGTCCATTACCACGATCAACAATTGTCACGACAAGTTTAACAATCCCCTTACTTACATCTCTATTCATATTTTTACTCCTCCTCATAGTCTATTATGCTATCCTCAGTATCTAATATAGCGACACTTTTTGTCTCATCATATGATTCCATTTTAATTTTATATATAAGGCCCATAACCTGAATAGTAATGAGAGGAGTCATAGCAACCATGGCTACAATACCAAAAGCATCTGTCATAATGTTACCTCCAAGGCTTTTACATACTCCTATGGCAAAAGGAAGTAAAAAAGTAGCAGTCATAGGCCCGCTGGCAACGCCTCCACTATCAAAGGCAATTCCCGTAAATATTTTTGGTACCCAAAAAGTCAATATTATGGCAATGAAATAACCAGGAACCAAAAACCAGAAAATGGATATACCGCTCAATACCCTAATCATAGCAAAAGCTAAGGAAATAGACGTTCCTATAGATAGACTTCGTTGCATTAGCTTTTGGGAAATCGTTCCCTGTGAAACCATCTCAACTTGTTTATTAAGAACATGTACAGCCGGTTCTGCCGATACAATAAAATATCCTATTATCATTCCTAAAGGAATCAGCAGCAATTTATATGCAGATGCAGCAATCTCCGAACCTATGTAATGACCTGCAGGCAAGAATCCTACATTTACTCCGGTCAAAAATAAAACCAGACCAACAAGGGTATAAATCAGTCCTACTCCAATTTTTATCAACTGACGTTTCTTATATCTTCTGGAAATTAATTGAAAAACAGCAAAGAACAAAATGATAGGAAAAAGGGCAATTGAGACTTCTCTGAAGTATATAGGAATACCAATCAAGAACTGCCGTGCTACATCTTGCATTGTAAAAACATCAGGAATTACAGCAGATGTATAATCGGTAGTGGTTGGATTATAACATATACCTAAGATAAGGACAGCTAAAATTGGTCCGATGCTACAAAGAGCAACCATGCCGAAACTATCGTCCTGTGAATCTCTATAACTTCGTATTGAAGCCATTCCCACTCCAAATGTCATAATAAAAGGAACGGTAATCGGGCCCGTAGTAACTCCACCGCTATCAAAAGCCATAGCAATAAAATCTTTAGGCACAAATATCGATAGAATAAAAACAAGAGAATAAAAAAAGATAAGCATATATGAGAAACTAATTTTATAAAATGTGCGTAATACCGCAATCGCTAAAAAGATTCCCACGCCAAAGGCTATTGTAAAGATCAGTACATTATCAGGAATGGAAGGAACCTGGTGAGCTAAAACCTGTAAATCAGGTTCGGCAACAGTAATTAAAAAACCCAGAATAAAGCTAACTATTGTCATAAGAAAAATTTTTTGAGATTTACCCAGTTCAATTCCAAGGCCATCACCCATTGGAATCATAGCCATATCTGCACCCAATGAAAAAAATCCCATTCCAATAATAAGCAATACAGCACCGGATAAAAACAACAATGTGGTACCAACTGGCATAGGAATAATTGTAATACTTAAAAAAAGAACAATTATAGTTATAGGTAGCACAGATAACAATGCTTCTTTTACTTTTGCTTTCAGATTTCTTTTCATTTCTCGCCCCCTCAAATCTTTGATTTATATTTCATACTACATAAAAACATCATTTCACCTCAACAGTACCTAAAAGTTTAAAAAGTTCATTAAGCTCAGAAAAACCATTTAAAATCACTTGGAATTTTTCCTTTGGTATGGTTCGTAAAATAGGATCATATTTTTTTGCTCTTTCTCTTATATTTTTCAGTGCTTGTCTTCCATGCTCTGTCAAAGATAAAGAAACTATACGTTCATCTTCACTCTGCCGAACTCGATATATAAATCCTAATCTTTCAAGCTTTTTACATGTGGTAGAAACATTTCCCTGATTGATTTCAAAAATTTTTGATAAATTTCCTACAGTTATAATTTCATATTTTTGGACAGCAAAAAGGACATATGTCTGGATCACCGTTAGTCCTTCAGGTTGCACAATAGGATGCAGTACTTTCTCTGCTCCAACCTTAACAACGTGAAGAATATCCCATATTTCATCTTTAAACTCTTCTTCGAGCACAATAATCCTCCTCATTAAATTTATATGTTTTTTAAATCATATTTATATTAAATATTATATGATTTAAATATATTATTGTCAACATTAACCACAAAAATTTTTATTTTCCCTTTTGTTCGTAGTATCTTTCCACCGTAACATAAATATAATTGCCATTATTATCTGTACAGATTTAAATAATTAGAACATGTGATTGCAATATGTGCAATTTCAAAAATAATACATGGAAGTATGACAATGTAATTTTTCATCCAGAGTCCAACAAATAAAAAATACAAAGGCGGCATGGCGGCAAGCCCTATGATAAGAAGCCAAGGAGATACTACCCCCTGATAGTAAAAAATCCATGAGATATAATACCCTGCCAAAAATATAATCGCCAATCCAATATAAATGCCACTGTTTTTCTCACCCTTTTTATTTAATATCAAAATCAATAGAGCAACTGTCATGATTCCAAAAACCTGCTCTATAATATTAAATATTGGATACAGTGAAGAATTCTTCACAAGCACATTGTTAGCCGGCGGTATGAGCATCCATATAATGTTGGGGAACAATTGCAATACATACAATATAAGGCCTGTTAGTGAAAATCCAAATACATAATTTTTCATCTCTTTCATCTCCTCATTATATAAATAATCGAAATATGTTTATCGAACAAAAACTGCATAATAATCCTGTTTTTCCTATATTAGCATATCATAAATCTATAAAAAAATAAATCTCCGCTCTTTGCCCATTCAAAATGACAGAAACACAAAGCAGCCTCCTCCGGTGATATGTATTTTGCAATTAGTTTTTTATCTATATATAGGAAGGACCATCATACGTCAACGAAACCGATCCTCAATAAAATCCCATATAAAATAAAAATTTGTAGACATAAAAAAACAAACCTACTTTTAATAACATAAAAATAGGTTTGTTTTTTTATATGTTATCTGCTCAATTTAAACCTTTCGGAATTCCAAGTCTCAACCAGCTTGGCAGCTTCTGACTTAGGGTTATCGGCTCCACACACCGCAGACACCACAAAGAAACCGTCGATTCCGGTTCCAGCAAGCTCAGGTATATCGGCAAGCTTGACACCTCCGCCCACTACAACCGGAATCGGGCTGAGTCTGGCAAGTTCCGCAATATCGTCAAAACTTCTGGTAATTACTTTCCCATCTAAATCAAGCCCACAGTCCGGTTTTGTTTTTGTTTCATGCAACGGTCCAGCACCAAAATAGTCGATTTGACTGACATCTGCAGTTTTAATATACTCAAATAATTCATGTGTTCTGGCTGATAGACCAACGATGGAATTGCCGCCTAAATATTCCCGGCAGACTTCCACCGGGATATCCGATTGTCCGACATGGATTCCATCCACTTTTATCCCCTGCTTTCTCGCTGCCAGTACAACGTCAAGGCGGTCGTCCACGAGCAGTGCAACTTTGTCCGATTTACCGGCTTGCGCAATTACATTAGAAGCCTGACGGGTTAATTCAATCAGTTCACGTGCCGAAGCAATCTTTGAACGAATTTGTACACAGGAGAACCCAACCTCTACTGCATCTTTAATAATTTCTGCAACGTCTCGACCTTTTGTGTTCTCCGGTCCCACTACCAGATATGCTGAAATGTCTAATTTTTCTCTAATGCTCATTTTTACCTCCCAAAATACCGTTTATTTTATCAACTTTTGTATTTATCATGTTTGTACAGCCTGGGCGTATATCGGCCTTCAGAACGACTTCTGTGCGGATACCTTTGCCTGCGAGTACAAATGTCGCATCTTTTATGACCTTCATCACTTCATCCCACTCACCTTCAATTTCCGTAAACATGGAAGTTGTGCGATTAGGTAAACCCGATTCACGAATCACTTTCACGACTTCGGCTACTTCCGGCGCGAGCTCATTACCTACACCGCATGGTGCAATGGCTACTGCAATCAGTACATTCATCGATTAAACCTCCTTAATTTCAAATGGGTTATTTGCAATATCAGCCGCAGTGGCTTTATATAATTCGTCGATGAACGCAATCTGAAAACTTCCTGGACCATCCGCTTTACTTTCAGCACGGCTCGCCGCCAAATTGTACGCCGCAGTGGCAGTAAGTGCTGCAATAAATGGTGAAGCAGATGTTGCATATACTGCGACGACGCCACCCAATGAACAACCTGACCCGGTAATTTTCTCCATAAAGTAAGATCCTCCATAGGAAAAGGCTGCAATGGAACCATCCGTTATCAAATCCGTTTTACCGGATACGGCCACAGCCCCGCCTGTCCACTTCGCCAGTGCAACAGCAGCAATCTCTGCGTCGGTTACCGAATCCGTAGAATCAACGCCGCGGACATTGGATTGAGCTGTACCGCCCTCTAATCCCCATAAACCGGCCAACGCAATAATTTCCGAAGCATTCCCTCTGATTACATTTGGTTTATACTCCTTAAACTGCCGTAACAGTTGAGTCCTAAGTAATCCGATTCCGATTGCGACCGGATCCAGAACCCATGGTTTTCCAGCATCATACAGGGCTTTGACTGTACATGGCAGAGTCTGCTCATAAATCGGCAAGAGAGTACCGACATTTATATAGGTGGCGCCGCCGGCTTCCGCCAAAAATTCTCCCTCATCAGGCAGGTAAACCATAGCGGCGGACCCTCCGACAGCGAGCTGAGCATTAGCCACAAAATTAATAGTTACTGAATTCGTGATGGATCCTGCCATAGGATTTGTCCGCTTTACGGTTTCAACTGCTTGAATCATTCGGTTTTTAATATCTTCCTTACTAATCATTTTTATATTCCTCCTTCCACTGGTATTCCCCAAATCAAGTCTAATGATATCATCTCAGCTTCGTATCCAGTCCGTCCAGTATTCGGTTCATGGTGCGTACTGCACACATTTTGCCGCACATGGAACAACTATGCCGGTCTTCCGGCGGAATGCTTTCGTAATATTCTTTCGCCTTCTCTCCGTCCAGAGAGAGTTTAAAAATATCCTCCCATTCCAGTTTCCGACGAGCTTCACTGATCTGGAAATCCGCCATCCGTGCATTCTTCACGCCCTTGGCAATATCCGCCGCATGTGCTGCAATTTTGGAAGCAATAATTCCCTCTTTAACATCACTGAGGTCTGGAAGGCGCAAATGTTCTGCTGGGGTCACGTAGCACAAAAAATCTGCACCGTTTGCCGCCGCGATGGCCCCGCCGATAGCCGACGTAATATGGTCATAGCCGGGCGCTATATCGGTGACAAGGGGCCCCAACACATAAAAAGGTGCGCCGTGGCAAATCCGTTTTTCAATCTTCATGTTGGCCGCAATTTCATCCATAGCCATGTGGCCCGGACCTTCAACCAAAACCTGCACATCCTGCTTCCAGGCACGTTCTGTCAAATTTCCTATTTCCGTGAGCTCGGCAATCTGAGAAGCATCCGTCGAATCCGCAATACTTCCAGGGCGGAGCGCGTCGCCAAGGCTAACGGTTACGTCGTGTTCCCGCAGGATATCGAGCAGTTCGTCATAATACTCATAAAAAGGGTTTTCATTCCCCGTCATCTTCATCCACGCAAAAATCAGAGAACCACCGCGTGAAACAATATTCATCTGCCGCCTTTCGCGCAGGAAAATTTCCATGACCCGACGGTTGATACCCGCATGAATGGTCATAAAATCCACCCCTTCCTCCGCATGGGAACGTATGACTCTCAGAAAATCCTGTGCTGTGATTTCCTTCAGATCTTTTTCGAGATACCCAATGGCATCGTAAATAGGGACGGTACCGATCATCGCCAGAGAAATTTCAATCAATTTTTTACGGAATTCCCGTGTCTTTCCATAATTACTCAAATCCATAATTGATTCCGCACCGAATTTCTCTGCCAGCCTTACCTTCTCCATTTCCGCATGATAATCTGCGCAATCACCTGATATACCGAGATTAACGTTGACTTTCGTCCGCAGACCTTCGCCGATCCCGTAAGGGTGTAGCGATTTATGGCGGATGTTCGCCGGAATCACAATCCGACCCGATGCTACAAGAGCTAAAAGTTCCTGCTCTGTAAAACCTTCATCTTTAGCAACTCGCGAAAGTTCCTTTGTGACAATACCTTTTCTGGCCGCTTCCATCTGTGTTTTATAATTCATTCTGAATAGACTCCTTTCTTTAGTCCGTCGTTGCGGTAGGAGTCATAAAAAAAGACGTTCACCGATTTCAGCAAACATCTTTCTTATCAAATTCCGCTTCCCTACGTCAGTATTAACTAACAGGTTCAAAGGGTCAGGTTTTAACCTTCTCAACTTAATACGGACTTCAGCCCGCTTAGTCCCCCCGCAACATATTCGGTTTTATATAATAAAAAAGTGCCTCCTTCTATAAGAAAAGCACCTTAATCATTTCATGTAACAATTTGCTTCCCTTCGCCAGTATTAACTGACAGGTTCAAAGGGTCAGGTTTTAACCTTCTCAACTCATGTGGACCGCAGCCCATATAGTTCCCCCGCAATATAATCTGCAATTGTTTGGTGCGGGAAAGAGGACTTGAACCCCCACGTCAATGACACTAGATCCTAAGTCTAGCGCGTCTGCCAATTCCGCCATTCCCGCATAAAAGTAGTGACCCATCGGAGACTCGAACTCCGGACACCCTGATTAAAAGTCAGGTGCTCTACCACCTGAGCTAATGAGTCATTTTTATTATTATAATTATCTTGGGGTGGGTAATGGGATTCGAACCCATGGCCTCCAGAGCCACAATCTGGCGCCCTAACCAGCTAGGCTATACCCACCACAACAAAAAAATGGTGCACCTAGGAGGATTCGAACCCCCGGCACACGGATTAGAAGTCCGTTGCTCTATCCACCTGAGCTATAGGTGCAAAATTAACATTTGGAGCGGGTGAAGGGAATCGAACCCTCGTAACTGGCTTGGGAAGCCAGTACTCTACCATTGAGCTACACCCGCAAGGACTCATAAATCCTTTCTCGCTGACACAATTCACTGTCACACTGTGACCCTTTCTGCTAACATTATATGATTATAACAGATAAAAATATCCTTGTCAATACGTCAAAATCAAATTTCTATAATATCTGCCTTTATTTTATCTCCGATTTCTACAATTGC
>NZ_FMIF01000017.1:0-125343 GCF_900095615.1 Sporanaerobacter sp. PP17-6a | reverse complement strand
ATAAATTTTTATTTATTTTTTAATTTATATTTATCTAATATAGAAATATCTACTCCTCTTTGTTTAAGCCACTTGGGAAGTAAAACATTTTCTACTCTTTCACTGACAAGGGGTGCCTTTTCTATAAGAAATTCGGCCATGGATTTGCTGACATTCATACCACCCATTGCACCGTCAAATATAATAACCTTATCCGTTCCCGTCGTCTTGTAAGCAAAATTCATAGCCGAATCCAATGTCTTGGCAGTTAATGCATAATCCATATATCTCATATTTAACGGGTCCTTGTTAAACAGATCCCCTTGTTCTCTTCCGACTACTACCGTAGGGATATATTCTGCGAAAAAGGCAGACGGATATCCTATCCAAGCATAATTGTGAATGCACATTTTTATTGCGGGATTAATTGCAGGGATTTCATCTAATAGAGGCTTACCGTTTTTTCCGTAAAATGCTTCGGTATACCATGTATAAGGCGGAAGGGGGCTCTTTAAATCATAGAGATCCGTATTTGCCCCTACAAAATTGGCAAATATAACACCGGCAGAAAATACATATGGTACAGGGCACGGAAAATCAAGGACTGCAATACAATCTTTAATTTCTCCGAATAAAGTCATGACTTTTCCGTAACGCTGACATCCGATAAAAGTTGCCCTATCGTTTAAAGCATAAAGATCGTTGTCGCAATCTACTCCAACAATACCGTGAGGTCCTACATCCAAAAATGCGGCAAATGCGAATTTGCTCTGCACAAACTTTGATTCAAATATGGCTCTTGCAACAAAGTTAGCCGCTCTGGGCCCTAAATTCTGATGATAAGTGCTTCTCGTTTCTATACGGGCATAGGACATTCCAAAGGGTTTAACCGCTTTATCTACCTGCCTGTGAAAATGGACTTCCCTGACATCAGTATGGTGAACATGTATAATCCAATCCGCATCATAAACTTTTTTCAATCCATACAGAGTTCCTATTTCCGTTTCTATAGGAACGCCTTCATCAACCGGTGCCACTCCCACAGCTTTTCCGTTATAATAAGTATCCAAACCGTAACGTTTTATATATTCTTCCGTTTCACGGAATCTCATGCCTACTCCTGCTCGAAGGCGAATATCCTTACAGCCTGTCTTTTTTTCAACGACATCTTTAACAGCCTTTAATAATTCGGCATAAGGCTGCCCTCCGAGAAGAGTAAAGCCGTGATGGGAAGCAAGAACATTTACGGAATCTTCCGGTTTAATCATGCTCATATCAACTTTCATCAATGAATCCACGGCCGCTTTGCGCACACCTTCCAAACTGTTTTCTTCATTGGGGTAAATAATATCTGGAAGATCCGGAAACAAATCTTTTAACATAATCGATACCATATCAGGTAATTCTGCGGCACGTTTCTTTACAAGAGAAGGATCAATTCCATATTCCGATGGTTTAGCAGATATTGGAGTAATCGGTTTATTCATCATGATTTTTTCCTCCTTTACTTTCATAATCAGTATGAGTTGCTGCAATTTCATCCAAAAGTTTTTCATCTTCGTCAAAATAAAATCCTCTGCTGCTGTACTTTTCCTTTACACTTTCGGGAACAGTCCAAGCTGTTGCGGTTTTCCCATACCACTGCCATCCTCCTTCAATAGGATTTAGCTTGTACCCCGCTGCATCCAGCAATCTTAGAAGAGGCTGTATGCACTCAATAGTACAGCCTGTCCTAATTCCTGTTCTGGAAGAAACCTTTTCCGGAGTATCAGCCCCATCCAAAATAGCAGCAGCTACTTCCTCCGCCCTTACTCCTACACAGTAACAAAGAATCTGCTCCGGATTAAGATGGGCTTTCTCGCAAATTTTTCTTATTTCTCCGTAATCAAATTTTGTTACATCCACTCCGATTTCAAGGGGTTCTTCACGTTTTACCATCTCGATTGCATGGAACGGGCAACGTTGTTCGCAGTTTGCACAGGCCCGGCATTCCTCTTCATTTACAACTGCCTTTTTGTCTGTTACGGAAATTGCCAATACAGGACAGACTTTCGTACAGATTCTGCATCCTCTGCACTTTTCCCTATTTACCTTTGCCACAAGGGTGACACTTTTCATATAACAAACCCTCCTTCATAATAATTTCTTAGATATTGTTTTATATAAAATTGCTGAGTTTTTCCACCTTTAAATATACAAAACGGTAGAAAAACTTTTGCAAATTTATCGGATACACATAATTAACTGTGAGCTGTTTCTTTCTTCTTCTGAGCTAAAGAAAAGGCAACATCAACTATCATATCCTCCTGTCCTCCAACCATCTTTCTTCTTCCCAATTCCACAAGAATATCTCTCGGGTTCAGCTTAAACTTCTCCGCAGCCCTATAAGTATGAAGCAAGAAACTTGAGTAAACCCCGGCATATCCTAACATCAATGATGCCGTATTTATAACCTGAGGCCTTTGCATTATAGGTTCAACAATATCTTCCGCTACATCCATAGCTCCGTAAATATCAATTCCCGTATCATAACCCAGTCTGTTTAAAACTGCCGCTAAAACTTCCAACTGGGCGTTTCCTGCTCCTGCCCCGAGACCTCTACAGGTCCCGTCAATGTAAGCAGCACCTTCCTCAACGGCAGCAATGGAATTTGCTATAGCTAAACCAAGATTATTATGAGCATGAAAACCTATAGGAATATTTATGGATTTTTTCAGCAGACTTATTCTTTTTCTCACATCATCGGGAACCATATGGCCTGCCGAATCCGCAACATTTATATAATCCGCTCCGCTGTCTTCAAAAATTTTAGCTTGTTCTACAATTAATTCGGGGCTTCCCATGTGGCACATCATCAAAAATCCCACTGCTTTCATTCCCATTTTCTTTGCATATTTAATATGTTGGATTCCAATGTCCGCTTCGGAAACATGTGTGGCAACTCTGACTACTTCTGCTCCGTTTTGTCGGGCTTCTTCCAAATCCTCAATAGTTCCAACCCCCGGAAGAAGAAGTACCCCCAGCTTTGCATTATTTATTTTCTTTCTGGCTTCTTTAATCAATTCCATTTCAGAAACTTTTGAAAACCCATAATTAATTGAAGAACCGCCAATACCGTCTCCATGGCTTATCTCTATAATTCTTACTCCTATTTTATCCAATCCTTCAGCTATATCCTCTGCCTGTTTTGTTGTAAAGCTATGGCTCACTGCATGACTTCCGTCTCTTAAAGTCGTATCAACTATATTAATTTTTTGCTTTTCCACTGTTATCCACCCCTTCTGTTGTCATTCCTTGAACCAATTTTTCTGCTACGCTTACTGCTGCCGCATTAATAATATCAAGATTTCCGGAATATTTAGGTAAAAAATCTCCTGCCCCTTCTACTTCAACTATGACTGTAACTTTATTCCCTTCCACAATTGGCGGCACTCTGAATCTGTATCCAGGCACATAGGCTTGTACTTTAGAAACCATATTTTCTACGGATTCGATTATCTTTTTTTCATCAGGATGCTTAACAATAGAATATATTGTATTGGACATCAGTATAGGCGGATCCGCAGGATTTAAAATAATGATTGCTTTACCCTTGTCAGCCCCACCTACCTTCTCCAGAGCCTTTGCCGTCGTCTGAGTAAACTCGTCGATATTGGCTCTTGTTCCCGGACCTGCACTCTTGGAAGAAATACAAGATACAATTTCCGTATAAGACGAATCGGCAGCTTCATTAATAGCATAGGCAATAGGAACCGTTGCCTGACCTCCGCAGGTTACCATGTTAAAATTATTTTCAAAAGTCAACTTATCTAAATTAACACAAGGAACCACATAGGGACCCACTGCTGCCGGAGTCATGTCAATAGCAATTTTTCCTGCTTTTTTAAGCAGCGGAGCATTGACCATATGGGCTTTGGCACTGGTAGCATCAAATACTATCTTTATTTCGGGTTCCTCAACAATGGCTTTTACACCTTCAATAGACGTTTTAAATCCCAACTTTGCCGCTCTTTTCAATCCTTCGGATTCATAAATTCCTGCCATCATATACATTTCAAGGTTCTTACTCCTCATAACCTTATACATCAGATCCGTTCCTATATTTCCCGGACCTATTATGCCTACCTTGACTTTTTTCATAAATATATCCTCCTTAAAGTGTTTAATTTAGTGCTGTATATAATTATTTAAATTTTACTGTTACCCTTCCCATATCTTGAAAACTAACAGTAAAAGCGTCTCCCGGCTGAACTTTTTCTGCAGCTGTTACTGCCCCTGATAAAATAATGCTTCCTTCTTTAAGCTCAATACCAAATTGAGATAATTTATTAGCCAGCCATGCAACGGATGCCGCAGGGTTTCCTAAGACTTCGGCACTTGTTCCCGTACTTACAAGCTCTCCGTTCTTTTCCAGATTCATTCCTATTAACCGCATATCAATACCATCTATCTTAGTTATTCTATTCCCTAAAACAAATTTTGCACTTGAACCGTTATCAGCAATAGTATCTACCAACTTTATTTTCCAGTCCTTTATTCGGCTGTCCACGATTTCAATTGCAGGTACGATCCAATCGGCAGCATGATAAACATCCGCTATTGTAATACCTGGTCCTTTTAGACTTTTCTTTAAGAAAAAAGCCAATTCACCTTCTACTTTAGGCTGAATAAGACTTTTTATAGGGCATATCTCTCCTTCCATTACTATCATCTTATCCGTAAGGTGTCCGTAATCAGGTTCATTCACTCCCAAAAGATTCTGCATTCCCTTACTTGTAAGCCCTATTTTCATTCCTACAACCTTTTCCCCTTGGGAAATTCTTCTTGATATATTTTCCAACTGTATCTTATATGAATCTTCTACAGTCATATCGGGATTGGATTTGCTTATCATATCAATTTGATAAGTTCCTTTTTCCGCATTATAAAGATCCTGAGCTATTTTTTTATAATCCATATTAATACCTCCTCATTATTTATGTAATAAGCTCTCATGATTGAATTTTTTCTTAGACATTTTTTCTGCCAAAGCATTAGCAATCTGTTGAGCAATTTGCTCTTTATCACAATTATTCTTTAATAATTTTATTAGAATCTCGGAAGCAATCTTCACTTCGTCATTTGGGCCGGGCAATGCAACAATATATGTAGGTCCGACTTTACCGACAGCAATTCTTACCCCATCTTTTACGTGACGCCCTGTTCCTTTTTTAAATTTTACAATATATGGAGTCGCAGCTTGAGGATCAATCCTTAATATGCCTTCCACGGTTTTATCCTTATCTTCCGCCCCTACGCCTCCCGTAGTAATTATAAGGCCATAAGCCTTAGATACGGCTTCAGACAATATATATTCCACACTTTCGATATCATCATCCATAATATCCCCCACCGTTACTTTGAATCCTTCTTCTTCTAAAACTCCTTTTAGATAAGGAGTATTTGTATCTTCTATTAAATTTTTCTTTAATTCAAAACCCGTAGGAAAAACTATAGCTCGCTTAGAAATCTTTTCCTTCATCTCATCAACCATATTCGCAACACTTTTCAACATCTCTTTAGGATTTTCCGTTTCAAAACAAACCATTCCCAAAATACCGTTTGAATGGATATAAGTATCATCAGTGATATTAACTCCTTTTAACTTTGAGAGAGCGTTCAGTATATCTTTTTCCTTTCCTAAAATGTTTTCCTCCGGAATATCCTTTTCCAAAATATCTAAAGTAATATGATTCGGCCGAACATCTACAACCAGCACATTTCCTTTTTTCAGCTTTAAAATTTGTGCAACTGTTTCCGCAATTTCAGTAAGATTTGCATTGTCAAGGGTTATATTGTTTATCCATAATTCCGTTTTTTCCAATAAATTTAATCCCATTTTCTCGCCTCCGGATATTTTTATATCACATCAAGTCTCATATCAAGCAGTGGGGCATCTACAATTTCCTTGCCTATACAAAGAACATCTATGCCCAATTTCGCCAGTTCTTTAATTTCTATGACTTTTATGCCTCCCGCGAAAGCAATTTTAACTTTATTTCTCATTCCCATGGAATCAACAATTTTTAAGCAGCGGACAACATCATTAATTTCTCCCGTATCCACCATCAATATGCCGCAACCGTTTTCTAAAGCCCGCCTTGTTTCCTCTTCAACAGTAAGTTGTTTTCCTTTAATTTGGATTACTTTTGTAAAGCTTTTAAAATCCTTCACTGCATCTAGTGTCTTAGGTATAGAGCCAAACATTTTAATATAATTTTTATCAAGATAAATCATATTGTCATCAGTAATCCTAAAGTGTGCTCCACCGGAAACAATGGCACTTCTCACACCATCTTTAATAGACGGGGGCATCTTTTTCCACGAACCGGAGACTACCCTAATTTTTCCTTCAGAAAAATCTACTGCTTTTTTTGCTGCAGTGGCAATTCCGGAAAATTTAGACAGAGTACCTATAATTCTTTCTTCCGCCAAAGCCATATTCTTAGGAAAAGCAGATATCTTAGCAATAGGCTTGTCCCTTTCGATTTGATTTCCCTCTTTTTTATAAAATTCAATTTCAATTTTGATTTTTTCCGCTTCTTCAAGGGCATATTTAACTCCTGACAGTAAGCCGTTTCTTTCGGGAATCAAAAGAGCATTAAATTTCTGATTTTCAATACTCTTAAATATAATGTCTCTGATATCTTGCATAATCTTCCTCCTTTTTTCGTTATTAACGAATTGTGTTCATAAATATTGGTATTTTTTTGGAGAAATATTCCATTCTCCAAATTATATCTTTTATTTATCCGAATATCCCATACGCTCGGAAATTTTTAACGCATAATATTTAACATCTGCTGCCACTTCTTCTATAACCCCATCTTGTAACTTTTTATAAGGTGCCGATACACTGATAGCTGCTATAGGGTATTTCTCATAATTAAAAACCGGTGCAGCTACGCATCTTATACCAACTTCAATTTCTTCATCATCTACTGCATAGCCTCTTTTTTTAACTGTCTCTAACTCCTTTAGAAGATTTTCAGGTTCGGTAATTGTGTTTTCAGTTATCTTTTTTAAAGGTTCCTCTAATATGAATTCTTCTATATATTTCTCACCTGCATATGCAAGAATAGCTTTCCCTACCCCTGTACAATGCATGGGTGCTCTTTTACCCACCTGAGAATAAGCAATCACCCAATCATTTGCATCAATTTTATCTATATAAATAACTTCTCCTCTATAATGAGCTGCCAAGTGTACTGTAGTTTTATACTTTTCGGATAATAACTGGCAAAAAGGTTTTGCCTCATTCCTTAAATCCATACGATTCTGAACTAAATTCCCGAACTCAAATAATTTAATTCCAAGACGATATTTTTTACTTTGATGACTCTGTTCCAAATATCCCTTTGATACTAACGTATTTACCAATCCATAAACCGTGCTTTTACTTAAATTCATTTTATCCGCAATTTCTGAAATACCCAATTCCACATTATTGCCGCTAAAACACTGTATTATATCTAAAGCACGAGCTACCGACTGAACTATAACCCCTTCTGCTCTTATCATTTATATACCTGCCTATCGTTTATCTATTATTCTAATTAATTTTTATCTTCATAATAAATTATAATAGGTTAAGAATACGTTGTCAATATATTTTTTGTATTATAGAATTATATTCGTTAATAACGAATATAATTCTATAATTATTTCTATTTTGTTTGTTATTAGTATTAAAAAAAGAGGAACCGATTTAATCGGTTTCCCCTTTTTTATATGTTTCCATAACTTTAAATGATTTCAATTTGGCAATATCAGACCAGTTATCGGCCGTTACCTGCTCTACTTTGTTAATATCTTTCTTTATCTCTTTAACGGCTTCTTCTATAAAATCTATCTTTTCCACGGATTTCTGCTGTGTTTTCAATTTCTCTTCTATCCCTCTTAACAATGCTCCATGCTCTTCCTTCATTCCTCTGACTGCCATGGAATTTTCATCAACTCTTCTTTCCAGATTCTCCTGTCTTTCTCCCAATCTTCTCTGTTCTTCTGTTAAGCTTTTCTGTCCCTCCACTAAGTTCTTTTGTCCTTCCCTCAGGTCTCTTAGTTCTTCCAACACTATTTTCTGGAATTCCTCATCAACCACATTTTTCACTCTCCCCATAGACAAAATATTTATATATATTATATCCTACATTAAAATAAACTTCAAAATAATATGATAAATAAATGTAAAAATTTATGCCGGATCAAGTATGAAAATGGATTCCTATTAAATTTCATAGATCTTATTTGAAAAAGCATTCCTTGCATTTTCACAACAAATATTTCTTACTGAGGTTTCACTGAGTCCTATTTCCAAAAGCCTCGGTACAAATGTGTTAAGATTATAATCAAGTCCCGGTCCTCCTCCATAGGATTTAAAGTAAGACCTTCTGCCCAGATCTCCTCCAATCAATATCTGGGAACCAAAACCTTCATTCTCCATATTTTTAAATAAATTCGAGATTACTTCGTCTGTATAATATTTTATTCTTCCGGGGCCGTCATAAATAAGATAAACTCCCTTAGAAGCAATTTTTTTATGATACAGCAAATCCGGATTTCTATCTATATGTCCTAAGATAATATTATCAGGCCTTACCCCGGTTTGCAGCAAAATTTCGACAGCTTCCAAAGCCATAGTACCTCTTTCAAGATGTAGAGAAACGGGAAATCCGGTTTTAACGGAAGCAATTCCCGCAGCTTTTAATTCCTTTTTCTCTATCTCTGTAATTACCTGATAACTTGCAGCAGCTTTTATCACTCCTGCTTTTCCCTTTGATCTTCTGACTATCGGTCCCGCATAATCATATTCATCTATTCCTTCTTCAATATCCTTTATTAATAAATCCGCTATATCTTCCGTGGAATACCTGTAAAGAAAATGAGTTCTGTCATACAGCTCTGATTTATGGAATCCTGTTGTAGCAATTATATTTATCTTGGAAGTCTTGCTTAATTTAACCAAACTGTTTATATCCCTGCCGCTTCCGCAAGGAGTCATTTCAACAATCGTATCTCCGCCTGCATTTTTATACAGCGATATCTCTTTCTCCGCATTATCTACGCTGTCCATCAGGAAATCATTCCCTCCGTGAATAACTTCCCCTCCTCCGATTCTGATAAGATGCTCATGGGAATCCGTCTTTCCAATATTGTTAATAGGAACTTTTCCTAACACCGTTTGAACAAATTTCAATTCTATCCCCTCCATTAAATAATATTCAAATAATAAATGAGAGAATCATCTCTCATTTATTATATACTTATTTTAAGGCAAATTCATATCCCAAATACAGGTCTTAATAATTTTAAAATCCACAATATCGGAAGCCAAAATACCGCATAATCTATATTGCTGAACATAACACCCGAACCGTATAACAGTCCCATCATGGGATATAACGCTGCTGCACCGAGATGAGCGATAAAACTGCTGACAAATCCTCCAACTAAGGCTCCCTTCCATCCGCCGTATTTATTTCCGAAAACTCCTACGGTACATCCGTCAAAGAATAATATTATAGGACTTGGAAATACAACGATAGGAGATTTAAAGGCTATCAACATAAGTGTGACAACTATTGAAGCGGGAATGGAGCCTAAAAATCCAATCATTGCCCCTGAAGAACTATAAGGATAATAAACTGGGCAGTCTAAAGCCGCAACCGAATTCGGAATTATCTTTTCGGATATACCTTTGAAAGCAGGTATTATGGAATTTAAAAACATTCTTACCCCTACAAGCATGACCGAAACTCCGGCAATAAAATATAATGACTGCATAATAAGCCAAATAATCCAATTCTGATCCTTTGATAAGGTACTTACATTACTTCGCCCGACAATCAGTCCTATAATTATATATAATATAGGAATTATTATAGCCAAAGCTAATGTTATATCCTGGAAAAGATATAATCCTCCCGGTAATTTTATTTTATCTGAATCGTTTTCTTCAGGTTTTCCGAATAATTTTCCTATGCCGGCACCTATTAAAGCACCGAACTGTTGAGCATGTCCCAATGTAAAGTCATCTCCAACAAACTTTCTCCCAAGTACCCTCGGAATTGCCGGAGTGAAAGTCCAATATATTGCAGCAAATATCGCCGAAACAATAACCAATGAAGTTCCCTTGATACCTAAAACCGATCCCAATGACAAATTTAAAAATACCGATAGATAAAGCATCATATGAGCTGTTAAATAAACATTCTTAAAATTTTTCCACGGTAATATAAATACAAGGGCCAAATGGATCAAAAATCCGATGATAAATGTTAAAACTACTTGATTAGCAATCTTTAACATAGATACCCCAAAAGCGGCTTCATTCATGGGCATTACCCCTTTAACCTTAACAACGTTGTTCAACAGGCCAATCACAGGACCTATGGAATCAGATATTGCCGTTGCTCCCAAGGAAAGTATTATCAAACCTACTATCGTTTTTATAACTCCATCAAAAATATCCGAGAATTTCTTTTTCTGAACCAGTAGTCCGACAAGAGCTATAATTCCTAAAAATATAGGAGCCTGATCAAGTATCTGGAAAATAATAAAATGTATAACCGTTTTCATTCTCTCATCCTCCTTTTATATTTATAAAATTATTTTATTGCTCCCCACTCTTTAAATATTTTATAAAGGGAATTGTTTATTTCATCTTTTTTCATAAGATTTGTAACAAAGACAACCTTCATGTTCTCATACATTTCTTTAGGTATGTGGCTTTCCATACTTTTTGTAGTTAAAACAATATCGCTTTTTAATCCTTTTATCATACCAATATCCGCAACATTTACAAAGGCATTGATTTTATATTTATCAACGAACTCCATTATTGCCATCCTTGCTATACTGCTTGAACCTAATCCCATTCCGCATAAAGCCGTAATTTCATATCTTTTATCCATAATTTTCACCTCAATTTTTAAATTTGTCACTACTTCTTCTAATCATTCCAAGCACCTCATTTACATCAGTTGAACTGCTGATAATTTTCACATTTTCATCATCTCCCAACATTTCTACAAGCTCTGACAATGCTTTCAAATGAGTCACATGATCTATTGCACAAAGGCAAACCACTATTTTTACAGGATCGTTTTCCTTATTGCCGAAATTTACAGGATTTTTTAATGTTATCAAACTCATTCCAACCTTGTTTGATCCCGATTCCGGCCTTGCATGAGGCATAGCAATTCCTGGAGCTATTACAATGTATGGTCCTATATTCTTTACCGAATTAACCATGGCATCCACGTACCGATGTTCTACCGCACCTGTTTTTTCTAACAAATATCCCCCCTTTCTTACCGCATCTTCCCAATCTTTAACTTCAACATTCAATTTTATTACTTCTTCTGTCAAAATATCTTTTAACAATGGCTGAACAACTCCTCTCGTTTTTTCAATTGTTGTCGTATTCAAAAATATTGATAATTCTTTGACGATGCTATCCTTATCCAATATAGTACAATGCTTTTCTATGATGTTTATAAGTTCTTTTAAAACGCTATCTTTTGGCTTAGATATATTAAGATATTTCCTCAGATTTTCTATATCCCTTTCAGGTAAAAGAGGATTAACTGTTATTGTTTTTATTCCCTCAACTTTTATTGGAATTGTGGTGACTATAATATCTACCGGATTTTTAATTATAAAATCTTTTATCTGGTGATATGCGATACAATCTACTATGTTAACGTCAAATACCGCTTGTAATCTTGACGACAACATCTTGGCGGTACCTACCCCAGTACTGCAAACAACCAAAACATCGGTTTTTTTCATATGAGAGGTTTTATATCTTTCTATTGCGGCACCAAAATGTATTGTAAAATAGCCGACTTCTTCTTCATCAATATCATTTCCCACATAATTTTCTAAGGGTTTTAGACCGCTTTTTACTATATTAAAAAGATTATTGTATTTCAGCTTGATATCATTTAAAAGAGGGTTTTTTAACAATAAATCATGTTTTAACCTATATACTGCCGGTTCCAAGTGTTCCAGCAATCCCTCGAAAAGTTGACTGTCTTTAGATAAATCCATATTCAGTTTGCTGTCAACTTCAGATATAATCCTTTCAGTTATCAGTTCGTAGTCAATCCAGTTTTTATTCTTGTTACGATTGGTGTTGGATATATTTGCACCTAACAAATGTACCGTTATATATCCTATCTCATCGGAAGGAATATTTATTTCAAAATGCTTTTCCAACATATTTGTTATATTTGAAGCTACGCTGAATTCCTTTGTAATTTGAAGAGATTTTAACTCATCTTCCGGCATTATAATATCTCGGCCGAGCTTTATCCTCTTCACAGCTATAGCCAAATGCATCACGATTCCCGAATAAGCCGCATCTGAAAAAACGGTGTTAAGTTCTTTCTCTGCAGTTTTTATGCATTCTTCGATATAAACAATATCTATATCTTTAAAAAAATTATTTATCTCCCTGTCAACCCCTAAATTTACACGAACTATCATTGGTATCTCGGATTTCTCGGATTTATTGTCTAAATTCGATGATTCCGTCAACAATTCCATAGCTGCTTTGCGAAGTTTTTTCTCATCTCCTATCACTTTAATTCCGTGTTTAGGAATAGATTGAAGCTCTAATCCCCTTACTTTAAGCCATTTTCTTACCAGACTGAGATCTTTAACAATAGTACTGCGGGATACATAAAGCTTATCTGCCATATCATTAATAGTTGTAAAATCCCTTTCCTGAAGGAGGTTATCCAAAATAATGTTTACTCTCTCCCTCACGGAAAGGTTATAATGATAAATGCTGATATTTCCCATTGCCTTTAACACATCATCTTTATATTTATTCGGTTCGCGAAATTGAACTCCCACATTTGGCTTTCTGATCAGCGGAGGTAATTTATTATGATTCAAAAACTCATCAATGCAGTCAAGGTCGTTACAAATTGTCCTATTGCTCACTTTAAACAAATTTGCCAGATCAGATATGTTTATGGGAGAATTTAAATCCATGAGGTTTAAAAGTATGTGCATCCGCCTTACATTGAGTATAATAATTATCACCTCTTTCATTTTCTATTATATTTGAAAGCATATGACAGAAAAAGATTAACGTTTTTCAACAAAGTTATAGCAGAATTACACTATATAAAAAAACCATATACATTTAAACTTCAGTATATGGTTTTTATGCTTAAACTATATTGTTCATTCACTTTTATTTCATCATTTTAGCATAATGAGCAGCTCTCCGCTCTCCACTTTTTGCCCTTCTTTTACAAATATTGATTTTACGGACCCATTAACAGGAGATAAAACTTGAGTTTCCATTTTCATTGCCTCTATTATGGCAACCAATTGATTCTCCTTAACCTTTTGTCCCGGCTCCACCAATACTTTTATAATAGTTCCCGGTATGCTTGCTCCGATTTCAAGCTTGTTTTTCGGATCTGCCAATTTCGTAAGGGAAGTTTCCTTTATTGTCTTGCTTGCTTTATCATGAATTTTTACTGCTCTTGTACTGTCATTTACTTCAAAATACAATGTTCTGTTTCCGTCATCATCTAATTTGCCTATCTCTATAAGTTTTATGACTAAGGTTTTTCCTTCTTCAATTTCTACTTCACATGTTTCTCCTTCTCTTAACCCATGGAAAAATACGTCACTGTCCATCCTGCTTAAATCTCCGTTTTCCTCGACATATTTTAAGTAATCTTCGAATACTTTCGGATACAAAGCATAGGACAGAACATCTTCCTTTTTAGGCTCTATCTTATAATTATCTCTCAGATATGATTCTATTTTCCCGAAATTTTCAGGTTCAAGGAGTTCTCCGGGTCTGCCTGTTATAGGCTTTTCTCCTTTTAATACAAGTTTCTGAAGTTCTTCCGGAAACCCTCCCATGGGCTGCCCCATCATCCCCTTGAAATATGAAACGACGGAATCGGGAAATGCCATATCTTTTCCTTTATCATAAATATTTTCGGGAGTTAATCCGTTTTGTATCATAAAAATAGCCATATCTCCTACAGCCTTAGAAGAAGGTGTCACTTTTACTATATTCCCAAACATGTTATTTACTGCCATATACATTTTCTTTACGTCTTCAAATCTATGCCCCAATCCGAAGCTCTCGACTTGGGGTTTTAGATTGGAATATTGTCCCCCGGGAATCTCATATTTATATATTTCGGCTGTACCTGATTTTAACCCTGATTCAAAATTCTTATATACAGGTCTTACTGCTGCCCAATAGTCCGAAATTTTTTGAAGGTCGTCTAATTTAAGCCCCGTACTTCTGTCTGTATGTTCCAAAGCTGCAACTACCGAATTAAGAGCCGGCTGACTTGTCAACCCTGCCATACTGTTAAAAGCAGTATCCGCAATATCCACTCCCGCATAAGCAGCCATAAAAACAGTTGCCACTCCGTTTCCGCTTGTATCGTGAGTATGAAGGTGTATAGGAATACCAATTTCATTTTTTAAAGCCTTTATTAGTTTATAAGCTGCCTGAGGTTTTAACAAAGACGACATATCCTTTATTCCTAAAATCTGAGCGCCGGTCCTTTCTATTTCCTTTGCCGTCTTAACGTAATAATCAAGAGTATATTTATCTTTGCTCTCATCCAATATATCTCCCGTATAACATATACATGCTTCCGCAATCTTTCCCGACTTTAAAGCCTCATCTATGGCTACTTCCATTCCTTTTAACCAATTTAAAGAATCAAATATTCTGAATATGTCTATGCCCTTTTCAGCCGATTCCCTTACAAATTCCCTTATAACATTATCGGGATAATTCTTATATCCGACTCCGTTGGCTCCCCTTAAAAGCATTTGAAAAAGTATATTGGGTATTTTCTTTCTCAATAATTCCAATCTTTCCCATGGAGATTCCTTTAAAAATCTGTAGGAAACATCAAAAGTTGCTCCCCCCCACATTTCCAGGGAAAACAAATCATTGCCCAGCACGGATACCGCCTTGGCTATTTTCATCATATCCCTCGTCCTCATTCTTGTTGCCATCAAAGATTGATGAGCATCTCTCATGGTAGTGTCAGTAAGAAGAAGGCCCTTTTGGTTCTTAATCCATTCTATAAGCCCGTCGGGTCCTTTTTCATCCAATATTTGTTTTGTTCCGTACTGCTCTTTAGGCCTAACAACTTTGGGAACGACGGGAATATCAAAATCCGGTTTATTGCCCTTAGTCTCGTTTATTACCTTTTCTCCTATATAATTCAATATCCGCAATTCTATATCTCTTTTCGTAATTATATCGAATAGTTCCGGATTATCAGCAATAAATCCGGTATTACATCTTCCCCTTAAAAAGTCTTCGTGATTAAGTACATTTATTAAAAACGGGACATTTGTCTTTACTCCTCTTATTTTCAATTCCTTCAAAGCTCTGCTTGATTTTCGTGCAGCGTCCTCAAAGGTTCTGGACCAAGAAGTTATTTTTACCAAAAGGCTGTCATAATAGGGGCTTATATTGGAACCTGTAAATCCGTTACCTCCGTCAAGTCTTATTCCAAAGCCCGAACCTGTTCTATAGGTATCTATTGTTCCTATATCCGGTGCAAATTTGTTTAGAGGGTCTTCAGTAGTTACCCTGCATTGAATGGAATACCCTCTCGGCTTTACATCTTTTTGGCTTTTAATCCCTATCTCATCGGAATCAAGGGAATACCCTTCGGCTATTAAAATTTGGCTCTCAACTATATCAATCCCCGTAACCATTTCCGTAACGGTATGTTCCACCTGAATTCTGGGATTCACTTCAATAAAATAGTGATTTCCGTCGGAATCCAATAAAAACTCAACTGTCCCTGCACTCCTGTAGTCAACGGCTTTTGCTATCTTTATAGCATCATTACATATCTTTTTCCTCTGTTCCTCCGTTATAAAAAAGGCAGGGGTAAATTCTATAACCTTTTGATGCCTTCTCTGTATTGAACAATCTCTTTCGTAAAGATGTACAATATTTCCGTATTTATCCCCTAAAATTTGAACTTCTATATGCTTAGGCTTTTCTATATATTTTTCTATGAAGATATCCTCTATTCCAAAAGCTTTTTTAGCTTCGCTTTTAGCACTGTAATACTCTTTTATCAAGTCCTCTTTATTCCTCACCACTCTCATTCCTCTGCCGCCGCCTCCGGCAGATGCCTTTAGAATAACGGGATAACCGCAATAATCAGCATATTCCAAAGCTTCTTCCTTAGAATATACTGATTTTTCTATTCCCGGGATAATAGGTACTCCCACGTTATGAGCCACAATCTTGGATTGTATTTTATCTCCCAGTTTTTCCATTATCTCATGAGTAGGTCCTATAAATTCAATCCCTACTTCTTCGCATTTTCTTGCAAATTCCGGATTCTCGGATAAAAATCCATAACCGGGATGAATAGCGTCTACTCCCCTTTTCAAAGCAATCTTAATAATTTCATGAATATCCAAATATGCCTCTACAGGCCCTTTATTTCTTCCTATTAAATAAGATTCATCGGCTTTAGTTCTGAAAAGAGAATTTTTATCCTCATCGGAGTATATGGCTACGGTTCTTATTCCCAATTCATTACAGGCTCTGAATACTCTTATGGCAATTTCTCCTCTGTTTGCAACTAAAACCTTTTTAAATCTCTTATTCATTTAAATTACCTCCATTAACACAACAAAATTTCTTCTTTAATTATCCTTTCATTTGATTGATAATTTCCTGAGTAAATTCTCTTGTCCCAAGGCTTCCTCCCAAATCTTCGGTACATTTAGCCTTGTCTTTAAATATTTCTTTCAAAGCTTTTTCTATCGTCTCTGCTCTGTTTACTTCTCCGATATATTTTAACAACATTATACCCGATAATATAGCAGATGTGGGATTTGCAATATTCTTCCCTGCAATATCCGGTGCTGAGCCATGAACCGGTTCAAACACCGCTATATTTTCTCCTATATTAGCTCCCGGAGCCAATCCCAATCCTCCTATCAACCCTGCAGACAAATCCGATAATATATCCCCGTAAAGATTAGGCGCCACTATCACGCTATAGTCCTGTGGGGATTGAACAAGCTTCATACTCATTGCATCAACTATCATGTCTTCAAATTGTATATCCTCATATTCCTTACTACATTTTATCCCACTATTTAAGAAAAGTCCATCGGAAAGTTTCATAATATTCGCCTTATGAACTAAAGTTACCTTCTTCCTGTTTTCCTTCCTCGCCAAGTTAAAAGCAAACCTGCATATCCTTTCACTTGCTTTTCTCGTTATAATCTTTATGCTCTCCGCAGCATCTTCTCCTACCATATGCTCAACTCCGGAATATAAATCTTCGGTATTTTCTCTCACTATGACAAAATCCACATTTTTATGAATACTGTCGACACCGTCATATGATTTTATCGGCCTTACATTAGCAAAAAGATTTAATTGTTTTCTTAAAGCCACATTTACGCTTCTGAACCCCTTGCCTATGGGAGTCGTCACCGGCCCTTTTAATGCTATTCTATTCTTCTTTATACTGTCTGTCACATGATCAGGAAGAGGAGTCCCGTATCTCTCCTGAGCAGAATAGCCGGCTTCAACAATATCCCAATTAATATCAGCACCCGAATAATCAATTATCTCTTTAGCCGAAGCTATTACTTCTTTTCCTATTCCGTCTCCATATATCAATGTTATATTGTGCATCATCTCACCATCCTTCCAATTGCTTAAATATCAATTTTAGGTTTACCTGCTTTTTATAAAGTTTAAAAGTCCCCCCGCCCTTAATATTTCTCTTTGTCTTTCCGTTTCGTCCAATATCAAAGTATATCTTTTATTTTGAGTCACATTATTTGCAACAATGGTGTCTCCTTCCATCTGCTCCAAAATATTTTCTAAAACCAGTTCATCCATAACATCTATATCATCATAATCTTTTTCTTGTCGAAAAGTAAGGGGAATTATTCCGTTGTTAATTAAATTCTGTTTGTGAATTCTGGCAAAGGACTTGGCCAAAACAGCTTTAACTCCCAAATACAGAGGAACCAATGCTGCATGTTCACGGCTTGAACCTTGACCATAGTTAAATCCGGAAACAATTATTCCTCCTCCAAATTTTTTTACTTTTTTTGGAAATTCACTATCACAGGGCAACAAGCAATAGTCAGCTAAATATGGAATATTGGATCTGTAAGGCAATAATTTTGCATTTGACGGCATTATATGATCCGTTGTTATATTATCTCCCAACTTAATAAGTACTTTCCCGCCGATATCTCTTGTTAATGGCTTTCCTTGAGGGAAGGGTTTTATATTCGGTCCCTTGACTATTTCAACATTCTCTCCTTTTTCTGCCGGCGGAATTATGGAGTTGTCATTTATAAGAAAATGTTTCGGCAGATTTATATCACCTTCGGAAATATATTTCGTTGGATCAGTGATATATCCCGTTAAAGCTGATACTGCCGCTACTTCGGGACTTGCCAAATATACCTTTGCCGAAGGAGTTCCGGATCTTCCCTTAAAATTCCTGTTAAAAGTCCTCAAAGAAACCCCGTCGGTATTTGGCGCCTGCCCCATTCCGATACATGGTCCGCATCCGCATTCCAATATTCTTGCTCCAGACGAAATAATCTTTGACAAAGCTCCGTTTTCCGCAAGCATATTCAGTACTTGTTTGGAACCCGGAGAAATAGTCAGCGAAACATGTTCGGCTACCGTCTTTCCATCTAAAATTTGAGCAACTCTCATTAAATCCCTATAGGAAGAATTAGTGCAGCTTCCTATAGCAACTTGGTCTACCCTGATATTTTTCACTTTCCCTATGGGCACTACATTGTCGGGGCTATGATAGCGGGCTACTAACGGCCTTAGCTCATCAAGATTTATTACAAACTCTTCATCAAAAACAGCTCCTTCATCGGCGGTTATTTCTCTATAATCACTGCCTCTTCCCTGAGCTTTCAGAAATTCATAAGTAACCTCATCGGAAGGGAAAACAGATGTAGTCGCTCCGAGTTCGGCTCCCATATTTGTTATGGTAGCTCTTTCGGGAACCGTTAAACTTTTAACTCCTTCTCCCCAGTATTCAAATATCTTATTTACTCCGCCTTTAACTTTATATCTTCTCAATATCTCCAAGATTATATCCTTAGCCGACACTCCCGGCTTTAAGCAGCCCTTCAGCTCCACTTTAACAATCTCGGGCATGGTTATAAAATATTCTCCTCCTGCCATAGCCACAGCCACGTCCAATCCGCCGGCACCTATAGCAATCATTCCTATTCCTCCGCAAGTCGGAGTATGGCTGTCGGAGCCTAATAAAGTTTCCCCAGGCACTCCGAATCTTTCTAAGTGAACCTGATGGCATATGCCGTTTCCGGGCTTTGAAAAATATATTCCGTATTTTTTTGCTACACTTTGAATATATCTATGATCATCTGCATTCTCCGGACCCGTCTGAAGCATATTATGATCTATATAAGCCACGGATCTTTTAGTCTTAACCTTATCAACTCCCAAAGATTCCAGTTGAAGGTAAGCCATAGTTCCTGTAGAATCCTGAGTTAAGGTTTGATCTATCCTTATCCCTATTTCAGTTCCTTTTTTCATTTCTCCAATCGATAAATGATCTTTTATGATTTTCTGCGCTACCGTCAGTCTCATATTATTTCCTCCTATTATGCCTCTATGGCCTTTGTTTTATCATCGTTTAAAATGTTTGGAAAATATTTTAATACAATCTCTTTCAGTTCGTCATTTTTTATATTCGAAGTTCTTCCCCTTTTATATTCTTCATCTACCCACTTTTTAATCGAAAGCACTCTTTCGTCATTTTTATCTATTTTTTTGTCACTTTTAAGCTTAAAATAACTGTTTATCCAGGCTGCTATTCCCGCCAATCCCGAATAAGAATTTACCGCTACTATTATAGGCCTGTTCAATACCTTTTCGGTATCAAAACTATTATATATCTCTTCATTTTTTAACAATCCGTCCGCATGTATTCCGGCCCTTGTAACATTGAATTCACTTCCTACAAAAGGTGTACGCACAGGTATTTTATAATTAAATTCTCTTTGAAAATAATCGGATATATCAGAAATAACCTTTAGGTTCATATTTTTTGTCGTACCTTTTAACTGAGCATATTCCATTATCATGGCTTCCAGAGGGCAATTCCCGGATCTTTCTCCGATTCCGAATAATGTGGTGTTTACCGAAGAACACCCATATAGCCAAGAAGCTGTAGAATTAGTCACTACTCCGTAATAATCATTATGTCCATGCCATTCAATGGATTCCGAAGGAACATGGCAATAATACCTTAAACCGTGAATAATCGCAGGTACGCTTCTGGGAAGTTCCACTCCGTCGTAGGAAACTCCCACTCCTAATGTATCGCAAGCTCTTATTTTTACTTGTATTCCCGATTTTTTGGAAAGTTCCATCAGATTTTTAACCAACGGAACAACAAATCCGAAAAAGTCTGCCCTTGTTATATCTTCCAGATGGCATCTCGGAATTATGCCGTATTCCAATGCGCTTTCCGCAATGGAAAGATATTTGTTCATGGCTTGTTTTCTCGTCATATTCAATTTGTGAAATATATGATAATCCGAACAGGACATCAATATTCCCGTTTCTTTAATTTTCATATCCTTTACTAACTTAAAATCCCTCTTATCTGCTCTAATCCAGGATGTTATCTGTGGAAATTCATATCCTCTTTCTCTGCATTTCTCTACAGCTTTTCTATCCTTATCGGAATACAGAAAAAACTCGGATTGGCATATAACCCCTGAACCGTTATCTAATTCATGCAGATAATCATAAATCTTGACTATCTGTTTCACCGTCATAGAAGACATAGACTGCTGCCCATCTCTAAAAGTAGTATCCGTAATCCATATGTTCTCCGGCAATTCCATAGGCAGTTGAATATTATTAAAAACAACCTTGGGAATTTCCGAATAAGGAAATATACTCTTATAAAGATTTGGCTTTAGTACATCTACTGGATTATACACGTTAATCCCTCCCGATTATATTTTTATAACGAATAGGAAAGTTCTCACTTATAAAATATTGATTAAAAAGAACTTTCCGTAAATGAGCTTCAAGAAAAACTACCTTATAATATTCCTATAGAAGCTTTTCTTATATCTCAATTAATGCAATATCGATAACCAATATATTCATTTTACAGAATGCCGCATATCTAATTATTATTTTATTCTTACATATATTATATATTGGATATGTATATTATTGAAATTATAAAATATATTTTAACACGTATATAAAAAAATAGCAAACAAAAATGCAAGTTTTTATATAAAAACTTGCATTTTTGTTTGCTATCGTATTTATTAAAGTCTGTTTATTACTTCCAGTATCCTAATTTTTCAGATATAGATCTTGCAGTCTCTATTATAAGATCCCTATATTTTGTATGCATAAGCTCTAAATCCATGTTATTTATTACCCCGGAAATACTTACTGCTGCCGTCACTTTATTTTCATGATCAAATATCGGGGAAGAAATACAACGTACATCGTTTTCATTCTCCCTATCATCAATTGCATATCCATCTTGTCGTACCTTTCTTATTTCTTCTAAATACTGTTCCGCATCAACTATGGTATAATCAGTTAAAGAAGGCATCCCTGTTTTTTTCAAAATTTCTATTATCTTTTCATCACTAAAACCGGACAGAAGACATTTCCCATTAGCGGTAGAATGAACATAGTTTCTCGAACCTATCCCTGCAGTTAATGTTATATTTCTCTTACTTTGTATTTTTTCAATATAAATTATATTTAACTGTTTAGAGTCAAACTTTGCAACATATATGGTTTCTTTCGTTTCTTCATTAATCTTTTCAAGAAAGTCCCGTGCAACATTACGTATATCAATATTTTTTTGAACTTTTACCCCTAATTCTAAAAATTTCAGTCCGAGAATATAGTTACAACCGTCTATTTCTTCTACATAACCCCCTTCTATTAAGTTTTGTAATAATCTATAAACCGTACTTATGGGTAGTTTAATTTTTTTGCTTATCTCTGTAACGTTGACACCTTTTCCCTCCGCTTTACTGATTATATCGATTATTTCAAATGTCCTATGTAAAGATTGCACAAAAAACTTATTTTTTCTTTCAGGTTCTCCATTTTGCATAAATTTCTCTCCTCTTCAAAATAATACTGTTTAAATAAAACCAAATCGTAATTTTTTTGACATATTGCATAAATATCAACATCCTTATTATAAATAAATCATATTCATGTAATACCCTGTTGTCAAGTATTATAAACAGTTCTACTGTAAATACAGGGAATTTCTATATTTAATCAAAAAAATTATTTGGGCGTATTTTGGAAAATACGCCCAAATTAACAACTAACTTCTCAATATTAATTTTATATAAATATTACCTTCCCATCCATCCTCCGTCAATACATAGTACATGTCCATCTACATAATCCGAAGCATGAGATGAAAGGAATATAGCTCCTCCAATCAGATCCGTCGGTTCTCCCCAACGTCCCGCGGGAATTCTTTCTAATATTTGTCTGCTACGTTCTTTATCGGATATTAAGGCGGTATTCATCTTAGTGACTATATATCCCGGGGCCATGGCATTTACATTGATTCCATATTTTGACCATTCATTTGCCATAGCTTTGGTAAGTTGGGCTATTCCTCCTTTGCTGGCAGCATAAGCTGGGACATTTAAACCTCCCTGAAAAGACAACATGGAAGCCATATTTATAATTTTCCCCCATCCATTCTTCTGCATTATAGGAGCTACTCCTTGGCTCAAAATAAAAACGGACTTCAAATTCACGGCCAAAACATCATCCCAATCTTTTTCCGTAAAAACCATAACCGGATTTCTTCTCTGAATACCCGCATTATTGACAAGTATATCAATTCTTCCGAATTCCTTCATAGTGGAATCAATAATCTTAGTTTTTGCTTCATGTATATCTCTTAAATCAGTTTTTATCGGTAAACATCTTCTTCCGGTACTTTCAATTAGCTTCTTTGTCTTGTTTAAGGGGCTTGTATTGCCGACTACCGCCACATCCGCCCCTGCCTGTGCAAGACCATATGCAATACTCTGCCCATTCCCTGAACTTCCTCCTGTTACCACTGCCACCTTACCTGTCAAGTCAAATAAATTCATTTTACTTTCTCTCCTTTCTCATTTAATCGTTAATATCTACCAGCCTGTTATCAGATTATTTTCTTTATCAAACTCAAAATCAAAAGGCCCCGATATGATCTCAAGCTTTGAATTCTTCTTTACATCTTCAATAAGCGATTCGGAGACATATATGTTTTTCAGGCTCAAAGTATTTTTAATACGTACTATACGTGATTTTCTGCCGTCATAATCCAAATTGTTAGCTGTCTTTATTGCCGTTTTTATAGCTTCATAATCATTAGGCATAACCATAGGCAAGCGTACAGTACTGGGGATAGCTGCAGTAATCGAATTGATATAGCCTTTTGTAAAGTCCGTATCCTTCAGCACTCTTGAAGTAGTAATATCGGCTACTCCTATACCGTTTGCATTTCCATCCGTAGCCTTCGTAAGCCCCAACACCACGATCCGGTTTACTTTAAAATCACTTTTTACATAATCCGACGCAAATCTTCCCGTAATATTAGGGTCCATCCCGTCTCCGCTGATGTCCTTTCCCAGTTCGTCCACTATAAGGATGTCCAGATTATTTAATAAAATTTGGGGCATTAATGACTTGGCAGTTTTCAAAAGTTTCGGTTCTTCGGTGAAGAATTCCGACGGAGCCAAAGCCCTTATATCTGCTGTTTCATCATATGCATTTTCCAAAATTGCCACTCCGAGAACTACAGGTACATGGGACAATACAATCCTTGACATATTCTTTAATTTCTCGGAAAAGTTATTAAATCCCATTTTATGGCACAATTCTGCCCCCTTTTGTTTCCCCATTCCTATAACAGACATCTTTATTAAACCGCTTTCTATATCTCCGTGAAATGCCGTATGAGGTTTAACACGATTTACAAGTATAACCCCATCGGCATTGAGGGCATCCTTACTTGTAAATACCGGAATATCTTCGTCTGTCTTCCCTAAAAATTCCACATCAAGGTTTGATATAATAGGAGCTCCTACTTTATCTTCGGTGATACCGTATCCCTCCAACAATTCCTTCTGTCCTTCGGGAGTCGCACCTCCGTGGCTTCCCATTGCAGGGATTATAAATGGTTCACCGCCGTATTGTTTTACCTCCTTTACTATTTGAGTGGCTATAGAGGATATATTATTGATACCACGGCTTCCGAGGGCTATGCATACTTTTTTGCCATTTAGAGATTCCATTATATCTTTTTTATTTGTTAACTCGCCTTTTAACTTCTCAATAAAATTTGAAAGTTTTAAAGTATCGAAATTCTGACGTACTTTATACATCTTAGGAATAAATACGGAGTCGGACATTTTTATAATCGATGGAAAATCAATTTTAAAATCTAATCTATTCATTATTTACCACCTTCGATTCAATTTTTATATACCTCACAAAATTATTATTGTGACTTGCTTAATTTCTTATATACTGACATATATATGCGATAAAAAAAGAATCCGAACACGCTGCCTAATCCAAAAATCACAATTAACCCTACTGCCATTGAGAATAAAAATGATAATGAAAAACTGTAATTCATACCTATAATAATTTGAATTCTGCTTAATAAAGCTACAAATCCCCAATATAACATGGATGTTTTAAGAAAAGTTCTTCTTGTTTTTCTTAATTTTAATAATAAATCAAAGAACAAACCAGCAACAATAGTTAAAATACAGGCAAGAAATACCCTATGGAAAAACCCTTCTCGCTTCAAAATCATAAAATTATTATTTCTCATAGAGATTATCAACGCCAAAGCAAAAATACCTAATGAAAAAAACAGCATAATAATACTACCGATATATTTTTTCAAGTCAAAGTTACCCCCTTTATAAACTTAATAAAACAGTTACAGGATAACTCCTTTTTATATTAGTGAGTTATCCTGTTGTTATAAAAGCAGTTATACCAAAGTAGTTGTATAGAATATTGCAAAAATACTAAAGAAAACGATGCCTACTATATTCCAAAATACACACCACTTTGTAGGTTTATAAATTTTCGGCAGTATTTTGAGGTTAACTATTAATACGACTACGGACAATATCGGCAAATTATAAGCGCCGTCTAATATTGACTGTGCCTGTAGCAGGAGCAAAGGCTGGGCATCTTTTAAAGTAACTATCAAAGAAATCAGGCATTGTATTGTAAATATCGTTACCCAAAATCTATAAGTCTTACGCTTGTCATATTTAGTAGTAAGCTTTGGAACAAGTATTCTGCTTGCATCGTCCCACATTCTGGAGGTTCCGTCTTGGAATGCCAAATAAGTAGCAAACATTACTTCAATAGCTACTATTACATATATTCATTCGCCAATGGGACCTATTAGCTGTACCATTATCTGGGCCTGAACAAGTACCACCTTTAATCCTTCCGGCACCAAGCCTCGAGGTTGTAATATTGCATAGCCGCATAGGAAAAAACTTAAACAGACAACTAAAGTCAAAATTGTCCCGATTCCTAAATCAAGGCGTAACATTTTCATCCACCCTTTGCCTTTTCTAACTTCTTCCGGCGTCTCTCCCGGAATTACCGCCACATCAATACCCTTTTCATCTTTTTTATTATTATTTAAACCAAACCCATATCCTTTTTCTTTAAGCCAATAGCTGTACCATATAGTACCTACACAACCGGCTCCCACAAATCCGGTGAGAGACATCATATCAGTCCACGCTTGGGGATTCTGCGGCAATTTAGGCATGATTATGTTTAAAAACAATTCTCCATATCCTTTCCCCGGTGTAAAAACAATTGCCGAAATTAATATACATAAAGTCATAAATGACGTACCGATTGTACAGAATTTCTCCAGTGTATCATATCTGCCAAAATATAATATCAGTCCGGTTAAAAGTGCAATTATTGTCGCCATAAATGCTAAGCTTCCCCTTCCGCCAAAAATCCATTGCAGCAAAGTGGCGCAATTTACGCAATAAGTGGAAATAGTAATTACCTGCCATGCAATAGGTAAAAATGCAAACCAGAAAACCAAAATCTTCGATGCCTTTGCTATTCCGCCCATGATTGGCTGCCCCGTTAAAACAGTATATCGTCCGACTTCATAGTTTATAAAGAATTTTATAAATATTAAAAATACTATCATCCATGCAAACCTAAGACCGTACATGGCGGAATTTCTCGTAATCAATATTAATTCTCCCGTACCTATGGCAGCGGCAGACCAAACCAATCCCGGTCCGATCTTTTTAAGCAATGTCTTGGTATCGCTTTCAATATCCGGCAGTTCTCCAACTTCAAGTCCCTCTGAAGTTAACCTTTTTCTTTTTATACCCTCCAAAATTTTTCCCTCCCAATTTAATTTTTTGTTTTTTTGACAAAATCAAGCCGATTGTAACCTTTTCCTCCTTTCTATTCTCAAAAGGCTACCTCATAAGGGATAGCCTTTCTATTTTTTCCCTTAAGACCTCGACTAATTTTTCATCGGATACCGGAACCATATCAATAAAATTACCTGCCACGATAATCGCAGGGCCCTTAAAATCAGGTTTTGTAATGCAATTTTTAGGACAACCGCTGATTATCAGAAGAACATCATAATTTTTGCTCTCCCAGCTTACATATTGAACACCCAATATTCCTTGAATATTTTTATATATATATCCCATGTCAATATAAGGATTGCAACTTCCGCAAAATTTAACTCCGACTTTCAACATGATATACATTTCTCCCATACATCTTCAAACCGATTTTTACGTTGAAAGATTATTTACATTGATTTTAATTTTTCGATTTTCTCAATCAAATCTTTAAGTATAATTTCAGCATCTCCTACAACCCCTACATCCGACACATTAAAGATCGGTGCATTCTCATCCTTATTAATGCTTATAATTACATCGGAATCCTTCATGCCGCATACATGATGAGTCGAACCCGATATGCCAAAGCCTATATACAGCTTAGGACGAATCGTTTTTCCGCTTGTCCCTATCATACAATGGTCGTCCGGTATCCACCCTTCGTCAACGACAGGCCGGCTGCATCCTACGGTTCCCCCTAAAAGTTGGGCTAATTTCCGGAGAAGATTCCAATTTCCCTTTGAACCTATGCCGAACCCGCCGGCCACCACGACTTTAGCTTCCTGTAACGGTATGCCCTTATATTCTTTCTTGTGAACTGCCAATGCTTTTATACATCCTTTATCTTTCTTAATAATATCTGACGGGTCATATCTGATTGTTTTAAATTTATTTCCCTGCATTTTTTGCCCTTTTTCCAAGATTCCCGGTTTTACTGTAGCTATTTGAGGCCTGTGTTTAGGGCATATGATATCCCCTATGACCTTACCGCCAAAGGCAGGTACAGCAGAAACAAGGTTGTTGTCCTCATCAATATGTAAGCCTACAGAATGGGTTGCAACACCTGTTCCCAGCCTAACTCCCAACATTGAAGCAATATCCTGTCCCGATATGGTAGCTCCTATAAGAAGTATCTCAGGTTTTCTTTTCTTTATTAAATCAGTTAAAATCAGGCTATAAATTTCATTATTAAACATTTCCAGTGCAGGGTCATCTATAACTATAACTTCCTCCGCTCCATATTCTCCCAATTCCTCAGTTAATTTTTCAATGCCATTTCCGATAATTACTGCAGTTACAGGCTCAGATGATTTTAACTGCATTTTTAATTCTTTGGCTTTTTGTATTAACTCAAAGCTGACTGAATCTATCCGCCCTGACCTTTGTTCCGCTAAAACCCAAACGCCTTTCCATTCATCTATATTCATTCTTCTTTCCCTTCCTCTGTTCACCAATATATCTTCTTACAATTTATTCAAGAGGTATACCGGCTGCCGTTAATTCTCTTATAAGTAAATCCGCTATTTCATCCGGTTCGCCCCTTAATTTTTTACATTTCCTGTCGATAGAGGGAACATTCACTGCTCCTGCCTGTGTAGGAGACCCTTTCAGGCCTATATTATTTAAATCTATGTCAATATCCTTTACCCCATATATTGTCAACGGTTTCTTTTTAGCTCCCTTTATGCCCATAATCGTTGTATACCTCGGTCTGTTAATCTCACGGGATACAGCTAATAAAGCCGGCAGTTTTATGAAATACTCTATAGACCCGCCTTCGATTTTTGCTCTAACCTTAAGTTCTGTTTCATTTATAAATTCTATTTTTTTCACTCCCCACAGATGCGGGATTTCAAGCCATTGAGCTAATTGGGCAGGAACTTGGGTTGTTGCTCCGTCGGCACTTTCCGTACCGGTAATGATTATGTCAAATTGGCCTATTTTTTTTAACCCTTGAGCCAGCGTATAGGAGGTTGCCAGTGTATCTGCCCCTCCGAACTCACGATCACTTAAAATATAAGCCGCATCCGCCCCCATAGCCAGAGCCTCTCTCATGTTTTCTTCTGCGTTAGGCGGCGCCATCGTTATTACCGTCACCTTTCCCCCGTATTTTTCTTTAATTTCTAAAGCAGCTTCTATTGCATTTTTGTCTGCCGGATTAATGACAGCCGGTATACCGCTGCGGGTTATCCTTTTTGTCCTTGGATCTATGGTTATCTTGTCATAAAAATCAGGGTCGGGCACCGGTTTTATACAAACAGCAATATTGTAACTCAATTAACTTCACCCCCTTTTCTATACATAAAAACACATGTTTTAATTTTTGTTTATTGTATCTCTTCCAATAATAATTTTCTGAATATCCGTTGTACCACCGGAAGGAACAGCAACCTGTGCATCTCTTAAAAAACGCCCTACAGGATATTCATTTATTACACCATAGCCCCCCATAAGATCCATTGTACGTTTGGAAGCATTAACCGCAGCCTCCGTTGCATACCATTTTGCCATTCCGAACTCCGTTGTGCAAGGAAGGTTTTCATCTTTCATACTTGCGGCATGATAAAGCAATAATCTTGCTGATTCATATTCAAGCCTTGTTTCGGCTATATTAAACTGAATCGATTGGATTTTCGACAGAGGTTTTCCGTATATGATACGTTCATTAGCAAATTTAACTGCCTCTTCCAAACATCCGCGCAAAATTCCGACGCCGATTGCGGCCATACCTGCACGTCCCACTTCTCCTATACTCTTCATGGCAATTTTGGCCCCGTCTCCGGAACCTCCCAGCATTGCCTCAGATCCGACAGTTACGTTTACACAGTTAATATCTCCTGTTACAGAGCCACGCAAACCAAATTTATTTTCTTTTCTGCCGGGAGTATATCCGGGAGTACCTTTTTTTATTATAAATGCTGCCATCAAGTTATGCCCTTTTTGATCTTTTCCTATGCTTACTACCAACACATTGTAATCGGCTATATGGGAATTGGTTATGAAACATTTTCGTCCGTTGATTACCCATTTGCCGTCTTTTTCTTCCGCCTTGGATTTAATTCCCATTAGATCGGAGCCTCCACCCGGCTCTGTCACAGCCAAACCGGCAATCTTTGTTCCTGCCGCCAACTCGGGCAGATATTTCTTCTTTTGTTCTTCAGTTCCGAAATATAAAATTGAAGACAATCCTAAATGATGAGTCATTAAAGCAATTCCAAGTCCCGCTGAATATTTTGATATCTCCTCTAAGCATATTGCCCTTTCCACATGGCCCAATCCGGCTCCGCCATACTCCTCGGGAACAAAAACTCCCGTTATTCCCATCTCACCCATCTTCGGAAAAAGTTCTACGGGGCAATAATCTTTTTCATCCCACTCAGCCGCTTTAGGGGCTATTTCAGCTTCAGCAAATTCACGTACAGCTTTTCTAAGCATTTCCTGTTCTCGAGTAAACTGAAAAAACTGCATTATAAATTACCTCCTTGTTATACATAAAATTATCAAATTTCATTTGAAATATTATATAAGAACCGATATCGGCGTAAAGCTCAAATCTCACACAATATTTAAAAATAGGGGAATTATCTGTGAATTGTTCGGCTGATATCGGTTCATCATATCTATAAGTTATTTTTATATAAATTTTTATCTTTCTTTTAAATTTAACTTCCCTTTTAACTCTCTATTTACAAGATTTTTAGGATAATATCCCTCCAACACCTGAACTACCTGCTGAGCGGTTGTCCTTTGAAGAGCCTCTGCCGATTCTTCCGAATACCAAGCCACATGGGGTGTAATAATTACATTATCCATTTTCACCAGAGGATTATCTTTAGATATGGGTTCTTTATATACCACATCAAGGGCCGCCCCTGCAATTTCTTTATTCTGCAATGCTTCAATCAATGCCTTTTCGTCAACAACCGGACCTCTCGCCGCATTTATCAGATATGACGTCTTTTTCATCTTTTTGAATACCGCCTCGTTAAACATTTCTTTTGTAGACGGCAGCAAGGGGACATGTATAGAAACAAAATCAACTGTTTGAATAATATCGTCAAATTCCATTCTGCTTACGTCATATTTTGACATCTCTTCTGCCGTAATGTAGGGATCATAAGCATAGACCTTCATTCCAAAACTCTGGGCCTTTTTAGCGACCAGTTTAGGTATTTTTCCAAAACCTATAAGCCCAAGTTTCTTCCCCTTTATTCTATAGATTGGCTTTGAAACTTTATAATCCCAAACCCCTGATTTTACTTTTCCGTTAAGCAGCGTAAGTTTTCTGGCAATAGCCAACATCAGAAGTACAGCATGGTCTGATACCTCATCAACACAATAATCGGGAACATTGGCAACGCATATATTCTTTGCGGTAGCCGATTTTATATCTATTTTGTCAACACCGATACTATATGTTGAAATAACTTTACATTTCTTTAAGTGATCGATAACCCGCGGCGTTATCTTCGCATATTGAACTATAACACCGTCAGCGTCTTTAGTTGCATCTATTACTTCGTCTTCCGTCTTACATTGATAGGAATCATAAAAATCAACATCAATTTTTGACATCTCTTGCCTTTCAATCTCCATAGATTCATATTCATGGTCGGTAACAACAACTTTAAATTTGCTCATTTTCTCCCCTCCACATATAGTCTTCTTTATTCATCTTTAAAGTCGGCTTTTCTTTTCTCCAAAAATGCACTCATACCTTCTATGCGGTCCTCGGAACCAAATGAAGTGGTATAGGCTTCGGCTTCATAAGCAATCCCGGAAGCCAAATCCATATTCATTCCGTTATTAACAGCATATTTAGCCATCATCACAGCTATAGGTCCCTTAGATATTATCTTCTCGGCAATTTTTAATGTCTCTTCATAAAGTTTTCCGTGAGGTACTACCTTATCGACCAACCCCATATTAAATGCTTCCTCTGCCGTTATCATATCTGTGGTAAAAATATAATATTTAGCACGGCCTTTGCCTATCAGCCTCGGAAGCCTCTGGGTTCCTCCATATCCGGGAATTATACCAAGCCCTACTTCCGGCTGCCCGAATTTGGCTTTTTCAGAGGCAATACGAATATCACACGCCATTGCCAGTTCACAGCCTCCCCCCAATGCATAACCGTTTACGGCCGCAATTACAGGTCTGCTGAGATTTTCAATTTCTTGAAATACACACTGACCTAATCTTGTCATATTTCGCCCTTCATGTATATTTAAAGATTTCATTTCTGCAATGTCTGCACCTGCAACAAAGGACTTTTCTCCGCTTCCTGTTATTATTACAACCATAATTCTTTTATCCTTTTCAATATCTCTTACCACATTCTCAAGTTCATTTAGGGTATCAGTATTAAGTGCGTTCAAAACTTTAGGTCGGTTTATCGTTATTGTTAAAATACCATCTTTTTCGTCTAAAATAATATTTTTATAACCCATCCAATTACACCCTCTTACGATTATTTACTCGTATTTATAAAAACCTTCTTTTGTCTTCTTGCCAAGTTTACCCGCTCTGACCATTTTCCTCAACAAGGGAGCCGGCCTGTATTTGGGATCCCCATATTCTTTATAAAATGTTTCCATTACAGCCAGCAATACATCAAGACCTATTAAGTCCGTCAATGCCAAAGGCCCCATGGGATAGTTACATCCGTAAACCAGTGCCTTATCTATATCTTCTACTGTTGCAACTCCTTCATCTACTAAGTAAACGGCTTCATTAAGCATCGGATCAAGTAAACGATTTACTATAAATCCGGCTTTATCCTTTGCAACAACGTAAACCTTCCCCATTTTTTCTCCGACTTCTTTAGCTTTACTAAGAGTTTCCTGCGATGTGACATATCCCATGGTTATTTCCAAAAGTTTCATTATAGGTACGGGATTAAAGAAATGCATTCCTATGACCTTATCGGGTCTTTTTGTAAACGAAGCCAAATATGTTATAGAAATCGAAGACGTATTGCTTGCAAATATAGTTTCAGGAGGACATATTTCATCCAATTCCTTAAATATCCCGCTCTTAATTTTTTCATCTTCGGAAGCCGCTTCTATTACTACGTCGGCTGTCTTGGCTTCCTTCATACCGACTGTCGTTTCCAGCCTGTTTAATGCTTTGTCTCTTTCCTCAGCCATAAGTTTTCCTTTTTCAACCAATCTGTTTATTCTCTTCTCTATATTCTGCCTTCCCCTTTCAACGAAGGTCTCGTTAATATCACTCATTGTCACTTCAAGTCCCGACTGCACAGCAGTTTGAGCAATACCCGAACCCATAGTTCCGGAACCTATAACAAATAATTTATTAATAGTCATACTTTCATCTCAGCACCTTTCTATAAGACTTGCGATTCCTTGGCCTCCCCCGATACATAAAGCAACAACGGCATATTTAGCATTACGCCTTATCATTTCATTAACGACCGTCACCACTAATCTGGCTCCGCTGCACCCCACCGGATGGCCTAAGGCTATGGCTCCCCCATTGACATTTACTTTTTCCGGGTCAAGTCCGAGATCCCTGACACACGCTGCGGCTTGAGCCGCAAAGGCTTCGTTTATTTCAAAAAGATCTATGTCCTCTTTTCTTACCCCTGTCTTTTTCAGTAATTTATTGATTGCCGGCACCGGAGCATAACCCATTATTGAAGGATCAACTCCTGCCGAAGAAAATCCTCTAAATACGGCTATAGGTTTTTTCCCCATTTCTTCTGCTTTTTCTTTCGACATCACAACCACCGCAGCAGCACAATCATTTATTCCCGAAGAATTTCCGGCAGTCACCGTACCGTTTTCCTTAAAAGCCGGTTTCAATTTAGATAAGGTCTCAATAGTTGTATCCTCTCTTATCGTTTCATCCTGATCAAAAATCACAGTCTGTTTATGTTTTTTTACTTCTACGGGGATAATCTCATTTTTAAATTTCCCTTCTCTTCTGGCTTTAGCTGCCTTCATGTGGCTGTTATAAGCAAATTCATCCTGCATTTCTCTCGTAATTTCACATTTTTTTGCCACATTCTCCGCAGTAACACCCATATGATAATTGCAAAACGGGTCTATCAAACCATCGTATAACATGCCGTCCAATAACTCTCCGTGGCCGATTCCGGCACCAAATCGGTGATTGTGAATTATATAAGGAATCCTGCTCATTGTTTCACAGCCGCCGGCAACAATAATATTTCCGTCTCCCACTCCTATTGCCTGAACTGCACACTGTATGGCCTTAAGTCCGGTACCGCAGTTTTTATTAGGTGTCCAGGCAGGTACTTCTACGGGCAGGCCCGCATATATAGCACATTGTCTTGCGGAATTAGCCTTTATACCGGCCTGAAAATGGGTTCCCATTATAACTTCGTCTACCTGATTTCCGTTGATATTTGCCCTTTTTAGTGCTTCCCTCACTACTATTGCACCCAATTCAGGTGCATTGAAATTGCTTAATGAGCCCCCAAATTTACCTACAGGCAACCTACATCCGCTTACAATTACAGCTTCATGTACATTCATACGTTAAATTACCCCTCCATCTTGTCTATTTTAGCTAATTTTTTAGCAATATCCATTTTATGTTCCAGATTTGCTTGTCTGTATATCATTATCCTCATAGCCTGAGGAGAGCCGGCGCCATGCATTGATTCGGCCAATGCCGTTCCCCCGGTCATATTTTCCAGCAGACGTGCCATTCTGATTCTCTCTTCTGTGGAATACTTAGGATTGGCAGCAAGATATTTATCTATATACTGTCCGACTTCTTTTGACTTATAATCCGCTTCATAAGGAAGTGTTGCAATAAAGCCTCCTGCTATATCATGGGCCAGCCGAGAAATCTCATACATTGTTCTCGTACAATTCAGCTTTGCCGCATTAGCAAATAGCGTATTAACATAGTAACTTCCTGCGGGGGTCTTGAATCCTTCCGACGAACAAGCCAATGAACAGCAATGCATTGTTTCGGCCAAAAACGTCATCTCCACAAGTTTGTCTTTGATATGGGATTTATTTAAAACTCCGTTACAGTCTGCTACCGCCGCAGCCGTACCTATTATTACATCAGCAAGCCCCACCTTGCATCCCCCATAATTCTGCCTATGATAGGAAGCAAAGGTCTCTACGTATTTCTGGGCATAGGGATATTCGTTACACATAAAAACCCGTTCCCACGGAACAAATACATCATTTAATATCGTTAATGTTTCTCCGCCCACTATGGCAAATTCCGAATTGCCGCAATCAATGTCTCCGTCTAACCTTCGTTGATCATTTGTTTGACGGCCGAATATATGAATAACTCCGGGGGCATCTACGGGAATAGCGCAAGCCACAGCATAATCCTTATCCTCAGGCCCCAGATTTGTCGTAGGCAATATCAACATCTCATGGGAATTAGCCATGCCTGTTTGATGTGCCTTAGCACCTCGTACCACAATTCCGTCTTTTCTTTTATCTACAATATGAACATACAAATCAGGATCGGCCTGTTGTGACGGTTTTTTGCTTCTGTCTCCCTTAACATCAGTCATGGAACCCGCTATCATTAAATCATTTTGCTGAACATACTTATAATATTCTTTAAAGCGTTCATGATAATTGGTATGGCAATCCCTGTCTATTTCATAAGTTGTTATAAAAGTAGCATTTAACGCATCCATCCCTACACATCTCTGATAACAGGTTCCCGTATGTTGGCTTATCATCCTTAACATCTTTACTTTTTTCACTAAATCACCGGTGCTCTGTGGAATATGGGTAAACCTGTTTATTTTTTTACCAGTTAAACTGGATGTCGCTGTCATCAGGTCTTCATACTTCGGTTCAAAAGCCAAATCATATGTCATAGCCGCAGAATTTACATGGGGTTTGGTCATCTTATCATCAACTACATCTTCTATCCTGCGTCCATTACAATAAATAATAGGGTGTAACCTTTTTAGGCTTTCACGGTATTGACTTCCTGTTTTCATGATCTTGTCCCTCCCTTAGCTTATACTCATAGATAGCTATCATTAATTTGTTAATAAATTTTTTATTTCTTTAATCTTCGACCAGATTCTTTAAAGCTTTCCATTCTCGGTCCCTGTGTTTTTCAATAACTTCAAAGTCGCCTTTGTTGAGATGTCTGAATCTCTTCTGTCCCCCTAAATATTCGGAAACAGGCTTAAATGATTTAGGTTCTATATTAATCCTGATTTTGCCTTTTTCATATTCCGCCAAATACCAAAGTCCCGTTTGTACAGCCAATTTCCCTATTTCTACGGTCTTGTCCGTATCAAACCCCCATCCTGTGGGACATGGAGACAATACATGGATAAATTTAGGGCCTTTAATTTTTTTGGCTTTAGTTACTTTATTGATAAAATCAAAGGGATATCCTACGCTGGCAGTCGCACAGTATGGTATACGGTGCGCCATCATGATCTCAAAAAGATTCTTTTTAAACTTTGTCTCTCCCAAGGCGCCGTCATTTGTCGGTGTGGTAGTAGTCCATGCTCCGTAGGGAGTAAGGCTGCTTCTCTGGATGCCCGTATTCATATATGCTTCGTTGTCATAGCAGATATATATAAAGTCGTTGCCGCGTTCTACTGCCCCTGACAAAGCCTGAATGCCTATATCTGCCGTGCCGCCGTCTCCCGCCAATCCGAGAACATTTACATCATTTAATCCCTTAGCCTTACAGGCTGCGGAAATTCCGGAAAGAACAGCACCAGTTGCCGGAAAAGAGCTTGTCATACTATTTGTAAAAAACGACATTTGAGGATATATTGTAGTAACAGATGAAATACAACTTGCCGGAAGAACAACTATCGTTTTATCCCCCAAAATTTTCATTGCCAAACGTGATACAATCCCTGCCCCACATCCTTGGCATGCCTTATGACCGTAAAACAATTCCTCATCGCTTAATTCTTTCATCTTAATCATTATTTCCACCTCAATCCCGTAAATTGAACTTCCTCTACATCTTTACCTAAGTCAGCAGCTTCCAGCTGACCAAACATATCTGCAATATATTGCTTTGTAATGTCACGTCCCGATATCCCGGCAATAAAGTTTATCGTTTTAACATTCACTCCCGGAGTATACAATGAAGATTTTACCTCCGAATACACTGCTCCTTCGTAGCCAAACGAAATATCGCGGTCAATAACGCCGACTGCTTTTACTTTCTTTCCTAATTCTTTAAAATACTCCTTCGGGAAAGGACGATAAGAACGAATCTTTACAAGGCCTACCTTCTTCCCCTGTTTTCTAAGTTCATCAACTACCAGCCTTGAAGTTCCGACTACACTTCCCATGGCAACGATAACATAATCATCATCTTTTACGTAATACTCATCAATCATACCTCCGTAAGAACGCCCAAATTTATTTCCATACTCTTCATCAACTTCTTCAATAACCTTTTTGGCATTTTCCATTGCTTCCTGCTGTTGATATCTGAATTCTGTTTGCCACTCGGGGGAAGCGGTAAAGCTAAGGCTCTTTGGATTGTTAAAATCGAATTTATTTATAGCATTATACGGCGGAAGAAACTCATCCACATCCTCTTGCTCCGGTATATCGACTAATTCATAAGTATGAGTCAAAACATACCCGTCCAAATTAATCATTATCGGCGTTAAAACTTTGGGATTTTCCGCAATTTTATATGCTTGAATCAAAGTATCAAGGGCTTCCTGCCCATTTTCCACATATAGCTGCATCCATCCGGAATCTCTTTCGGAAATGGAATCCCTGTGATCGCAATATATGTTCCAAGGAGCGGCAACCGTTCTATTGGCATTTATCATTACTATGGGGAACCGACTGCCGCTTACATAATGAAGCATTTCCGACATATACAAAAGCCCCTGGGAAGAAGTAGCCGTAAAAGTACGGCATCCCATCATTGAAGCACCCATAGATGCTGCCATTGCACTATGTTCACTCTCCATTAATAAGAACTGACATTTCATTTCCTCAGATGCAATAAATTCCGATATCTTTTCTATAATTATTGTCTGGGGTGTAATAGGATATGCTGCAATAACTTCCGGTTTACAAAGTCTTGCAGCATATGCCACAGCCTCATCCCCGGAAATAAAATTTTTCTTTGTTGCTACTGCTGTTGTACTCATTATTTTTCACTCTCCTTTATCATGTCAATAGCTTTTGAGGGACATTCATAAGCACATATTCCGCAGCCTTTGCAATAGTCATAGTCTATTTCCAGTTTAGTACCGGTTTTATCTATTACCCCATCAGGGCAAACCAACCAACATACATAGCACATACTACACTTTGTCTCATCAATAACAGGTCTAAAAGTTCTCCATCCGGAATTGACATCAATTAATACTCCTGCGGCGGAACCGGGGCCTAAGGGCATCTCTTCTTTTGTTCTTGGAAACTGATAGTTCCTGACTACTTTTGGCTTGTACATTTACTGATTTCCTCCTTTCATAAATTCATAAGCAGCCTGAGCGGCTTTCTTGTTTTTCTCGCATAACTCTTTCGCCATAAAGGAATCAATGGCCTCATAAACCGAATCAATATCAACAAAATCTGTCACTTCAACAGCCGCACCCAACATTACCGTGTTGGTAATAGGTTTTCCCAGTATATCCAATGCTATCTGAGTAGCATCAATAGTGTATATCTTTGGCTTTACATTAAAATTAAAAAAATTCGGACTTTTTTGTGAATTAATAAGCATTACTCCATTATCTTTCAATCCCTTAGTCACATCAACAGAATCAATCAAGCTCTCATCAAGAACAATAACCACATCACAACTGTAAACCTGACTATGATCGTTAATCGGCTTATCATCAATGCGAGTAAAACCTAAAACAGGGGCACCTCTCCTTTCAGGACCAAAAGACGGAAAAGCCTGAGCATAATTGCCTCCATATACAGATGCAGCCAAGCCCAATAACCTTGCCGCAGTAAATCCTCCATGGCCTCCCCTGCCATGCCATCTGACTTCTATCATTTTATATCCTCCTTTTTTATAATAATCATTATATACATTATTAAACCTACATCACTCTTTGAGTTTCCACAATATGATTTCTGTTTTCATTTTTTATTTTATACTTCTCCATGAAAATTGTCAATAGAAATTGAATTTTTATTTGTAATTATTTATAAATCATTAACATAAAATTTCATGACAATAGTAATTCAGGTACTTTGACATTTTCAACCATCTCTTTTTGAATTTGAAATCAGATTCTTCAAAACAAGTAAAAATTTGGTTTACAACATTATTTATTTAGTGAATGTGCTCATTTTGATGTTAAAAATAGGGCGAGTATGCGAAACTAATGCATAATTACCTAAAATAAAAAAATCTTTAAACTTATGTCAGGTTGGTATTCTTAATACAACTAAAAAGAAGAATGTCCCGAAACTACTGAATAATCCGTAAACTAAAAGAATCGAGCCTAAAAATTGACTGATATTATCCGTAGTCATTCAATGGGTTGGTTTAAGGCGTACTTTAATAAGCCTATGAATTTAAAGATTTTATTTGCAGATTTTTCGGAACCTGCATTTTGTTTTTTTGCATAAAAAATGGCTGCTGCACAATGATTTTTATTCATTCATTGTGCAGCAGCCATTTTTTATAAAAATTTTTATTTAAAATTAGTTTATTTGTAATTATCCTTTTTTAATATTTACTATAATCCCTTTATTGCCAGCAAAGCAAAGTTTAAAATGAAAAGTACTGCTGCTCCGTATAAAATAGGATGAACTTCTTTTGCTTTTCCTAAACATATTTTTACTATACAATAGAATATAAATCCTGCGGCTATTCCATAAGAAATATTATAAGCAAGGGTCATAATCAATACGGTAAAGAAAGCAGGAATAGCTTCCTCCAAATCACCCCATTTAATCTTTCCGAAGGATTCAGCCATTAAAACCCCTACTACAATAAGCGCCGGTGCTGTAGCTTGAGAAGGCACCATTCCTACTATAGAAGCAAAGGGCAGACATAATAAAAACAAACATGCTACCACAACTGAAGTAAGGCCTGTACGCCCTCCGGCACCAATACCTGCTGCGCTTTCTACATATGTAGTGGCATTGGAAGTACCAAGTAAAGCACCTATTGATGTAGCTGTTGAATCTGCAAACAGAGCCTTGTCTATACGTGATTTAAATCCGTTACTTTGAAGAAGAGCTTTTTCATCTTCTTCATCAAATATGTTGCTTTTTCTTCCTGTTCCAATAAATGTCCCTATTGTATCAAATGTATCTGAAAGACTAAGCCCGAATATAGTAATAAGGACTAAAAATATATTTGAAGAATTTGCGAACATGCTTTTAAAACCGACATCTCCAAAGAAAGAACCCGCTACTTTATTTATTCCTCCGATTGCACTGATATCAAAAATTTTCTCGGGAATAGAAGTAATCCCCATAGGTATACCAATAAGTGTAGTTAAAACTATACCAATAAGAATCGATCCTTTAATTTTTAATACCATTAGAATAACCGTAATTACAAGCCCAATCAGTGCAAGAAGTACACCTTTGTTGCCGAAATTAACAAGGGCGGGAACTATTGAACTATTAGCAACAACGGTTTTACTATCCAAAAGAGCATAAGTACCCGGATCAGCAGTAAATTTTAAAAATCCTGCATTTTTCAATCCTATATAAGCAATAAACATACCGATTCCCCCGCTAATCGCTAATTGAAGACTTTGGGGTATAGACTTTATAATCTCTTTACGAACTTTGGTAACAGTTATAATAATGTTAATAATACCGCATATAAATACCATTGCTAAAGCTTCTTGCCATTTAAATCCCAACTGTCCGCATACTGTAAATGTAAAAAATGCATTAAGCCCCATTCCGGGAGCAACAGCATAAGGAACATTGGCAACTAAGGCCATTACAAGAGTTCCTATTACAGAAGCTAAAATAGTTGCTACGAATACACCGTTTCTATCCATGCCGGTAATTGACAAAATGTTTGGATTAACGAAGATAATATAAGCCATTGTAAAAAAAGTAGTAATACCTGCGATTATTTCTGTCCTGACATTTGTCCCTCTTTCATTTAACTGAAAAAACTTTTCCATTCTTAACTCCTCTCTTTCCATAATTATTATAAGTCCTTAAAATATCATAACTTTGGAGAAAATATAAATATCAAACAAATTTCCCCAAGTTTTATTAATATATTACTTATATTATATAAAAATCTTTGTTTAGTCAAGATAAAAATGAACATTATTTTGTGAATATATTTAAAAATCAAAATAAAAATTATGACGATATCCCTCGAAATATACACAATATATCAATTAAATACAGATAAAAATTTATATTATAATAGTAAACATTAATAAGGACATATTCTATAATATCTCATTATTTGCCGAATATTTATTTTGTTTTTGCTTTTAATATTCAAACAAATTCAGAAAATATATTTTTATTGCTTATGTTATATGAACATTTAATGTAATTCAAATAAAAAAGGTTGCTGCAGTACAACAACCTCTTTTAGACTATTTAGTTATCTTCTGAACATTTCTGTTTAATGTTATAAAAAGAATATACCGGAGGCTACCAAAATTAGTATGCCGACAGCAATAAAAATACGATATATCTTTACAGAACTTTGATCATCTTTCTCCTTTATTAGATAATACGAGCCCACTATAATTAAACCAGCTCCCACTAAAACACATAAAATAATCGATAAAATTCTCTTCATTATTTATTCCTCCATTTTAATAAAAGTGATGAATTTATAACAACTAAAACCGAACCAGCATTATGTAACAATGCACCAATTACCGGATTAAGGATTCCTGCCATTGCAAGAATTATGGAAACAAAGTTTAATCCCATAGAAAACGTCAAATTTATTTTAATAGTTTTCATAACCTTACGGGATAAAAGCAGCAGATAAGGAATGCTATCTATATTATCGTTAACAAGAGCAATGTCTGCCGCATCAATTGCTATATCACTTCCAATGCTGCCCATTGCTATGCCTATATAAGCCTTCTTCAATGCTAAGGCATCATTTATTCCATCGCCTATCATACAAATAAACTCATTTTTCTTTTGATATTGTTCTATCGCCAGCATTTTATCTTCCGGCAGACAATTAGCATATACATCGGGAATACCTGCTGTCTTTGCTATATGATTAGCTGCCTGTTCATTATCCCCGGTCAGTAAAAGGCTTTTTACTCCTATTTTGTTAATACTCTCTATCGTTACTGCCAAATTGTTACGAAGTATATCGGAGAAAGCAATTATGCCTGCAACCCAATTATCTATCGCCACATATATAATAGTACATCCGTTGTTTTTATATTTCTCTGCTGCACTTAATATTTCTTGGGGGATATCAATTGAACATTCTTTTAATAATTGTTCATTACCGGAAATAATTGTTTGATTACATATCTTTGCACTTACACCATGCCCGGCAATTATTTGAAAAGATGATGGTTCTTGAGGTAATGTATTAAACTTGGATTTAAAGTACTTTACTACGGTCTTCCCCAGCGGATGTTCTGAACGAAGCTCAGCGGATGCTGCTAAAGACAGCAATTCATCAGGGGTAATGTCCTTCTTGAAACTAACTATGTCAACAACAAAAGGTCTCCCATACGTCAACGTTCCTGTTTTATCAAAAGCAATCCGAGTCACTTTTGCGAGGCGTTCCAATGCATCCCCTTCTTTAACCAAAATACCATGCGTAGCAGCATTACCAATTCCCGCCATAATCGCAGTAGGTGTAGCCAATATTAATGCACATGGACAAAATACAACTAAAATAGTAACGGATCTAATAATCTCCTTGGTAAAAAACCAGGTAATTACAGCAGACATTAAGGCAATAACTACAATCCATGTTGCCCACCTATCGGCAATTCCCACAATTTCTGCTTTATCCGCATCAGCTGATTTTACCAATCGAATCATTCTTTGCAAGGAACTGTCTTGACCTACTCTAACAGCTTTCATATCAAAAGGACCAAATTGATTGACAGTACCGCTGAAAACCTCGTCACCTACCTCTTTATCAATCGGTAAAGATTCCCCTGTCATAACTGATTGATCAATAGAAGTTTGTCCACTGACAATGATTCCGTCTACTGCAATAGTTTCACCTGCAAGAACTCTCAATTTATCTCCGACTTGGACTTTCTCGGCAGATATAACACTCTCAACTCCGTCATTAATAACTCTTGCTGTCATAGGAGTTAAATGAATCAGTTTTTCAATTCCTGCACGTGCTTTTGCTCCCGTTCTCTCTTCCAATAGTGAACCGACGGCCATAATAAAAGCAATTTCACCGGCAGCGAAAATTTCCCCAATGAATATGGAAGCAACTAATGCCAAGGATACTAATAAATCTGCTTTTATGTCAAATTTAGTAAACAGTCCAATAGCCGCATCTTTCAAAATCGGTATTCCACAAAAAATAATTGCAACCCATGCTGCATCAACAGAAAAAATACTCAGGTGAAAAAAACTGATTATCAATGAAATAGCCGAAATTATAAGAAAAAATATGTCTCGCTTTTCCTTATTTTTATCAAAAATCTTTACAGATTCCATATGCTCACCTTCTTTCTTTACTATGTTACATACCTATACCCCTATATGTATATAATATAGGAAAAAAATAATTTTGTCAATAATAAAATACGGGTCATAAAAAAACAGCCGTTATATTCTAACAACTGTTCTTTGTTATTTATGCTAAGACATTCTCGAAAAATGCTCTATTGCTTTTGCAAATTGAGCAATAGTTTTTTCTGCATCTCCGTGCTCGATTCCATCTCTTACGCAATGGTTTAAATGACCTTCTAATATAATCTGCCCCACTTTATGCATTGCACTTTTGGCAGCATTGATTTGAATCAGAATATCTTCACATGGAACATCTTGATCAATCATTTTATCTATGGCATTTATCTGACCAGCAATTTTCTTGATTCGTCTATGCAAATTATCCGCATCCATACATTGACGCATTTTATCGCCTACTTTCATACTTAATCACCATTAGATTATAATTATAAATTATCATTGATATGTTTTTCTGTCAAGAAAAATACATATAGTATTCATCTATTGTAACTTTTCCCATTCAAGAAATACTTCTTCAAATTGCATCTCTAATGTTTCTTTTTCATTAAACAGTTCACTAAGCCGTACCGCATTTGAATTATTTAAATTCATAAGTTCATCAATAAGATTTAATTTTTCTTCAATGGAATTCATTTCTTCTTCCAATTTTTTTAATTTCTGGTTCTTATCCGGCATTTTAACTTTCTTCTCGGGTGTTTTCCGAACTTCTTTTATATTTTCCTTCGGAAATTCAACTTCCAGATCCTTCTTTTTCTCTTCCAAATATTCATCATAATTCATTGGGTATAATTTTCCATTTCCATTGTCCAATACCATGATTTTATCGGCAATCTTTCTTATAAAATATCTGTCATGGGAAACAAATAATAGAGTTCCGTCATAGTCCGTTAAAGTTTCTTCCAATACTTCTCTCGAATCCATGTCTAAATGATTGGTAGGCTCATCTAAAATCATAAAATTTACCTCTTCATATAATAAAGAACATAATTTCAGCCGCCTTTTTTCTCCTCCTGATAAGGTTCTAATTTTCTTATTTACATCCTCCTGAAAATATAAAACTTTAGCCAGTTCTGATCTTGCCTCACTTACAGTAACTTTGTGCTCCTCTATAAAATATTCAAGTAATGTTTTTTCTTCATCTCTAAAAATTACATTCTGAGGAAGATAACCTATTTTTATACTGGCTCCCAAGGAAACGCAACCTTTATCTGCCGGTATCTTTCCCAAAATAATTTTCAGTAAAGTGGTTTTTCCGCTTCCGTTATTTCCCATTATACATAATCTATCCTGATAAAATAGCGTAAAGGACAAATCAGAGAACAACATTTTTTCTCCAAAGGATTTCTCAATCATCTCCGCTTTAAGAACAATTTTCCCAGAACGTTGCGCCTTTTGGTGAGGTAATCTGATCTTTCTGCTTTCCAACACGGGACGGTCCAATACTTCTATTTTGCCTAAACGTTTTTCAATTTCTTTAGCACGTTTATACATAACTTCACTATCTCTCATTTTTCCCCATATTCTAAATCTTTGAACCTGCTTTTCCATTGTATCGATTTTTTTCTGTTGATTTTGGTATGCCTTATACTCCAATAAAAATCGTCTTTCTCTCTCTGCTGTATAATCACTGTAATTCCCATCATATAATTCCGCTTTGTCAGAATGCAACTCTATAATTCTGTTCACTACATTATCGAGAAAACATCTGTCATGGGAAATGACTAATACAACTCCTTTATAATTTTTTAGAAACTCTTCCAACCACTCAACAGAAGAAATATCCAAATGATTGGTAGGTTCATCCATAAGAAGAATGTCCGGTTCTTCCAAAAGAAGTTTTCCCAGCATAACCCTCGTCTTTTCTCCTCCGCTTAATTCTTCAAATCTCATTTTCCTATATGAATCCGCAATATTTAGCCCATTATATATTTTGTTTATACGGGTTTCAACTTCGTATCCCCCGTTTATCTCATATTGTTCCATAAGATACCCGTATCTTTTTAATACTTTATCTAAATTTCCTCCCTTCAATTTTTTTATTTTCTGCTCAACAGATTTCATTTCCTTCTTGATTTCCCAAAGTTTCTGAAAAGCCAGTTCAAATATTTCCATAACAGTCGTATCCGGCTTGAATTCAAATATTTGATCTAAATATCCAACCTTTGTATCCTTACTGAAATTTATACTCCCTCCCTGATAATCTTCAGCTCCTATGAGAATCTTCATCAATGTGGTTTTCCCGCATCCGTTTTTTCCGATAAGCCCTATTCTCTCGTTTGTCTTCAATTCAAAGGATATATTTTCAAATATTTTATTTGCACCATAATATTTAATTAAATTATTTATACTGCATTCAATCATTATTATCTTCCTTTCCATATTTATTACGCTGCAAACGTCCTTTTCCCACCCGACCATAAAATATATATAAAAAAACCCAAAGCCAAAATTAGCCTTGGGTTCCACTGGACATGTTTAAATATGTTTATCCCTCAATACTAATATGGTTTTTGCAGCTTGAATCTATTTTTGGACGCACCTATCCCGTAAAGAGAAAAATTTGCGTTAATATTCGATTCAAATACAATCCATCTTAATATTGTGCTCATTTAGTAAAGCTCCCCTTAATAATTTAAATACCTTCTTTAATTATATGTAAGAAATATAGTACTGTCAATTATTTTTGATGATAGTTTTGGTCAATCCATTTTGATATAAATCATAAAAATGGTGGGTAGGACCGCAGCCTTTACCAATAGCAAGTGAATGACGAATGGCAGTTGTGACATATTCCTTTGCTCTCCTTACAGCTTCCTGCAAATCAAATCCCAAAGATAAGTTGGAAGCAATGGCAGAAGAATATGTACAGCCTGTACCATGGGTATTTTTTGTATTGATACGTTGTGCTCTGAAATAATAAAACTGTTTGCCATCATATAGAATATCCAAGGCATCTCCAACAGCATGACCTCCCTTGACCAGCACATTTTTCACTCCCAAATCATATATATATTTTGCCCCTTGTTCCATATCTTCAGCAGAATTTATCTGTATTCCGGAAATTCTTTCTGCTTCCGGAATATTTGGTGTAAGAACATCTGCCAGGGGAAGTATTTCATGAATCAGTATATCAATGGCACTGGGATTCATGAGAGGACACCCATTTTTAGCATACATAACGGGATCGATCACTACATTTTGGGGTTTATACTCCTTAAGTTTACGTGCTACAGCTTTCATACAACAAGGCTGAGAAAGCATACCCACTTTTACGGCATCTACCCCGATATCCTCAAAAACGGCATCAATCTGTTTTTCAATCATCTCAGGAGCAACATCCTGTATATCAATAACACGGGATGTATTCTCCGCAACTACCGATACGATTACGCTCATGCCGTAAACGCCATGGGCCGCAAAGGTTTTAAGATCAGCTTGAATTCCCGCACCGCCGCTACAATCAGAGCCGGCAATTGTAAGAACTTTTTCCAAATTTATCTCCTCCTATAAATTAAAAATGGCACCTGCCGATCTTGGCAAGCACCATTTATTAAATACAATCATACAAATTTTGCTTCCCTACGCCAGTCTTAACTAACAGGTTCAAAGGGTCAGGTTTTACCTTCTCAACTCAAAGGAGTCCCCCCGCAAATATCTTTTGTTAATTATAATAACACTTTTTACTTTCAGAATCAATTGCTTCATGATAAATTTATCTATAATAATGCATATAATTAATATATTAACACTTTCCTGAATGAAAATCATAATAGGCATCTTCCATATTTTCGTGTTGATAAGTTTTTTTATTTGCTGTATAGTTATTATGTAATATAATGAAAAGGTATCCATTAAAGCATTAATATATTAACAAAAACTTTTTTTGAAATCCATTTAGGGTCAAGTCTGTAATAAGACAAAATAGAATTTTTTTATGGGTTATAAAAATAATTTATAGTTTGGGGGAAATTTATGACAGAGTTAATTTATGGTTTAATTGGAGGCACTGCCTTATTAATGTATGGAGTCGACAAAATGGGAGACGGGCTTGAAAAGGCTTCCGGTGAAATGATGAAAAAAATGCTTTCCGTTCTGACAGGAAGAATATGGAGTGCGTTTTTAGTCGGTACTTTTCTGACAGCCCTTGTTCAAAGCAGTACCGCAGTGACTGTACTAACTGTAGGTTTTGTCAATGCGGGTCTTATGAATTTTTCTCAAGCCATAGGAATAATATACGGAGCTAATATCGGCACTACTATAACGGCTCAACTTATGGCCTTGAGTTTTGATTTTAAGCTAACGGATATAGCTCTTCCAATACTCGGAATTGGTTTCGGAATAAATTTTTTCAGTAAAAATAAAACCGCCAAAAATATCGGTAATGCAATTATGGGTTTTGGAATGATGTTCTTAGGGCTAAAAATATTAAACAGCGGAGTACCGTATATGGAACACAGTAAAACTTTAAGGTACTTCTTTGAGACCTACGCATCCGTTCCCGTTATAGGAATATTACTGGGTGCTTTTGCTACTGCTATGGTTCACAGTAGTAGTGCCACTGTAGGTTTAGTAATGATATTGGGAAAAGCAAATCTAATAAATTTAAAGTCTGCTGTCTGTATTATGCTGGGAGATAATATAGGCACTTGTATTACCGCTCAGCTTGCGAGCTTGACAGGAAACATAAATGCCAGAAGAACAGCCTGGGCACATACTATCTATAATATTTCCGGTGTCTTGATTGCTGCTTTAATTTTGCCTCAATTTGTTCATGCAATACAAATTGTTACAAATTACATACAACCTAACGCAGATATAGGAGCTCAAATAGCAAATTCTCATACAATATTTAATGTCTTAAGTGCCCTTATATTTTTGCCTATAACTAAATACTATGTAAGATTCTTAGAGACTATAATTAAAGATAAAGGACCTAACTATGAAAGCCCTTCCATATACTTGGACAAACTCCTTTTAGATACTCCTGTTGCTGCTTTTAAAGCTATCATATCAGAAATAACAAGAGGCGCAGAAATATCTGAACAGATGCTGAAGGATGTAATGGAAGCCTTTTACGACAATGAACTTGATAAGATAAATAAAGTTCATGAATATGAAGAAACAGTAAATCAAATGCAAAAAGATATTACTACTTATATAGTTGAATTATCTAAAAGAGCTCTTTCAGATTCGGGTTCCATAATGGTACCGGCAATGATAACCAGTATTAACAACATAGAAAGAATAGGAGACCATGCTGAAGACATTGTAAAACTTATAGAAATCAAAGTTGAAAAAAAACTTGTGTTTTCAAACGAAGCAATAGATGAACTTCATGAGCTTCAAAATGTAGTCATCAAAATGTATGATAATACTATAAAAGTTTTAAAAGAAAAAGACATTCCCCTTTTAATAGAAACTTTAAAGCTTGAGGACAAAGCCGATGACCTATGTAAAGAATTTTCCAATGCTCATGTGAAAAGGTTAGAAAATGGAACTTGTTCTGTAGAATCAGGAATTATATTTTTAAACATTATAACTCATTTTGAAAGAATTGCCGATCATATATATAAAATATGTTTAGCTTCTAAAGATGAACTGCAAGGAATACCAAGAAATAATTAGAGAAATTTATAAGAAAGGCTTCCATTAATATATTGTGTTTTAATGGAAGCCTTTCTTGAAACCCACTTACGGAAAGTATATATCAAGGTAAATTAGAACTTTCCTGATAGTTTATGTATATCTTCTTCCGTATAAACTTCAATACCGTTCTTAATTAGAATTTCAGTTGTTATTCCGTTCCCTGGAACTGTTTTCCCTGAAAATGTTCCATCATATATAAGTCCACAACCGCAGGAAGGACTCTTTGATTTTAATATTGCCTTTTTTATACCCATAGCTTTTGCTATAGATAAAACCCTATTTCCGCCTTCGATAAACTCTTTGGTGAGGTCCTTTCCATCCTGCCTGATTACTTTTCTGTTTCCCCTTTCATCTATAATAATCTCACATGGAAGTCTCGGAGTACACAATCCTGATAATTGCTCGGGACATAGGGCAATAGCCTTGCCCTGATTGATCAATTCAATTATACCTTCATTTCCTTTGCTTTTTCCGTCATACCTGCAATTAAAACCTGCCAAACATAAACTTACCAAATACATCTTATCGCCCCTCCTTTTATTAATACAATATATGAATATAATCTATTTTATCTTGTTTATAACATATAAATAATGAATCATGTCCATATCATAATAATGCTTTATAAACTGCTTTTCAATTTTCATCCCTACTCTTTCGGCAACATGTTGAGAAGCATAGTTATTATCTCGTATAGTGCTCACAACCCTATTTTTATTTAATACATTAAAAGCATATTCTTTGCAGGCAATTGCTCCTTCGGTGGCATAACCTTTATGCCAAAATTTTCTTTTAAGTAAATATCCTATTTCAAGTTCCTGTTTGTTCTCTACATTCTGCATGGTAAGTCCTATCTGTCCTATAAAGCAATTGGTATTCCTATCAACCATAGCCCATAATCCAAACCCAAAATTTTTATATCTTCGAAATTGATTATTAAGCCAATTTCTCACTTCCTCGTCACTAAAAGCATGTTCATATGCATACATGGTTTTCTCATCCTGCAGAATCTCACATAGATCATCATAATCTTCCCAAGCCAATTCACGTAGATAAGTTCTTTCTGTTTCCAAAATCCTTTTCAACTCTTTGCACCCCCTATCTACGTTCTATTATAATTTAACTTCAACATCATTTCCATATAAATAAAACAACCAACAAACTTAAATTGAATGTTTGCTGATTGCCTTTTGATTATCGGAAAATAAATATATATTTTCTAATTTTCATCAGTGGTTTTTTTCTCTCCTATAGAAAGAATAAGATTAAGTATAATTCCTGCAATTGCTGCTGTTGCAATAGCGGGTAACTTAATCCCAAAGAAAGGAATCATATTGTCAGGGAAACCATAATGTCCTCCAAGACCTATAACTAATATTATTGCAATAACCGAAAGGTTTTTAGTATTAAATAAATCAACCTTTTTGTTTATCATAATGGCAATTCCCTGAGCGCCGATAACTCCAAAGAGAAATATACATGCGCCGTTAATTACAGAAGATGGCACCGAATTTATAGCATTGGATAAGGGTTCAAAGAATGAAAATATCATTGCCATAATTGATGCCACTTTGAGCATTGCAACCGAAAAATTTTTAGTAATTGCCATAGTAGATATATTCTCTCCGTAATTTGTGCCTGCCGGTCCTCCGAACATTGATGCAACAATATCTCCTATACCGTCTCCTATTAAGTTAAGACCAAGTTTATCTTCAATTTTATATTTGCCTTTTCCTTTCTTTCGAGAAAGATCATTTATATATACATCAAGTTGGAATAAGTGAGCAGTGGATTCAGGAATTGTTGCAATGGCTATAGGCATTATTGCCGCAACGGACATCCAATTTGGAGTGGGTAACGTGAAATGAGGAACCATAAAAATATTACCTGTGAATATTTGAGAGAAATCGACTAAACCAAGAGGTATACTAACAATATAACCGACAATTATTCCGAAAAGAATGGGAAGTTGTCCTAAAACTCCTTTTAAGTATACCGAAAAAATAACAGTGGCAAGAAGAGTAACAATAGCAGCAATGGAAGAAGCGTTATTGGTAAGACCTGTTGTCGCATCATATCCCAGAGCACTTGTTATTGCTGTACCTGCGAGGGATATTCCTATTACCATAGCAATGGACCCTGTAACGGTAGGTGGCAAAACCTTTTCGATATATTTCATCCCAAATCGGTTAACAATAACTCCTGCTAAAATTGAAACAAATCCTGAACAAATAATTCCGAACTGGGCCTGAGAAATAAGGGCATCTGGGGCAACAACTCCAAATTTGGCTCCCGTAATCCCACATATAGCAGCAATATAGGAAAAGCTGGAGCCATAATAAAGAGGTATCTTCCCTTTAGTTATAAACAAGAAGCACAAAGTTGCCAACCCGCTGGCAAATATTGTAGTAGATACATGAAACCCCGTAAGAAGTGCTACTGTTACCGTTGCCGGAAACATAACCAAAATTTGCTGCAGCGAAAAGAGCAAAAGTTTCCCCGTTGAAGGAGTTTCATCAGGTAAATAACCTATAATTTTTGAGTTTGAATCAGTCATATACACATCTCTCCTTTGTTTAATATTATGCACAACAAAAATACATACTATGAGACATAGTACATGTTTCATCAAACTTTGTCAATAAAAATTTGAATAAATTTAATTAATTTTTTAATTTATTTTGATAAATTCCATCATTAACTAATCTATGTATAATTTAGGCTTAAGGTTTAGAAAAAATACTCCAACACCGCCTATCCCCAGATGAGCTCCCAATACACATCCTATTTTTTCAATCATAGTATTTGAAATGCCTATCTTTTCTTTCAAAAGTTCTACTACCTCCTGAGCCGTTTGCAAATCATCAGCATGACTTATTCCCACAATTTGGTTTGGAAAATTTTTAATTCTTTGAGCAACCAGATCCACAATAGCACGAAGTGCTTTTTTCTTTCCTCTAACCACGCCGATAACTTTCAAATGTCCATTTTGCACGTCCAACAAAGGCCTAAGATTTAAAATGCTCCCGGTTTTTGCTGCTATTTTGCTTATCCTTCCTCCTTTTAAAAGCCAAGATAAGTCCGAAATTACAAAAATATGTTCTATATGTTTTACCATAAAATTTACTTGTTCTAATATTTCAGAAATTTCATACCCCTTATCTGCTAATTTAGCAGCCTGTAGTGCTATAATCCCCGTTGCAAAGGAACCGGATTTTGAATCAACCACTTCCATATGAACTTTGGGATATCGGTCTTTAATTTCCTTTTGTATCATCTTTGCCAAATCAAACGTACCTGAAAGGGCTGAAGAAAATGCCAAATATATAAAATCATATGTTTTTTTGGCATAATCAATAAATGTATTATATATTTCCTCAGGATATATCTGTGATGTTCTGGGAACAACTCCTTTTTTCATATACTCATACACCTGATCCGTCTGTATGTCAACTCTATCTCTATATTCCACATCATTAATCAGAACATTGAGAGGCATCACTTTAATATCGTATTCCTTCAGTATATCTTGGGGCAAATCACAAGTACTATCTACAATAATTTTAATCATTTAACAACACACCTCCCATCGAAAAATTTGTATTACAAATCATTATTTTTGATTATAGCATATTTTAACCTTTTATCCAATATAAATATATTTTAATTCCTAATTCAAATTATTCACTATTGACTTGTAAGAAATTGGAGTATTACAATATAATTATTATATAAGGGGAGGGTATTAATATGTTAAAAAGAAATTACAAAAATACCAATTTATCTATTTCAGTATTAGGTTTAGGATGTATGAGACTTCCAAAGATAAATCCCGATAAAGGTGATATCGATTATGAAAAAGCACAGGAAATAATCGATTATGCTATTACTCACGGTATCAACTATTTTGATACGGCGTATATGTATCATGATGGCACATCAGAAAAATTTTTAGGCCATGCTCTTAAAAAATATGACAGAAGCAGTTATTTTTTAACTACCAAGATGCCCGTATGGATGGTCGATACTCCTAAGGATATAGAAAGAATTTTCAATGATCAATTGGAAAAGCTTCAAACAGATTACCTTGATTTTTATCTGCTTCATTCCTTAACAAAAGAGCATTTTAAAAAATGCAAGGAATTTAAGTTATATGATTTTTTATCAGAAAAAAAAGAAAAGGGAATAATACGTCATTTGGGATTTTCTTTTCATGATACCCCTGATGTTTTAAGAGAAATCTGTGATACTTATGAATGGGATGTAGTACAAATACAATTAAATTATCTCGACTGGGAAGTACAGGATGCTAAACAGCAATATGAAATATTGGAACAGCGCCATATCCCCTGTATCATCATGGAACCCGTTCGGGGCGGAGCTTTAGCAAATCTTTGCGATACGTCAAATAAGATATTTAAAGCGGCAAGACCGGATAAGAGCATTGCATCTTGGGCAATTCGATATGCAGCAACCTTGCCGAATGTTATGACTGTTTTAAGCGGGATGTCGACTATGGACCAAATTATTGATAATGTTAACACCATGACAAATTTCGAACCGTTAAACTCAGAAGATTATAAAACCATTGAAAAATCAGTGGCTGCATATAAGACCAATATTACCATTCCCTGTACCGGATGCCGTTACTGTATGCCTTGTCCCCAAGGTGTGAGCATCCCCAAAATATTTAAATTATATAATGAATATGCAATTAGCAAAAACAAAGACGGTTATAAAACATCATATAATAAAGTGCCCGAATCTGAAAGAATTAACAATTGCATTGCCTGTGGTAAATGCGCTACTCATTGTCCCCAGTCAATTGAAATTCCGGAAAAATTAAAAACGATTAAAAATTTAACGGAAGAATTGTTTGCCAAATAAAAAATATCCTCTGAAATCAGAGGATATTTTTGTACCAACGGGGAATTATAATATTAAAATTGTCGTAATCATTTAAAGCCATTTGGCAGCGTGTAATCATACTTTCAACATCAGATTTTCCGAAAGGTATTGACCATATGATCGAAAAAAGTGACGAATATGCAACATAAAGCGCATGCCTTTCCCAAAATTCCAAAGGTGGAATATTATCAAAGTATCCGTCGATTTTTCCTCTTGCAAATGGGATACTTGATTCTCTATCAAAAGATTGAGTCTTATAAAATTCTTCAACAAAATCACCTATATCCCATCGGTTAAAATCAATTACACCGATGTTTTTATCATCTGTAAGGACCAGATTTCCCATATGGAAGTCCCCATGCTGATATACTTTTTTAACATTATCAATTAACTTTACATTTTCTCTTACATAAAGAATTGCGGCTTCGTCTCCCTTAACTCTGTAATCAGAAGTTTTATAATCATTTATTCTTGAAACTATTTTATTTTTCATTTTGGTTTCCCAATGAAGCGGAAGATTATCATTAACAGGTATTGAGTGAATTTGTTTTAAAATTCTCCCTGCTTTGATTCCTAACTCATATTGTTCCATAATGGGAAATGATAAAATACATTCATCCAATGATCTCCCGTCAACCCATGAAAGCAGCATATATGTACTTTTCCCTCCATTACAAACTCCGAAATCAATTGCTTCCGACATAGAAAAACCAAGATTATTAATAAGTTTAATAAAATTATATTCGGCCTGTTTATTATCAAATTTACTAATATCAGATAATCTTAATAAAAGCTCATTGCCGTCCTTATCTATAACGTGATATTTTACATCATCAGACCAACCTTTGTTTATTTGTTCTATCCGTCGCCAATTTTTATAATCCGGTATTTCAATTATTTTATCCATACATTTCTCCTGCAACTCATCTTGCCTCCTCAAGGAATTCATGGTAAAATAAAAATAATAAATATATGATATCATTTCTGAAACAGGAAAGCTACAGAAATATTATCTTAAAAATTTGTTTATACAATAATGGGAGAATTTTATAAAATGGATGACTGGATTATTGAAATCATAGACTCTTCGGGTTATATCGGAATAATGTTGTTAATTGCTCTTGAAAATATCTTTCCTCCTATCCCTTCTGAAGTAATATTAACATTAAGCGGTTTTATGACTAATTATACCAGAATGAACATATGGATTGCCGCAGTGTTTGCCACAATAGGTTCTTCAATAGGTGCCATTATAATTTATAGTTTAGGAAGGCTCGTAAATACAAAGAGTTTAGAAAGATGGATCAACAAATGGGGGCATATTTTTCATTTAAAAATTGGAGACGTCAAAAAAGCAAAGGGATGGTTCGTACGTCACGGAAATATAACCGTATTTTTTTGCAGATTTATCCCTATAGTAAGAAGCCTCATTTCCCTTCCGGCAGGGATGGCAAAAATGAATGTATGGATATTTTTGCTCTATACCGGTATAGGTACATTTATATGGAATTCCGTATTAATATTCTTAGGTGCATTTGCAGGTTCTCAATGGAAAGAGCTTGTAAACCAAATAAACATGTACTCCTATATTATTCTTGGATGTTTGGCAGTAGGAGTAATTTTTGCCTTTTGGGCGATTAAAAAAATTAAAAATCGCTCGTAATTTTTAATCCATTATGCCAATATAGTACATAGTCTTAAAATATATCACTAATAATTCAAACCTCAGTGCATAAATAAAAAGTCACAAATAAAGAAACAAATTAGTAATTATTCCTTTATTGTAGCTTTAAAATAAAATTCTCATTATGCTGATCGGTATATTACTCTTATCCTTTTTCATCGCAAAGTCTTATAACAGCCCTCCCTTGTTATACAAACTTTCCGAATTTAATACTGCCTCTCCGTAAAATATTGATTCCCATTTTTTATCATGGAAACAGGTTTGCCCTTTTTCACAAAGGGGGAATCATAACAGGTATCTATAATGAGCCACTCATCGGTATCTTTTAAATAAACTTCATTCCACGCATGATATTTATCTATACCCATTCTATATCCTTCTACCAACTTTGTAGGAATACCTATACTTCTAAGCATTGATGCAAATAAAACCGCATAATCATAACATATTCCTTTTGATGATTCTAAAATCTCATCTATGTGAGGTATATAACTTATGTCAATATCATCTGTTTTACTATAATCATAATCGATACTACGAGTAATATAATCATATATTACTATAATTTTTTCCATATCATTTTTAGAGTTTTGCGTTAATTCTTTAGCCTTTTTTACAGCCTTCATATCTTTATTCCAATTAATAATCTGTATTGATTGAAGAAAAACTTCATTTTTATCCTTAGGTTTAAAATCCAATTTTTTCTCTTCTACTATTTTGTATATAGTCCCCTCCACTTTTTCTAAAACGGAAATTGTATACAATCCTTTTCCCATCTGGAGAGGAAAAATATTATATGCCCCTAAATCATAAGTGTATTTTGTATTTCCCTTAACAATCCTTACTTTTCTTTTAGCGTTTTTGTTGAGATCATAATTAACTGATATTATCCCCTTTTCCAAATTATCATCAAAAATCAGGTCAGGAACTTGTCCGAATGTTTCCGTAGGAAAGAATAAAAACAAAAGTAAAAGAAAACTCAAAATTCGTAATCGAAACATTAAAAATTCTCCTTTCGGTAACTGGCTGTCATCTTTTTTATAAGGAAGACCCTATAGCTTTGCGTCTCTACCTTTCGGTAAATTTGCCTTTATCGGTGGAAAATCACCAAATAATATTTTATTATTGGTTGATAATATCATAAATTTTTATAATTGTATATAGTCCTAATTAACTATATCTATTGAATAACCCTTCCCTTTACTATCAACCTCTGAGTCGGATTTATCATAGGGTGGCATGTAATCAAAGTTATTTCCTTGTACTTTTTGTTTTGATATAATACCCATACATCCTTAGGTGAAACATACAATTTTTCAAATACGGTATAATTATATTCCCTCTTTCCGTTATCAACCTTTATTATGTCTCCTATTTCCACTTCATCCAACCTGTTAAAATTTTTCCCGTAGGCATGACTTCGGTGTCCTGCTATGGAATAATTACCTATTTCGCCTATTCCGCAGGTACCTTCTACACTTGCTATGGATATTTTCAGGTTCTCTTTTGTAGCACCCTTCAATATAGGCAATTCTAAATCTATTTTATCGATTTTTAATATTCCTTCCATGTGATTTTTAATATATTCTTCTTTGGCTTTCTCTTCCTTTTTTTCTTTATCTTTAAGAATTTTATATCTCTTAAATTTATCTATTACAATGCTGTTATCATCTTCGCCATCATACCCTGTTTTCGTCCCATCACCATCAGGTTTTTCCCCCCTGTCCACAAAGGACAAACTTTTTTGCCATTCTTCTATCATCTGCTTCTGGCGGTAATCAGCATACATCTCTGTTAATTTGGGATACATTAATATCAAAACTCCCATAAATATAAATATTGACGAAATTATATTCCTTTTCATCATATCAACTTACCTTTCTTTAAAAAGGCAGGGTTTTTAACCCTGCCTTTTTAAACTATCCTCTGACTTTTTTCCTCAAAACTATACCTATCAGTATAAATAATATTCCTGCAGCATAAAATTTTTCTCTCCCGTTTTCTCCCGTTTTCGGAAGTCGAGAAACGGACGGATTCTTTGGATTTTCATTTTCACCTACCGTCGTATCTCCGAAGGGAACTTTGCCTTCATTTTCTTCCGTAAGTTCTCCTGACTTCTCAGGTTCCCCGGGATTTTCCGGTTCAGTCGGAATTACAGGTTCTGCCGGATTTTCGGTTTTCGGAGGATTCACAACTTCCGGCGGAATTTCGGGTTTAACCGGCCCTTCCGGATTATCCGGTTCATCCTTTTCATCGGGTTCTCTCGGTATTATCTTATCATTATCAAATGTCAGCTCTATATCAATATTGTCCTTATTTAAGGTCACGTCTTTCTCCCCCGAAGTCAATCTGTATCCCAAAGGTGCTCTGACTTCCGCTATCTTATATTCGCCGAAGGCCAAATCACCGACTGAAGCACTGCCGTCTTCACCTGTTGTAAGGGTTGCTATTATATCGCCCTTCGAATCTCTGACTTCAAATACTGCTCCTTTCAGTAATTCATCCCCGTTTTTACTGTCAACCTTTTTAATTTTTATTGAACCGAATCTATAATTATAAACCGGTACTTCCTTTTCTTCTTTCGAGTTTATCTCCACTTCTATACTATTGTCACTTTCTCCAAGAATTTGATAGCCGTCGGCTGCTCCTATTTCCCTCAATAAATACTTTCCGAATTTAAGACGGGGTATAATAAGAATTCCTTCCTCATCCGTCTTTCCCGTCCCCTTGCTTTTCCCATTAGAATCAAATAGTTCAAATTCAACTCCTTTTAATTTGATTTCGGAATTACTTCCGTCAACTTTGACTATCTTTAATGTGCCAAGTTCACCACTTCCCGTTCCCGAGCCTTCCGTAATCCTTACAACTATTTCCTTTTCAAAGGGCTGGTTTTCGGTAGATATTCCCTCTCCTTCAAAGTAAACATTGTTTGTAATTGAAGCCTTATCCTCTTCAGTAGTAATTCTCGTCTTATATTCAATAGTATAAACGGAATCTATTTTGTTTAGGAATTCAAATTTAAATGTCTGAGTTCCTGTCGTCAGATCTGGCTTATTTACCGTTACCTTGTATTCATCAGGAGAAACCAAATTATTTCCCGGCTGCTTATATACCTTAAAGCTGTCATCTATAACCTCATGACCGTAGCTCAATGTATCTATAAGGGCAGCCTTGTCAATTTCCGAAAGACTTTTATTTACTATAATTTTCCAGCTAATATCATTGCCGGACTGTTTTCCTTCCTTCTCCACAAACTTTTCAGAATCTTCATAGGAAACCTTTCCCCTATAAGTAGTATCTCCTACAACAGCTTCATTGACATATTCGGGCTGAGTTTTCCCTACAATCTTAGTATCAAATACAATACGGTAGGAACTATTAGCGGAGTTAAATTTAATTTTAAAATTATGATCCGTGAGCTCCGTAATTTCATATCTATTACTGCCTACCAAATTCCCAACTGTTATATTCCCTTCCTTATCAACACTGTATTCATATACCTTTATGGAGTTTTTATCAAGAATCTGGTTTTCTTCTATATCGTCTGTTACCTCGAAATCTCCCATATTCTTAGACAAATAATTGAGATTAATACTCCATGTGATTTTTTTATTATTTCTATCCAGAATTCCAAATTTGCTTCCGTTGTTATTTGCAATATCACTTATATCATAAGATGCACTTTTTTCTATGGTGGTCCCCAATCCCTCATAGCTAAAAGATGCCTCGTTGATATATTCCATATCCCCCTTGGAATGAGTAGAAGGATCGAATCGCGTTTTATAAGTAATAACGTAATCTTCTCCTTTCACTTCGTCTTTAAACTCCAATACAAAACCTCTGCTCCAATCTTCTCCTTCCTTAGGCTTAAGAGTATAATCCGTATCTTTAATTAATTCAGCATTTCCTCTTTTAACCACTATTGTATCAGGAAGCATAGTCAATCCGCCCTTGGGGAAGGTATCATCAATTTTAAGAGCCTTGATGGGTTCCCTTATCGGTTTAATTGTAATTTTCCAATCCATGGTCTTTTCAGCATAATCAATTCCATTCTTTATATTGTCTTTATAAAAATAGTTTTTTATTTCAGGTTTCACCGTAATTTCTGTACTTTTACCTTCTCCTGTTCCCGGTCCTGTGCCGGAATATATTGAAGCTTTATTGCTAAACCCTTCTTGATCATTATTTGTAATATCCGTACGGTATTTTATTCTGTAGGCGCTGTCAATATCCCCTAAAGTTACCTTAAAACCTATGACTTCTCCCTTATCCTCAATATATCCTATCTGCGGTGTTACTTCTTCTCCTTCAGTAAATTTGCCGTTACCATCTGACTCCAATTTATAAACTTCTACGGAGCCTTCATGAAAACTCTGTCCGGGTCCGAAACTATCTTCCACCACCGCATTTTTCATTTCGGATTCCCTGGTATTTACATCAATTGTCCAGTCAATATATTTTTCACTATAACCTATATGAGCCTTTCCCCATTTTCCTATCAGAGTTCCTCTCTTTATCTCTACCGTATCGGAAGCTGTCTCTCCTCCAAATGTTGCATTGTTTTTAAATTCCGTTTTGGTTTCATCCATAATATCCGTGCTATATTTTATCCTGTAAGCACTGTTAATATCTCCCAACCCAAACGAAAGCTTCCCTTCATCCACAGAATAATCAGCCGGAGAAACTTCGGATCCTTCAACAAATTCTCCGTTTTCCCAAACCAAATTATAAATTTTTATTGAACCTTCTTTCAGGTTCAATCCTTCATCTAAAGTATCGGTTACTACTGCTTCTTCTATTTCGGATAAGGACTTATTCACATCAATAGTCCAGTTGATTACATCAGGATTATAACTTTTATCGGGTCTCCCTTCTTTTTCTATGGAGCTTCCCTTCTCCGTAGTGACATCAGCCGTAGCTTCTCCTCCATTGAACTGTGAGATGTTATCAAAAGAAGTCTGGGTTCTGTCTGTAATCTTTGTATCATATGTGACCCTGTAAGCTGTACTAATATTTCCCAAATCCACTGTAAATCCGTTATCGGTCTCAGCTACCGTATATCCTTCTTTTAAGGGTTCCCCCTTTATTTCAGCATTACCCTCAAGGTCTACATTCAGTTTATATACCTTTACTGAACTCTCATCAAATTCCAGCCCGTTACATAAAATATCCGTCACCACTGCCCCGTCTATTTTATGTAAGGACTTGTTTACATCAATGATCCATGTGATCCTGTCTGCATTAAGGCTGCTGTTTGCCTTCCCTGATTTCTCTACCGGTCCCGAAATATTCTCAGGTTCAAATCTCACTACAATTGTTTTGGACTCTTCTCCGGATATAGGAAATACTATTTCCACCGGATTTTCTCCCTTGATAACCTCAACATTAAACTCAGTGTTAAACTTTACCGTTCCTTCTACATTAGAAAGTTCCTCTGCTGTTTCATTAAAAACCAGCTTTAAATTTCCCGACGCGTCAAGATAAAACCTTCCCGCCGATTCTCCTCCGCCAATAACAAGATCGCCTTCCACATTATTGAATATGCTGAATTCTTCAGGAACCTTTACTTCCGTATAGTCTCCGGGTTTAACTTCCTGCCCATCCTTAATGGACCAGGTATAGTATAAGGACACGGCAGAATCCTGCTTTATGGGTTCTTCTGAATTTTCGTCAATTATATTGCCTTCCCTATCCCTCATTTCAACGGAGTCAATTGTATTGACCTCTTTAGGTCCATCCTCAGAATCCAATTCATCTTCTTCTAAAGACACCTCTTCTCTCTCTTTTGATTGTAATTCAATTTCTTCTTCAGACGATATTTCTTCCCCTTCTGCTTTACCGTCTTCGGTCATTTTTGTGTCTTCTTCAGCATAAGAATAAAAATTCTGACCTGACAACGGTAATTGTACTAATAATGTCAAAATAATTATCAGAATTATTTCGACTTTACAATGTTTGTAAAAGCTTTTCAATTAAACTCCCCTTTCCCATATTAATTTAATCATACATCAATTATTATATTTAATTATATTTTCTATATCTATCCTTATGATGCTTTTACATATGCCCTTTTTTAATAAGATAAAATTTTATTTTCTCTTCTCGTCGAAAATATCCTGTATTTATACCCTTTTCTGCTATAACTTATATTCCAATGTTATCATTTCCACTCCATGTACCGGCAAATGTATTGATTCTTCAAATTTCCCATCTGTTTTTAAATACTTTACCTTTATTTGGGGAAAAGACTTGCCTTTAAGATATTCCAATTCCTCCCGATTCATATTCTCTGGAGCCCCCATGTTGACCCATTGGTCAAATACTGAGCCTTTCTTTCTGTTCAATTGATACTCGGTAATCTTATAGTATCCTGAAAGTCCCCTTATACTAACTAAAATTTCTTTCTCCGAATTTTCTTCATATATGTTGTATCTGTTTGTTTTGGTTAATGCAGAAGTATCTCCATGAAGGAAAAGATCGTCAAAATACGCATAATTATAAGCTAATATTTGTACATCTTTATCTTTTCTTGTTATTATATAATCTTCTCCCTGCCGAACAATTTCATCTCCTAATTTAGATAACAGATAATAAGCAAAATAGGACGGTTTCTTCAATCCGTTATTAGTAACAAGTCCAAATCCCCCGTGAAATTCGGAAATGCCGGCTTTCTGTTCTTCATTTATATCGGTAAATGTCCAGTAACCCATAGAATCGGCTTTCCCCATACATTTTAAAATATTGTGTATAATAAATGTCGATACAAAACATGTATCATGAATAAAATTTCGGCTATAAGAAGAAGCATTCCATTCGGTTACATGGATTTCGGGGCGGTATGATAAGTTTTTCTTTATTCTTTCTTCAATTAATTTCAGTGCATAGTAAGTGTGGTCTTTGTCTAAATAAATTTTATGATTTTTTTCTAAATCTTTGATAAACTCTTCTTTATTTTTGTTCCTTTTTATCTTTTCAATAGTATCTTTAAAATTTATATCTTCTCCATATGATTCCGGATATATATGGATAGAAATAAAATCCAAGGGCACGTCGTTTCTGACACAGTAAGTTAAAAAATCATCCATCCACAACTTATCGGTCAAATCCATATAGGTAATCGAAGGTCCTCCTATTCTTAAATTCTCCGAAACGGATTTCACAGCCCTCGCAGTCTCTTCATAAAATTTAAAATATTCTTCCTTGCTCCCAACCCAAAAAATATATTCAAATTCCGGCTCGTTCCATACTTCAAAATACCATTTTTCCACTTCTTTTAACCCGTATCGGTTAATACAATGTTTTAAAAACTCCGTCACCAAATTTATCCACAATCTGATATCCTTAGGTTGGGACACATTCGCTTTCCACCAAAACATTGTTTCATCGGACTTTTTTATCTCCGAAGGCATAAATCCGAATTCAATAAAAGGTTTGATATTTACTTTTTTAAAAAAGTCAAACAACTTGTCTACATAGTTCCAATTATAAACAATGGAACAGTTTTCATCCAAATTGCATATCATCATATCATCAGAAAAAATTCCGTGAAATCTTATGTATTTAAAACCAATTTCTTTCTGCAATATTTTAAACTGTTTTTGCCAATCTTCCCTCAATCCTTCCGATGCCCTTGTAAATGTAATGAGTTTTTCCCAATAATGTTTAAAATAAGTACCTTTATCCCCGTCATTTAACTTTATGATCTCTTTTTCACCGGTAATATTGACATAATCCTCTTCCGTGTCCGATTCCAAATCCAAATACGAAAATAACTTTTTTAAAGCAGCTTCCCTGTCAACATCAAGATAAGTTCTGCCTTTCTTATGCTTTCCGGCAGCCTCGGGCCTTTGAGCCTGAAGGTACAGTTCATTCACGTTTCTTTTTCTGTATCCCGTAGGAGAGCATTTGAATATTTTCTTAAAAGAATTATTAAATGATTTAACACTCGGGAAACCAACGCTATATGAAATATCCGTTATCGTTTTGTTGGTATTTGTCAGTAAGCTAAGTGCCTTATTTAACCTTAGAGTATCTAAATATTCCTTAAAACTTATACCCAAATTATTTTTAATAAGATGAGATAAATAAGGAATACTGATATTCTGGGTATCCGATATTTTTTTAAGGTCGATATCCTTATTAAGATTTTCATTTATATATTCCACAATTTCTTTAACTCTTCTTACAGCTTTATTTGAATCACCTTTTTTCCTATTTCCCAGATAATAATCAAAGTATCTAACCAAATCTGACAAAATCAAATATATCTCACTTCTTGCTTCAAGTTCGTATCCTTTTCTTTTTTTATTGAGAATCCAGACTATTTGGGCAATATTCTTCCTTATCAAATCAAATTTTCCCCGGTTATTTCTCTCAAAACAAGAAGATTTGCAATCAAAAACCATATTGTTGATTTGAGGATAATCCTGGGAAAAATATTCCAAATCGATTTGCAATGCCAACAATATATTGTCTTCCCTTGTCCTGTTTATGCTGTGCATTTCATTTTTGTTTATTAAGAATACATCATTTTCCTTAGAAATATATGTTTTGTTTTCCACCTTTATTTCAATAGAACCGCTTAATACCAATATCATTTCCATTTCATTATGATAATGCATCTCAAATTCATCTACACTATGGATAAACACCTTAAAAGGAAATCCACTATCCCTTTTTATAAATTCATAAAAGAAATCCATGATATCATTTCTCCCCATAATTATTCTATAAAAATCCTCTAACTTTAAAGCATAAAAATTTTAAGCTTTTTAATAATAAAGCTTTCAATCTTATACAATTTAAATTTCCCCAAGTTTTTTCCACTTCATATTCATTTTATAAATATTTCTTAAAGTACTACCAAAAAATATTGGCCAAATGCATAATCAACGGAATAGTTACTAATGACAGCAGAGTACTCAGACCAACTAATTGTGCAGCATATTTATAATCCCTTTCATACATTTGGGAAAACATAGATACTGTTACAGCAACCGGGGCAGACATGGCAATAAGTACCACCTGTTTAATATCGTTCAAAGAAGATGGCAGTAGCTTATATAGTCCTACCATTATCAGCGGAATTACAATCAATTTTATAAAACAAATAAAATATGTATGCTTATTTGTAAACAGTGTAGTCAAACCAGATTCCGCAATATAAGTGCCTAAAACTATCATTGCAATAGGAGTGTTGGTGTTTCCGATAAAATTAAAGGCATCATAAACTATTTTGGGAAGTTTAACCGGAGAAATAAAAATTAGAAAACCAATAATTACTGCAATAATTCCCGGGTTCACTAATATCTTTTTTAATGTAATCAAACTCTTATCTTCTGATATTCTATAAATCCCATAAGTATAGCTTAAAATTCCAAAACAAACTAAGTAAGCAGATAAAAAAAATACATTTTCAACTCCCAATACATTAGTAACTAACGGAATACCTATAAACCCTCCATTTGCAAAACTAACCGCAAACTTGTCAATACCTTGATTATCTTTAAATATAATCTCTGCTATAATGATGCCAATAATCATGGAAACTAAAGAAAGAGCAAAAGAAATGCCTAACTGTTTCAGCTTTTCCATAGAGAATTCCATCTGATAAGATATTAACATAACTATCGGGTTAATTACCCAAACCAGTAAATTAGCCATCTGCCTTGAACCTTTTTCATCAGTTATCTTTTTTCGATATACAATAAACCCAATAAACATTAATATGTACATAATTCCCATTTGCCTTATAATTGTCACAATGGCCTTCATAACAAACCCCCATTATCATGTAAAATCTAAAGTTCTAATTTTCCACACAGTTTATTATTATATCATAGAAATCGCTATAGAGCTAAACTGCTTATAAAAAAATCTCTAAATCCGTTTATCATATTCTTCTGACTTTCAGTATAATAAGGTAGATCCATATAATATTTACCTGCTTTAATATCTTTGGATATTGAGTCCAAAGGAAATCCTCTTTTTCTTTTCTTATGTGGTTCAGAAGTAATGATAAACTCTTCCGCAATATCATTTCCATCATATTCAAAGACCTTTTTCTCATCTAAAATCAGGCATATTGCATTTTTGTATTTTGCCTTTACTTCACCGCCTGCTTTTGAGGCAAGTTCAGTGTAATATTTTATCATTTCCTCATCATTTAATTCTCCGCCATTTATCCTTCTTACATGAACGCCGGGTTGATGATAAAAATCCATTCTGTCTATATACAAGGCGGAATCACATGAAAAAACAGGTTTCCCCCACACTTTATAATAGGCAAAAGCTTTTATCTTGGCATTTTCCAAAGGGCTGTTTCCATTTTCATATATTTTTTCTACTTTTAAATTGACATCATTTAAAGAAATAATTTCTATTTCTAAATTTCTCAGCATGTTTTTCATAGAATTGATTTTTGCAATATTCCCTGTTCCGTATAAAATTTTCAAATTTTTTCAACTCCTCATAAGTAAATTTAAATATATGATATCATAAATAATATACCGAGGAACTATAAAGTTGTAATTTGAAACTATTTTTTAGCTTTAACCCACTATACATATCTCATAGGTTGATTTCCCTAACCAAATCAATTATTAATTTAAGGCATAAAAAAACAAGGGATATAGTGATTTTAACCACCATATTCCTCTGTTCTGTTCATATTATTTTATTTATATGCTAAGCAGAGTACCTATGACACAGAATGCCAGCTTGATAAAATTTACCGATCATAATTATCACCTTTGTTTCCTGCATCTTCAACAAAATAGTTGCATAGAACTTTGCCATTGCTAAAATTTCGTCCTGTCGCGTATAGAACCAGTTTTTTATCTTTTACCTCAAGGGCTGCACCGTAACGGAAATGTACTCCCAGTTTACCTACAGCTTCATTATGCTTGCAATATATATGTTTGTCTTGCACAAAACAGATACAATCTAATCCTTCATTTGTACAACCGTATGGTTTGATTTCTTTTTCGACTTTCGGACAAATTGAAATAAGAATAGCATGATCTTCAAATGTACCCGCTGGTCCTCCTGACTCCTTTGTGGCAAAAGCAATCATATATACTTTTTCTGTAGTATCAGTCTGCTCTGTTCTGCTTTGTGTGACCAGATTAATACACTGTACATCATATCCCTTCCCGTAAGGATCCCATATTTTTCCCATATCACGACGGGAAATATGTACAAACTCGCAATCAGGCAATGGTTTATCGGCTTTTGCTTTATAAAAATCGCATATTCCCCAGTTTAGTACCACGAGTAAATACCATTTACCATAGATATCATCATATTTGGTAATACCGGCTGCTGTGGCATTCTCACTATTACGATGTATTTGAAATTGTTCGCATGGTTCAGGCGGTAAATTTAATTTTAATAAGGACATATCGTAGAGTCTGATGTAGGATTCATTATTGCTATCACATTTTTCACATGACACCAGCAAATAATCCCCTATGGACTGAATGCCACCCGGATGATTAAATGTATTGTCACAGGTCGGTATCTTAATATAATTTGAGGAGTTTGGGTAAGAGAAGATCAAGAAACCATAATCACTTAAATAACTATGAGAAAAAACACGGATATTTAAGTTCGTGTATGACGCGAACCCTTGTATATGAGATTTTTGTCCAAGTTTAGTTGTGATGCTGCCTGAATCTAAATGTCCCGGCCAATATTCCTTAATGCCGTCTGCATTGATATTTTTAAAATGATTCGGAACATCGTCCAGCTTTACGGCATCATCACTTCGCTTATATTTATCGGGAATAAATACAGCTAAATTTCCGTTTTTGGTTAAGTAAAGAACAGTAGCTTTTGCATAGGAACCGATTTGGGAAAGCTGCTGATCGCCGTGATTATCTTTAAATATACAGTTCGTACTAATGCTCGTATAATTTGCGGATACGTTAATGCCTGTCGTGAGAACGTGGCAGTCGGATTCATTTTTCTTTATCGCAAAACCGCTGATAAATACTGCTTGGCATTTGATATCATCCGGTTTCAGTGCCGAAGCATCTATGCTTTTCGGCAGATCAATATACATCCCCGTTACTGTCCCTGTGGCTCTGTCATCGTCATGTTGATCTTGCATATAAGATGATTTTAGATTGACAGATGCACCGTACTCCTGTAAATGGTGATCAGTATCCCCATAGCCCACTTTGAATGCAGTCAATGCTGTCACTCTATCCGTACTTATCAGCTCATCATCGGAAAAGGCAAAAACGCTAATCGTAATGTAACTGTCTTCACAGGTTTTAGACTGATTCTTGCCATTATCAATCATATCAGCATTAACATTAACACGGATCTTATTTGTGCCAATAATACTTGAATTTATCTCTAAAGCAATCTCTTTGACATGATGGTCTTTTTTATCTGAGTATGTATATATCAAATCACTAAAACCTACCAGAAATCCGGCATTAGGTTTGATATGAAAGCCTACGTCAAATTCCTCTGATGCATTAAGATTAACTTTCTTGCTCTGCAGGTATAACATATAACAACCCCCTGTTAAATTATTAAAATTTACTTCTGTTACTCGCCAAAACCATATAGCAGTTCGCGTTTATGAAACGCAGCGGAAAACATTCATCTTTTCCAATATATTAAAACTGCTGTGTAGTTTTTGCTTGTATTATCTTATTTATGTATGTTTTGTAATGTTATTCCTAATCTTCGCACAAAATTTTTTATGAAGATTCAATAAATTTTTTTGGCCATAATTTATCTCAATTTTATTTGTTCCCTTATCCCATATAATTTCTGAATGATATATCTTAATTTTTGTTAAAATTATTAATAAATAATTGCTCTTTTATCATTATTTCGTACAAAATTATTCTTCATATTTTAAGGAATCCGTTATGTATCTCATAGGTTGATTTTTTCAACCAAAATCAGCCACTAATCCATTGTAAGTTTCTATTTATCGGATAAAATAAATATAGAGGTGATTTTTATGAAAGAAATAAATATTGCAAAAGTTCTTGTGAAAAAACGAAGAGAAAAGGGAATCACACAAGATGAACTTGCTAATTATATAGGGGTTTCAAAAGCCTCTGTTTCCAAATGGGAAACAGGACAAAGCTATCCTGACATAACTTTTCTTCCGGAACTTGCAGCATATTTTAATATCAGCATTGATGATCTGATGGACTACGAACCACAAATGATAAAAGAGGATATTCGGAAATTATATCTGAAGCTGTCCGCTGACTTTGCATCAAAACCCTTTGACGAAGTAATGGGACACTGTCGTCAAATTATAAAAAAATATTTTGCTTGTTTTCCTCTGCTGCTGCAAATGGGTATTCTTATATTAAATCATAGTGTGTTACCAAAAGATCCGGACAAGACGACACTCTTGATTCGTGAAACAAAGGAACTTTTCATCCGTGTAAAGAATGAAAGCAATGATGTGTCATTGACTAAGCAGGCATTGTATATGGAGGCATTGTGTTGTATTGCTACTAATGATCCAAATGCTGCACTAGAATTGCTTGAAGGAATGAATACACAGATACTGCCTCCTGAATTACTATTAGCTTCTGCATACCAAATGACAGGAAGAATAAAAGATGCAAAAACTGCTTTACAGGCTGGAATCTATCAAAATATTGTTATCCTGTTTAATTTTTTCCCTAATTATCTACTGCTGTGTGCAGACGAACCGGAAAGATTTGATGAAGTACTGAAACGTGCTCTTATAACAGCAGAAGCCTTCGATTTCAAGCATCTGCATCCGGCAGTTTTTATCAATACCTATATATCCGCTGCTCAAGGGTATATTACACAGAAAAGAAACAATGAGGCCCTCGATATGCTGGAAAAATACACGGAAATCGTCACAGGAAATATATATCCTCTGCACCTACAGGGGGATCATTTCTTTGATCTGCTGGATAACTGGCTGGACGAACTTGATTTGGGAATACAACTGCCCCGAGATGAAAAAACGATAAAGCAAAGTATGACTGATGTGATTGTAAATAACCCTGCGTTTGCAGTACTTTCAGGTGATAGCCGTTTTCAGACAATAATTGAAAAACTAAAAAATAATTGTCAGGAGGTATTATAATGGAAATTCTAAAGGAATATTGGCCTTTTCTTATTCCCCTTATTATTGCGGAACTTGTGCTGGCCGTTACTGCGTTTATCCATGTAATCAGGCATCCTCACTATCGTTTCGGAAACAAAATCATGTGGTCCTTTATCGTGTTATTTATTCAGATTATCGGTCCCATTATCTATTTTGTTTTTGGTAGAGGTGAGGATTAATGAATATTTTAGAAATTAAACATCTCTGTAAAAGCTTTGGTAATCATTCCGTGATAAGAGGTTTGGATTTATCTGTTCCCGAACATTCAGTATTTGGTTTTGTAGGGCAAAACGGTGCGGGAAAAACCACAACCATGAAAATGATTTTAGGGCTTTTAAAGCCCGATAGCGGTGATATTGTTGTGCATGGTGAAAAAGTATCTTATGGAGAAAGGAAAAGTAATGTCTCCATCGGTTATCTGCCTGATGTTCCTGAGTTCTATGGATATATGAACCCAATGGAGTACCTTAAATTGTGCGGTGAAATTGCCGGAATATCAAATTCAAAAATTAAGAATAGAAGTGAAGAACTGATATCCCTCGTGGGCTTAGAAAAGGTAAACAGAAGAATCAGCGGCTTCTCACGGGGAATGAAGCAACGTCTCGGAATTGCACAGGCCCTTTTTAATGAGCCTTCATTGTTGATATGTGATGAACCAACCTCTGCCCTCGACCCTATAGGCAGAAAGGAAATTCTTGATATTTTATCTGCAATAAAGGGGAAAACAACGGTTATTTTTTCCACTCATATTCTTTCAGATGTTGAGCGTATTTGTGATCATGTGGCTCTTTTACATGATGGAAAATTAGCCCTCTGTGGTACCCTTTCCGATATAAAGAAAAAACATCGACACAACGGTTTTGTTATAGAATTTGCAAAGGCCGATGATGCTGAATCCTTTATGGATTGTGAAGAATTAAAATCACCTGAAATAACAGCAAAGAAAGATAAAAATACCATAACCATAAAGGTATTGGACATAAAAAAGGACGGCCAATTTCTAATTGCTCTGCTGGCTAAAAAAAAGATAACTCCAATTAAGTTTGAAATCATGGAACCAACTTTGGAAAACTTGTTTATGGAGGCAATACAATGAGAAACTATTTTATTTTCCTAAAAAAAGAAATTATCGAAAGCATACGGACATATAAATTGTTTATCATGCTGATTGTTTTTTTCGTCTTTGGAATGATGAGTCCCCTGACGGCAAAATTGCTTCCGGAAATATTCTCTTCATTTACAACAGAAGGAATAACCATATCCATAACCAATCCGACTGCAATAGATTCATGGACTCAATTTTTCAAAAACATCTCTCAGATGGGATTAATTGTAATGGTTATCCTGTTCCATGGAATCTTGGCGACAGAATTATCTAAGGGAACGCTGATCAATATGCTGACAAAGGGATTATTACGAAGTACAGTCATTTTGTCCAAGTTCACTTCAATGGCAATTGTCTGGACGCTAAGCTATATGCTGGCTTTTATTGTCTGCTGGGGATATACGGTTTACTTATTCCCGGGTGATCAAACATCTAATTTATTGTTTTCTGTTTTTTGCTTATGGCTCTTTGGAATGTTTCTACTATCAGTATTGTTATTTGCTTCAACACTGATAAAAAATAATTATGGTCCCTTACTTATAACAGGCGGTGTTGTTGCAGTATTAACAGCTTGCAATATGGCATCTACTATACAAAAATATAATCCTTCCTCTCTTGCCGCAAAGAATGTTGACTTGCTGACACGGGCGGTAAAGCCATCTAACCTTTTCTATGCCGTATTGACTTCCGTCATATGTATTCTAATTATGGTCGGTAGTTCCATTACAATATTTAGAAAAAAACAGCTTTAATTGTTTTTTATTTAAGCACCTTTTTTTCTTCTGGGAAAGAGGTGCTTAAATAAAATAATAGGTATTTTATTTATTTTTCTTTTTGAGGCAAAACAATTTATTTCTATAATAATTTACATGATATAATATATTATATTGAAATTTAGTTCAAATAGGATTGAGAGGTGCTGCAGATGCCATTACTTATTAAAGCAGTTATTGAATATAATGATGAGGGATACTTAATTCATTCGAGCAATTACATAGGAGCTTACGTCCGTTGAAGGACAAAAGACGAAGCTCTGAACAAGTTTGATAAAGAAATTAAGCAGTATATTATGTGGTCAACGGGAAAAAAATTTTGTAATAAAGAAAAGTCCGAAATACAAATTGTTCAGGAAAAGAAAAGTAATCTACAAATCTGTGACGCCGATTCAGACGTTCTATTTGAATCTGAAAAATTTCCCCTCAATATAGATGAATATAAAAAATTGAAATTATTGGTCATAAAGTCTGCAAAGGATTTCAAGGCACTTTATGATTCCATTCCGGACAAGCACCAAACATCTTTAAATCCAAGAAAAACATTTTACGGTGAAATTCCCCGTACCGCTAACGAAATGTATATTCATGCCAACAATGTAGTTTCATATTACATTAGGGAAATAGGCATTAATATTAATAACTTGCCGGATATTTCAGAAAACCGTATTAATGCTCTCAAATCTGTTGAGGCTATGCCAGTTCTTCTTGAAAATCAAATATTTGACGGTAGCTGCGATGAACAATGGACACTTCGAAAAGTCCTCCGTCGCTTTATTTGGCATGACAGAATCCATGCCAAAGCGATGTATAGAATGGCTGTCGATATATGGGGAATACACCAAATAAAAAATCCTTTTTTCTTCGAATTGTAATTACAAATTATAATAAAAAGCAGTGAGGAACATAACCCACTGCTTTTTATTATCTTTCCTCCTGCTGATTTATTTCGGATTGACGTTTTTCCATGCCGGTTGTTTTGCAAGAGTACAAGTCAAGACTCATTCATGATATCCTCCATTGCTATCAAAGCTGCACCGAGAGCACCGCAAATTTCCGGCTCCTTAGGCACATAAATCGTAACCCCAAGTTTTTCCTCAATTGCCCGGACAACTCCTATATTTTTTGCAACACCGCCTGTCATCATATAGCCTGGCTCCACTCCGGTTCGTCCTCCAAGGGCAATCACCTTTGATGCAACGGAAACATTCAAGCCGTGCACAATATCCGACAATTTCTTTCCCGATGCAATCAAGGAGACAACTTCCGATTGAGCAAAAACAGAACACATACTCGAAATAGTAATTTCTTCATCCCATTTTAGACCGCAAAGGCTGATTTCTTCAAGGGTAATGCCGAGAGATTGAGCCATCATTTCCAGAAAACGTCCTGTTCCCGCAGCACATTTATCATTCATCGCAAAATCCTTCACCGAACCATCCGAATTCAATCTGATAATTTTACTGTCTTGTCCCCCCATATCAATAACCGTGCGTATGGCCGGATTCAGAAAATAAGCTCCCTTTCCGTGGCAGGTAATCTCCGTAATATCCCGGTTCCCAAAAGTCACGGCAGTACGTCCGTATCCGGTAGAAACTGTACGAACAATCCGTTCTTCGGACAAGGACACTTTTTGCAATGCCACCTTAAACGCCTTTTTTGCACTATCCGGCACGCTAACACCTGTCGGCACTACAGCAGATGAAACTATATTATGCTCACTGTCCAAGATTACTGCTTCTGTGGAAGTCGAACCGCTATCGATTCCCGCAATATAAAACTTCTTACTGTAATTCTCATTTTTAGGATATGAACATGTATTCCTTTTAGATAATACATTTAAATTCTCAAAAAAAGCACTCATTCGATTTTCCAACTGTGCATCTCCCTGCCCTGTATAATCGGTTTCAATTTTCAACATGGGTAAAGAAAATTTTTCACGCAACATTTTATATTCAAACCCGTAATAATCACAAAAACTGATAGTATTATATATAATTCCGCAAATATTCGGATCATTAATAAGTTCCTGCCGTGAGGCAATTTCTGTCATACGCATACAGGGTATCTGGGAAAGCAATTCGCTGGCATACCAATCCATCAGTTTCTCTATATCGTCTGTCTGAGGAGCAATACCGATTCTCCGATTGCCTGTACAAGTAAGATTTATAACGGGAAGCGGAGACAGCTTTTGGATACGGTCAAGCAGCCTATTGTTTATCCTTGCCCCAAGAAGTGCAACTGTCGGACCGGATATAGGCAAAGGAAGTTTCCCGCAGGCAGCCTTGAAACAAGTTAAATCAAATTTTCTACCTGAATAAGCAGAGAATTCATCAATAAAGCGAAGCAGTTCTTTTTTATATAATCTTCTTGAGCACTGATCATCTCTGTGAGGTAAATCAAGGATAAAAACAGTCTGACCTCGTGAAGCGAGCACATCTCTAACACGTCTTATAGAATCACAGCAGTTGGTCAAAATCAGCACATTTTCAGGTTCCCTTACCCTATGTTCAATTAATGCCCGGGAAAAGGCGCATATGTTCCGATGAATAATTTTATCTGCTTGATCTAAGTTATCAACAGAACAATTCCATGACATAGGTTCTACTCCAAATCCTTTAAGAATTTCTACAGGGGTGTATTTACATATATATTCTATCATTTTTTTGCCTCCAGTATCTCTAAAAATGCCTGCATTCGGGTACTCATTTGACCGTCATTAACGTTTCCTCTATCACAGCCGTCACCGTCCAAAATTAATGTAGGAAATCCTGCATCTTCAAGGATACACTTTGCAGCATTAGCACCACCCAAAGTATGTTTACAACCCCAATGACAGAAATATACAATGCCGTCAGCATGAAGTAATTTTGCCATTTCAAGAATCCTATCCGTACGCCGAGTATTTTCTCCTCCCAAGGAGTGAGAAAGAAGTTTTTTTGCAATGGACTCATAAGGGTTTTCTTCATTCAGTTCAACCATAACATCAAAATTTAAATCACAGCATAAAAGCTGGACTCTCGGATTGAAGTTAATGATATTTTTCATGGATCTCTGCCAAAAAGGAAGAGAATGTACCCATAAGATCCGAATTTCATTATTTGATGGTTCTGATTTCTGTGCATCATCCACCAGAAGTTCAAAGTAATGCTCAGCCTCTCCTGTTCCTAATAAAACATGAGTAAGAAAAATTTTATACATTTCCGAGGTCATATCGTTAGGCAAAACCTTTTGTGAAAGCTCGTTGAAAAATTCCTGATACAGCCGGATTGATCTGTTTTCCCTTCGAATGACATTCCGTAACATTTTCTCTGAAAGTTTTTGGCTTAAAGTTTCCTCCAAAAAAAGTACAAACTCCCTCATCTGTTCCGCCACATAGGAAACCTCCCTATCACTGCTACGATAGGGAATGTCAAGAGTGAAATGGGGTACCTTCCATATATCCGCCAACAGACGGAAGGTACTGTTATTAGCATCGCAGGCAAGAGTGGTATTCACAACAAAACGAGGCTTAGGTAAAACACCTGATAATGCCGCTCCAATGAGAATTTTATGGTAAGAACAATAGGTTTGCGGAATACCGGCATTCTCGGCAAATCTGATAAAGGCACTCTCTGCTTTGGCTCCGTTAATGTAACAAGCAAGTCCCTCAGTAAACTGAGGCATGATGCCCATAGCATGTAATAACTCGCAGGGTGTAAACACACTTACTACAGCTGAATGATCCGGACTTGTAAGAGGTGCCCGAATTGCACGGTTACTGACTACAGCAGCATATTTTTGGTGAGGAAGCAACTGATGCTTTGGCAGGTACTTCATCTGCTTACCACTTATAAAATAGCCTGCCCTTAATAGTTCCAATGCTCTTGAAGGGTTCTTTTCAACATTTTTTCTTACCATTTCTCCGAATTTTTCTACTACAGTACCCATAGCGTTACCTCCTCATTCGTAATTTACTAATTATTATAACATAATCTTCGTACGGTCAATAAGAAATTTGGAATATTTTCGGGTATAAATCTATATCTCAATTTCTTATCACTATCCACAAAAGTCAGTTGTATCCAATTTTAAATTACAATTATTTTCGATATTATAAGTACTGAAATAATATTCTTCCATCGGAATCCAGCGTTCTAAAAAATGATGCAGTTTTTCTTCTCCTTCCCTGTTTAAAAGCCTTCTTTTCTGTACTTCTTTAGAACATGTCAAAAATATTTTCAGATCATAAAAATCACTAAGAATAGGATGAAAAGAATAACTGCCTTCTATTACAGAAATAAATTTGGGAGATTTCCTTATTGGCCGTCCAAATTTCTGAGTTATACAATTAAATGGTTGAAAGCATACATCCCGTCCTTTTGACAGAGGATCCATTACTTCCTTCATGAATCGTTCATAATCTATATTCCCTCCAGGTCTGGAAAGGCGCTCTTCTGTGCAAAGGGAGTTAGGAAGGAAAAAGTCATCCATGTGAAATATATTACATGAAAAAACTTCCGACAACAAATCGGCAAGCATTGACTTTCCGCTTCCACATCTGCCATCTATTCCGATGATTACACGTTTATCTTTATTCTCTAATTCTTGTATGGATTGAAAAACAGGAAAATAAAAAGCATATAACATCTTTATCACCCGGTAGTGGGGATTATATTTTTCCCTGTAAGTTTTGCTGTGATGCATTGGAGGGCAGCCTAAAGAAAAATACTCTTTCAAATATGATTTTACCGTTTCTTCTTTTAACGGAAGAAGCCCCGTTGCTGCCATTTCATGCAAAAAAGAAACCTTTCTTTGGAACTCGGGAATAGAGCCTTTATGAGTGTTAGCCGTAGCAACAAATAGCCGGTTTAACATAGGAAGAAAATTAAATGTTATTTTAGCCGGATTAAGGTATACCCGGCAAAGGTGATTCCCTATCGATTCAATAAAAGACGAATTTTCCCCTCGGCTTTCTTCCTTTAATATTTCTTCATACTCTGATTTTAAAAACAATTCGCTATCATACACATTAGAAATCATATGACCGCTTCCAAATTCATTTTGATAAATCAGTTTTATATAATCCTGAAGCTCCATTTCCGGATATTCGGAACAATGAAAAATTAAAATATCCTGCAACGTGTTTTTCAATTTGATATCTCTCCTCAAAATATAATTATAATTATATTTTTATTCCTGATAGCATAAAATCTTTGATAATATAGTTTATATATTCTGAACATATTATATCATAGGATTTAACTCTAACCAAAAATATTGTTAAAAGCAAATCTTCTTATAAATTCAAAATATCCTTCAATAAATATTATAATAATAATGCTATAATAATTATAAAAGATAAGGTATATAAAAAACTAGCAATTCAAGGAGTGATGTATATGGAAAAAATAATTTTATTTGGAAGTAAGTATTGTCCAGACTGTGGACCTGCAAAAGAGTTTTTTTCGGGTAATAATGTTAAATTCGCATATTTAGATATTACTGACAGCCTGATGAACTTAAAGAGGTTTTTAAAGTATAGAGACACCCGTCCTGAATTCAATACAATTAAAGAAGCAGGAAAGATAGGAATACCTTGTATCGTTATAAATGATGGAGAAAAAATTATTTTCGATTATAATGAACTAAAAATATAAAATATAAGCAAAAGAGGAAAATATTAATTTTTAATATTTTCCTCTTTTGATAATTCCAATTTTCGGTTTATCCGTTCAGTGCCCAATTCTGGCTTTCTGTCTGAAGTTCTACCATATGACGGTAAATGCCCTCCTGTTTCATCAATTCTTTCGGTGTCCCCTGTTCTGCAACATGGCCTTCCGAAAGAACAACAATTTTATCAGCTCCTGCTACGGTACGCATACGATGGGCAATAATCAGCACAGTCTTATTTTTTATCAGCTCACTGATAGCCGACTGAACAAGAGACTCATTTTCTACATCCAGTGAAGCTGTAGCTTCATCCAGCAAAATAACCGGAGCATTTTTTAACAATGCGCGGGCAATAGAAATTCTCTGTCTCTCACCTCCGGACAAGGCAGAGCCATTTTCACCAATCATAGTTTGGTAGCCTTTCGGCATCTTGGAAACAAATTCGTCACATTGCGCTGCCTTTGCTGCTGCCAGAACTTCCTCATCCGTTGCGTTTAGTTTCCCGAGGCGGATATTTTCCATGACCGTATTGTTAAACAAAACGACATCCTGAAAAACAATAGAAAAATTCTTTAAATAGGTTTCCGGATCAACTGTACTGATATCGGTACCGCCTAATGTGATTTTCCCTTTCTGAATATCCCAAAACCGTGCCGTTAGCTTTACAGCAGTGGATTTGCCGCCGCCCGATGGCCCCACAAGAGCAGTCACTTCCCCTTGCTTTGCCGTAAAAGAAACATCCTCCAATACTGTTTCCCCTCTATGGTAAGAAAATCCTACATGCTCAAATACAATATCATATCCTTTGTATTCTGTCTGTTCAGAACCTTCCTGTATTGGTTGATTGCGGATCTCACGCATACGTTCCACAGTCAGCAACGTACTAAATACCGCCGCAAGATTTTGTAGCGAAGCAGCTAACGGTTCATAGACACGGGATGCTGCAATGAGAAAAATCAAAAATGTGAGAAAATCAATGCTACCCTTTGCCAAAAATATTGAACCTGCCAGTACAGTTGTAGCAATTCCTATCTTCAAAAACATCTGTGCACTAGTAACAGAAATCCCAGTAATCAATTCACCTTTTATAGAAACTTTTTCAAAAACAGCAAGCTTTTCTTCCAAATTTCGTAAGTAACTTCTGTTCTGGTTGCTTGCCTTTATGTCCTTGATATTTTCTATATATTCCTGAATTCCGTCAACATATGCAAGTTTTTTGGCTTTTGTTCTTCTCCCAAAACCATCCTGCAGCTTTTTGGTAGCAAACACAATGAAAAAAGCAACCGGAATTACCCATAAAAGTGCCAAAGCCATAGACCAGTCTATAACAAATAACCCGATTCCGACAGGAATTAGAGAAAGAACAGCACCTATCAATTCCGGTATATAATGGGAAAATGCTGTTTCCACCATGGCACAGTCAGACATAATTGTGGTTGTCAAATCCGACAAATCTCTTTTCCCAAAGAAAGATAAAGGCAACTTACGGAGCAGTTCTGCTAAACTGATTCTCTGGTTCGCACTCTCTGAATAGGATGCAAGAAAAGTGCTATTGTACTGAATATATTCTAAAACAAATAAGATGCCAAGGGCCAAAACGGACAACCCCACATACATCCATAAATTCAGTTCCATGCTTCCTCCGTTAAAGAGTGGCAGACAAAGTTCTTTTAATAGCAAATACAAAATGCCAACCGGAAACATCAAACTTATATCCGTTGCCGTACAGCTCCAGATTGCCTTATGCAAATCTTTTGCTCCCTGTTCACTTAAAGCAAATTTATTTTTTAAATAATTTGTCATGCCTTGGCACCTCCTTTTACTGTTACTTTCCATGTGGCAGAGGATTCATATTCTGTCCACATTCTTGCATAAACCTTATTTTTTTGAAGAAGTTCCTGATGAGTTCCCTGTTCTGCAATAGAACCATCCACAATAACAAGAATTTGATCGGCATTTTTTACAGTGGAAAGTCTGTGTGCAATAATCAAAATTGTTTTTCCTTTTGTCAGCCTATCAAATGCCTTCTGAATCTGATATTCATTCTCCGGATCTGCGAAAGCTGTGGCCTCGTCCAAAATAATAATCGGCGCGTCCTTTAAAATCGCACGGGCAAGAGTAATTCTTTGAATTTCCCCGCCTGAAAGATATACACCTTTTGTTCCCACAACTGTATCCATTCCATTAGGAAGCTTATCAATAATATCCGTACACATAGCTGCCTTTGCTGCCGTCAATACCTCTTCCCGACTGGCAGACGGTTTACTAATACGAATATTTTCCAGAATACTTGTTTTAAAAAGGTGATTGTCCTGAAAAACAAATGCAACACGGTTCATCAGTTCCTGTTCATCCATATTTCGTACATCCACCCCTCCAATGGAAACTTTTCCTTCATCTACATCCCAAAACCTCGGCACAAGACTTGCTGCTGTGGTCTTCCCCCCTCCGGACGGACCGACAAGAGCAACTGTCTTCCCCTCTTTGATCTGAAATGACACATCTTTTAATGCCGGAACTTTTCCACCTTTATAAGTAAAGGAAACATGTTCAAAAGAAATATCATTTTTCTTCGGTACTGCCGGACTTTTTGCTTTTTCAAAAGGTTTTTCATTTAATATAGATTCAATTCGTCTCTGCGCATCCTTTGCCAGCATAGCATTTTCACTGGAAAACATAATCTTGTTCATCATTACAGTACAAATCGGAGTAAAAATAATATAAAAAATAAAGTCTAAAAGAAAGGCCTTATAATCCACTGCGGATAAAATCAACAGTACACCTGCTGGGATTAAAAAAGCAAAGATTCCATTGATACTGACAGTATATCCACACATGGGCATTCGCAAAGAGATGGTATAATTTATTGCCCATTTTCTATAGCGAAGAATTGATTCATGAAAATTTCGGAAAGAATAAACACTTTGTTGAAAAGTTTTTACGACAGGTATGCCCCGTACATATTCTACTGCCTGATTGTTCATATCTTCCAATGCGTTCTGATATTCCTTCATGGACCCCGCCAAAGACGGCCCCATCATTTTCATAAGAAACACAATACCTATAACAAAAGGAATAAGACTTATAATCCCTAATCTCCAGTCGAATACAAACAGCAATACAATAACGCCGACAGGTGTTACATAAGCTCCGGCCAAATCAGGAAGCATGTGTGCAAGATAGGTTTCTGTCTGCCCCGAGCTTTCGTCAATAATACGGCGGAGTTTTCCGCTGCCATTTTCTTCGAAGAATCCAAGCGGCAATTTCATCAGATGATTCAATGCCATACTTCTCATATTCCTTGCCGTACGGAAAGCGGCAATATGGGAACACATCAATGCTGCAAAATAAATTAACATGCTCAATACAGCAAATACGACTGCCATGAGTCCGTAATGAGGAAGTCCTTCTGCTTTCGTAATATCCGGCGCTACCCGAAAGATTTCTTCCACTACCTTCCAAATATAAATGAAAGGTATAAGTGCCAATAATGCACTAATTCCCGAAAAAATGCAAGCAAGGTAAGTCAAAATTTTATAATTGCCTGCATAAAAAAGTAAGCTTTTTGATTTCTCCATAAAATGCACACTCCTTTTTATTTGGGTTGAGTTAGTTTAAACTAACTTCATGAGAAAAATTTAGAGCTTCTACAGCCCTAAAATTCCTTGCCATCCTGTAATATAGAATTCCTCTAAGTCTTTCAAATACTTCATCGCCCGTTCCTTCTCCATATCATGAACAACCATTTCAAAAAATCCGGAAAATAAGCTGCTGGCAAGTATATGACATAACTGTTTATCAATCTTCCGAACGGAATATCCCAACGATTGCAATGTGGATATAAACTGATAAGTTGATTTTACTTCGACTTCTACCATTCTGTGAATATAATTTTCATATTTCGTTCCTTCCGCACAACAGATAATCAATTTAAATGCGTCAAAATGATCATAGATATATTCTGCCATCCATTTCATTGCATTTCCAGACATCTTACCCATTTGTTCACATTGTTTCTCCGCAGACAATTCAGAAAAGGCAATCTGAGCTTCCATAAATTTGTCCATAACTGTCTTTGCCGGTTCTTCTACCAAATCAGAAAACAATGCTTCTTTATTGGGATAATAACCATAAAATGCCCCCGTCGTTACTCCGGCCTCCTTCACAATCTTACGAAGGGATGCTGACTTAAAGCCTTTTGTAAGGAATTCCTTCTTTCCGGCTTCTAAAATATTTTGTTTCGTAAACAATTCATCCTGACTCAAAATCTCACCTCTATATAACACTGTTATATTATATATTATTCAACTATTTCCGTCAAGTACGGATTTTTTCTAAAATCGTTTCATATTAAGGTTAAACCTTCTGTTTTATATTTTCTTGCTTATGCTGTATCCTTCTTCAAATATATCATTTAGAAAATCACGTTCAAGTCTTAATGTATCATTGGGTTTAAAATCTGTTTTGGGCTCAATGATTATAATATCATCCATTGAATATATGGTTTTTATATAATCCGGTACCCGATAATTTTTGTGAAAAACGATAAGATATAACCTATCTACATTATTTTTTATAAACGGATTGAGAAAATCATTATTTGCAATTCCCCCATCTAAATTATATCCTTCATATACATTCAACTTTAAATCTTCATAAAAATTCTTTCGCATGACCGAAGAATCAAAGTTATTCTTAACATCTTCAATAGAATTATATTCTTTCATCCGATATGGAAGCAGTGAACTATATTTTACAGCCTTAAGCTTACATTCATCTGAAACTTTAGTTATATCTACAACCATTTCTTTAAACTCTTTGTTTTGGACATGAACATAGTTCACATATATGTTTTTTACCGTTTCATTTAAACCTTCTAATTTACTTAAATAATCGATAATACCCTGATTATCAATTACTTTATCAGACGTCATACCTTCGTTGAAATTCTTAAATCTGTTTTTTAACCAAAAATTTTTCAATTCTTCTATTTGATTTTTATAAATAAAATAGCTGTTGATAGCACCTATTGATGTCCCGGATATTATATCAAATTTATATCCCTTCTCATATAAACCGTATATCACTCCTGCCTGAAAAGCTCCTTTAGCTCCTCCCCCTTGTAAAAATAACCCATTCATGTCTTTTATACCTCCTTCATATTCTTATGTATTTGGACATCTCCACTTAATATTTTAACAAAAAATGGCGTTAATATAAAAACAATATTTTTTAATGTAATATAATCCCTAATTTCAGAACTATTTTGGAACGTTCCCTTTTATTCTGGTAAATAAAGCAATAAATTAAAGAGGAAATATTAAAAATATATAGAAGTATATTTATATATTTTTTATGTAAAAGGGAGGGGATATAGTGACTAAGCTTAAAATATTAGTTCCGTTAAACTTTATATTAGTCCTATTCAATTTTATTTTTATATTAAAAAATTTTTTTATAAGTTATAAGGGAAGTGCGAAATCTTATAAGAATATAATATTCATTGTTCTGCTTGTTATTAGTATAATATTGTCGGCGACCTATGTTCTTGAAGGAAAAAGAGGCATAGATATTATAAATGCCTTAAACAACCCGGAAGGCTTCAATTTGACAAAAGAGGAAGAGAAAACCTACCAAATGGATTTAGACAGAATTTCAGCTAAAATACCCAAAAGCACAATCATTTGCTATATTCTCTCGGCAGTTGCCTATTTGCAGTATGCAAACATTCAAAGTGAAAGAAAGAAAAATTTAAGAAAAACACAAGGTTGGGATTTCAGCAAAATAAAAAAAGATTAAATTTAAGTATTATAAGAAAAAATAAATAAAAAACTGTTGCCAAATAATATTAAATACATTCGATTTTTATAGGAATTAAAAAATTCCCTGTTTTAGTATATTAAGGAATTTTTCATTAAAACCCATTTAAATCAAGTATACATCGAAAAAATATGATTTTTTTATGATTATAATCAAAAAATTTTATGAATATAATTTCTTATTTTGGAGATTATAAGCTATGTAAGGTTCGTAAAAAGCATCCGGTAAATCTTTTAGGCGGCTCTTTAATGAGTACCCTATAAAGATAATCAGAGACAGTGTTTAATCTGATTGATTTGATACTTCTTTGATGAAAATAATATATCTCCAATATTTTATATGGTCCGTAATGGATCCATATAGATAATAGATATATTACAAACTGGATCCATTACGGACTTTACTTTTTTTATAACCTATACACTCCAGCCCAAGCTTTCTTGCTGAATACGATACATTTTTTCATACAAACCTTTGTTTTTCATCAAAGTATCATGGTTACCTTCTTCCACCAGCATACCCTCGTCTAATACAATAATTTTATCGGCACCAGCAATGGTTCTTAACCTATGGGCAATGACAATCACTGTCTTCCCTTCAATCACCTTAGAGATAGCCTGTTGAATCAATACCTCATTTTCCGGATCAAGAGACGCCGTAGCTTCATCCAAAAGAATAATAGGTGCATTTTTCAGAAGTGCACGGGCAATTGAAATTCGTTGCCGTTCACCTCCAGAAAGAGTACTGCCATTCTCGCCGAGCATAGTCTGATAACCGTCCGGCAATTCATTTACAAATTCATCACAGCGTGCTGCCCGTGCAGCAGCCATAACCTGTTCTTCCGTCGCATCCATATTTCCGATACGGATGTTGTTATAAACCGTATCATTAAAAAGAATAACATCCTGAAATACGAAGGACATATAACTCATCAAATGTTCGGGATCGAGAGTTTTCACATCGACACCGCCGATTTTAACACATCCTTGATTGACATCCCAAAACCGTGCAATCAGCCTTGAAATAGTACTTTTTCCGCAACCTGAAGGTCCTACTAACGCTGTAATAGCATCGGATGGAATGGACACCGTCAGATTTTTGATTACCGCATCTTCCCGAGGATTTCTGGTATTGTAGCTGAAAGACACATTTTCGAAATCAATATTCCATCTCGTAATCTGCTTTTCCGTATCCCCTTCCATTATAGGAGTAGTCATCAATGCGCGCATACGTTTTGTGGCGGCACGATGATAAAAAAGCTCTGGAAGAAGAGTAAGCTCAACGATAACCGGACCGTAAATTCGGACGACGATAACAAAAAACATCAGCAGGGGAATCAATTCAATTTCCCCATTCGTCAATAAGTGAACACCTACAAAAACAGTAAGTCCTACTCCGGCCTGTAGAATCATCTGAGCCCCGGTGACAAATATCCCTGTACCAAATTCCATTTTAATAGCCATTTTTTTCATCAGACGCAGTGCGTTATCCAATGCCGAAAATTTGGAGCCATCCAATCCGCAGGCTTTAATGACCTTAATTCCTTCCAAATATTCCTGCACCTGACCGGAGGCCTTCAGCTTTGCTTCCACATGCTTTTCACTTAACATGTTCTGAATTTTTTTACTGCCTAAAATGATAAAAAAGGATATAGGAACGGTACAAAAAACGGCAAGTGCCATTCTCCAATCAAAAATAGCAAGCATGGCGCAAATAAGCGTAATGGAAACTGCATTAGCACACAATTGAGGTATAATATGGCTCAATACATGTTCGGTGGTAGAACAGTCGGCCATGATGTTTGTGGTAAGTTCCGTGAGATCTTTAGAATTAAAAAAATTCATGGGCAATTTCCGTATACGTTCCGCAACACTGATTCTTGAATTTTCGGCTTCTAAGTATGATGTCACATATGTTTTTTTATAGTCATTTTTGTTGGCGATAAACACTAAAATTCCGGCAACGATACCGCACCCTAAAAAAAACCACATCCGTGTCCAGGAAATTTCCTGCCCCATAAGAGGCTTTAACAGCTCGGTAAAAATCTGAATAGTTACGGCAAAAGGTAACATTAATGCAAGATTTGTAATGGTGCAAGCAGTAATCGCCCTCTTTAAATCCGAGTATCCTTTATCTGTCAGCATTAAAAAGTCCTTAAGTTTATGCATGAACCCTATCCCCCCTTTTGTTTATTTTCCAATTAAGTGATTGGGTATACATATTCCACATGTGAAAATACTTACCCTCTATTGCAATGAGTTCGTCATGGCTTCCCTGTTCAATAAGTCGGCCCTTATCCATTACTATTATTTTATTGGCACTGCGTATTGTTGACAATCGATGGGCTATCATGATTACCGTCTTGCCCTGCATCAGTTTTTCAAAAGCCCGTTGAATCAGATATTCGTTCTCGGGATCAGAAAATGCAGTGGCCTCGTCCAGTACGACAATGGGTGCATCCTTCACTATAGCTCTTGCAATGGCAATACGCTGTTGTTCTCCTCCTGAAAGATGCACTCCTCTTGTACCTATAACAGTATGATACTTGTCAGGCAATTTTTCAATGAACTCGTGACATTGAGCCGCCCTGGCAGCAGCCACTACCTGTTCATCCGTAGCATTTTGATTCCCAATTCGAATATTATCAAGTATACTTTGTTTAAAAAGGAATACATCCTGAAATACAAAGCTGACTTTCTCCATCAGGTATTCACTCTTCATGTCCTTTATATCCACCCCTCCGATTTTAATGCTTCCTCCTAATACGTCAAAAAAGCGAGGGATAAGATGTGCAACGGTACTTTTTCCTCCACCTGACGGACCGACAATAGCCGTAATTTGATTTTCTTCTGCCCGAAATGAGACATCGGACAAGGCTGCGGCTTCCTGTCCTGTATATGAAAAAAACACATTTTCAAAAACAATTTCATATTGATCGATTGTTTTAGGATTTATCGGCTGTGGTAGATGCGGTTCGCTTAAAATTTTGTCCATACGTTCTACGCCCCCCATTATCTGCATTCCGTTGCTTGAAACATACATGATCTTCAACATCACCGTAGCAATAGATGGTACAAATATCAGATAAAAAATAAACTTACTGGCAAAAAGCACATAATCTGTTGTATGAATTCCGATTAAGATACCAACGGGTATTAGAAATAGATAAATATTGTTGACGATAGTAGTAAAGGCTGACATGTAATTTTCCCAGCTCAACGTATAGGGAATGACCATATTGGTGTATTCCTTAATAGCGCTATGCATCCTGCGAAAGGAATACACTGTCTGTCTGAAAGCTTTAACCACAGTAATACCTCGAATATATTCCACCGCAGCGTTGTTCATATCTTCCATCGAATCCTGATATTTTTCCATCATAGCCTTAGCTCCTTCGTTGCCATATGCTTTCATTTCAATTACAAAGGCAATGGCAACACCTAATATGGCCGACAATCCAAAACGCCAGTCTACGGAAAGTAAAATGGCAATCATCACCGCCGGTGCCACAAAAGATGCTACAATATCCGGAAGCTGGTGGGCAATAAACCCCTCGATCTTTTCAATATTCTCATCCATAATTTTACGCAGTTTACCGCTACCTACAAGTACGTGAAACCCTAAGGGTACTTTGGCAAGATAGGATGCAAAATTTACTTTTAGCTCATACAGCGTACCAAAGGCAGCTAAATGTGAACACATCAATGCAGCAAAATATAAGAGAATATTGAGAATGATGCCTCCGAAAGCTATCCATCCAAAACCGATAGCCCTCTGCATGTCAAGCTCTCCGAAGTCTGGATAAGTTCCCATGATCTCCCGTACAATATAGTAAATGGCAATGTATGGGATAAACGAGGCCACAGCGGCCAGTGCAGAAAAAATTACCGAGGAAATCATCAGTGACTTTTTCGTAGCTGCCAGCTCAAGCAGCCTTGGCATACCTGTTTTGGGTTTTGCAGTTACATTGTTTTTCTGTTTCATGACATATCCCCTTTTCTTCTTGATATTGTTATTATCCGAAATCGAATAATAAGTTAGTCTAAACTAACCTGCATATATAATTGTGCAACATATTATTTAATTATGATATCTCTACAAGAATTTTTCTATTCAAAAGGTTAGATGAAACTAACTACATTGTAAAAATACCATATAATTTACAGACCAGTCAATATATTTTTTACAAATTTCATAAAATTTTAATTTTAAATCTAAAATAGACTTCTTTTCATATTACAGCCTAATTTATCCCTATAGATTCTCAATTTATACATATCTTCCTTAGGAAAAACTAAAGGTATATACTGGAAAATATATCTGATGTTTTATTATTTATCATAAATATTTTAATAATTATTGCTGTAATATCTATAAGCGTAAAAGTTACCTCTTTGATTCTTAACAATAAAGAGTATTGAAAATGGCTGAACAAAAGGTTTTATGGGGACGGTTTGGAATAAATAACGCAAAAAACCATCCCCTTCTACTATTTATTTTGCTTTTCTAACGGGAACATAAATATCCATGACTGTATCTTTTCTGTAATGACAACGTTCATCGTAGAATTCAAAATCGAGTTTGCTTTCATCATAAATATATCCACTTTCTTTAAACCAATCTTCAAAAATATATTTCCATGTGCCTGCAATAATTTCCGCAAACTCCTTTTGTTCTTTATCCTTTGTAGTATCAACGGGAGTCGTCGTAAAAACGGCATATTCGGCTTCCGGAACTTTTACTGTTATCATGTCTTCTTCTACCTTTGAAAAGTCATCGACAATTACACCTAAAAGATATATTGCATTTCCGTCTTCAGACAATGGAACACACAATCCCACTTCACCATGCTTAGGTGGATTTAAAATTTTGTACATTTTATTTTCTAAATTTTCACCATTGTAATTGACCCAGAAGGATGCAATATCTTTTGTATATGTTGCCCCAGTAATATTGGTCTTAATTCCATAGCCGGCAACTTTAAATGCAGTTTTCTTTACAATAACAGGATTCATAATATAACCTCCAATTTCAAATGTTATTTTTGTATCAGCATATCCAGTCATTCGTGTCATATACTCCGTAGGGCTATAGCCAAATGTTTTACGAAAAGCTTTGGTAAAACCGCCAGGTGTTTCAAATCCATAGTCCAAAGCAATATCAATAATTTTTCTGCCTTTGAATAATTCTACTGCTGCTAAAGATAATCTGCGCCATCTAATGTATTCCATAACGGACATACCTTTACATAGGCTAAAAACTCTACAAAAATGATAGAGAGAATACCCGGATTGATTAGCAACTTCTTCAATGGTAATATTTTCTTTGATATGTTCTTCAATGAATTTAATACACTTCTCAATATCTTTTCTATAATTCAATGCCAACTTCACCAACCTTCCCTATGCGGTAATTTTATTATAACAATAGCTTTGAAAAAAAGCTGTTCCTGTTTTGCTAAATATTAAATATAAAAACAAAAACACTAAGATTTTTATCTTAATGTCTTTGAATTCTCTCGCTCAGCAATATATTGCTCTACTTCTTCTTTAGTAAGGAACTTAATTTTTGTATTTGGAAAATCTTTATATTCGTCTTTAATGTAAATAGGTTTCATTGACTCACATTTTTTATCTTTATTCTTTGCAAGATAAGCTGCTAATTCTGAAACTGTTGAAAATATCTTATATGACTTTCTTCCTTTTATGTTAACTATTTCATAAATTCCGCAGGGTTTCTTTGTAGAATAATCTGCCGTTCTTAAATATAACTTTGCTATCTCTAAAGACTTAAAGGGAAAATTCCATCTTTGCACATTTCTTTTTTTATCCATATCAATGCAAATACATCTCCCACAAGTTCCGCAAATATATTGCTTATGATTTTCCAAACACTTTCTTGCTTCCAGTAAAGGTGTGATGCGACTGTTCTCGCTGTAACATTCTATACATTCCATAAACTTTAACCCTCACTAAATATAAATTTTTCTTTTTCTCTCTTTCTTACTATCCTATCATAATTACATTTAATTTTCATTCAAATTTATAAAATCATTCTATAGTATCTATTTTGCTATCAAAATATCGTCTCTTTAAACCATCTCCCCTTGTGTTTAGTAGCCTTTCTTATATATTGAACATATTATATATAAAATTGGAGGGATATAAATGAGTAAAAACTCTTATAAAGCAAACATTACAATGAAAGAAATTAATAAAACATTTAAACATGACGATGTTAAAGTGATGACACTTAATATCAAATATCCGAAAGTAAGCATAGAACATAATTCATATTCAGAGCATCTTATCAACAATCAAATAACTATGAATGTCAACGGATATGTAAAATATACCGATTATTTGCATGAACAGGCCATTAAAACTTATATTGACTCACAGACTGACGGTTTTCCATTTCATCCTTACGAAGCTTATATGAAATATAACATAGCTTATAATGAGAATTGTTTTTTAAGTGTATATATTGACAAGTATGAGTTCACGGGAGGTGCCCATGGAAGTACGGTGAGAAGCTCGGATACATGGGAGCTATCCAGCGGCACGAATATACCTCTTTATACTTTCTTCAAACGAGGTACAGATTATGAACGTCTGCTTACCGAAGAAATAATAAAACAGGCAGAATATAACATGAAACAGAATCCGGGCATATATTTTGATGACTATAAAAATTTAATATTAAAAAATTTTAATCAGCAAAATTTTTATCTTACCCCTCAAGGATTGGTTATCTACTATCAACAATATGATATTGCTCCTTATTCTACCGGCATTGTTGAATTTACAATTCCTTACAAAACAATAGGGTGGTATCCAAAATGCTGATAAAAATAAAATAAACCAAAGAGGTGTTTTATCGGTAACAGATGAAACACCTCTTTGAATATCGGTATTTGACTTATCCTTTTTCAGCCATTCTCTTGGTCTTATGTTTCTTTCGGCTTAAACTATTTTAAAATAGACCGCATTGGTAATAATTTTTCCATTTATCAATTTCAGAATTATTGTCAATCTTAAGAAGTGAAAATATCTGGGCAGCAAATTCAACCGCTGCTGTTTCATTAGCTGTAATAATATTGTTATCCATAACAACCTGTTTGGTTTGAAACTTATCATGTCCTTTGTATCCCTCAAGTACCTTGAAATAATCAAAGGTATCACCTGTATGATATACTTCATCTAAAAAACCGTTTTTAGCTAAAAATTGAGTAGCACCACATATAGCGGCAATGGGAACATTCATTTCATAACCGCTTTTTACAAAATCTATAATCTGATGATAATCATTTTCTTTCCATCTCAGTCCTCCCGGAAGGATGATAAGGGCACAATGTGAAAAATCAAAATATTCTCCAATTAAAAGATCCACTTCTGCCTTAATTCCACCAATAGATTGCTTAGGTTTATTATCAATTGCAATTGTTTTAACAGTATATTTTTCGGAAGAATTAATTTCCGCAATTGCATAAGCTGCTTCCCAATCTGCCCATAAATCCGTTAATACAAGTAAAACGTCTTTACTTTTCATACGATACCTCCAGTAGAGAGACCCAATAAAAAGGCTCTCTGAATTTAGTCGTTAACTGATATTTTTTTGTTGCTGTGATAGATATTCTTGGAGAACAAGCTGGGGATATATAGCATTCACAGCAGGAGTCTGAATACCGGCACCAAATTTTATTTATTGCCTATTATAAAATCTGACATTTTAAGCTCTGTCCATTCTCTCTTTTCAGTAGGGTCATTATCTCCATAAAGTGTTATATTGCCTTCTTTATCTATAACAGCTTTTATTTCCATATTCATTTCCTTTTGTTGCAAATATTCATCATAGTATGTTTTATAATTGGGATCATTCTTTTCTTTGGCTTCCTTAATATAACCTACAGTATCAGGATCTTTATCATAATTCTTATATATAATTTTATAATTTAATACCCCTTCCACCGTATCATCTTTAGCATCTTCTTTGTAATCCGTAATTTCATAGGAGATTAATTCATAGTAGGGTGAAAATGTATCTTTTGCTTCTTTCCATAGATAATCTTCTATTTTTTTATAAGAAGCACTTTTTGTGTTTTTACTCTCCGTAGTATTATCTATAGGACTATCATCTATGCTCTCCTTTTGTCCAATATCCTTACTACATGAAGATAGTATAAAGACTGTTATAATACATAGTATCATGAGTAAATACTTTTTTTTGTTGTTTTTCACTTCACCGATGGCTCCTTTCTCCATAAAATATTATTTCATTTTTCGGTATCTTTCTAATCTATCCCTTGTATTTCAAAATATTTTGATTCAATACCGTCTTCAACAAATGTTTCAATTTCAGAAAATCCGACTTTCTTTAACAAACCTATTGAACCATAATTATTAGAATATGTAAATGCTCCAATTTTTTCTATGTCAAACTTATCAAATATTTCTTTTAAAAAAGTGTTTGCAGCTTCTGTTGCTATGCCTTTGCCCCAGAGTTCTTTTTCAAAGATGACAACACTTATCATAGCTGATTTCTCATCGCTTTCATCTATGTTATAACACCAGATATCTCCGATATATTTTCCTTTAAAATAAATTACTTTGCCGTAGCTCAGAGCATCTTCTCTCAAAGACTCTTTAAACAATATCAATGCTTTTTCTAAAGATTCAATACTAAATGGAAACAATCTTCTTATTTCTTCGTCTTGGGTTTTCTCCCAAAAAGTAATAACATGATCCCTTGTTCTTCTTTTTAATATTATATCCATAAATATCACCCTTTCATCAATATATGTCAATTTTTCCTGACTCTATCGGTATGTATTTTATAATTATTAACAATATCTGATACCTCAACTCTTTCATATAAAAACTTCGAAGATTCCGTACCGTAAATCCACTGTCTGAAATATTTTGTTAAATTAATGCCTGATATTTCTTGAGGTCAATAATGCTAACTTGCTGAGTTTTTCTAAGCCCTAATATAAATCTTTCTTTATTAAATGCATCCTTGCAAAATCTCTTTCTTCATAATAAACTTCACCTAAGTCAATATAGCCCTTTTCTTTGAACCAGTTAAGAGTTCCATTGGGAAAAACAACATATTCCGACACTATTGCAACTAACGATTTATAGTTTAAAGATGATAACTTTTCTTCCAATTTTTTTAATGGATAACTTCTAAAATCATGCTCTTCTCCCGAAAGATAAGAACAAGTTAAAAATGCAATATCTTTGCCTTTAATTATCGGGTATGGAACAGCCAATGACGGTACAAATTCTGCCCCGCCTACACATTTATTATTGTAATAATGCAGCACTCCTAAATATGGCAAGTTGAACTCTTTTCTTATCTGCTTAATCCATTCAGCCTTACTATAACAGCAACTTGTTTTTTGAGATGGAGCACAGCAAATACATGTGTCAAAAATATTTTTTTCTGTAAGCATCTCAACATTTCCTTTTATTATATGTTTACCTAAATCAACCTTATAAGGCTTATTTTCTGGGATATTACCTTCAGCTATAGATTGAATTGTACTTAAAGAAATAGGCCCGTTCCACCTAATTTTATTATCAAATACAACCAATGTCGGAGAATACATATTCATTCTTTTAGCTATATCGTATTCTTTTGAAATATCATAGAAACTAATATCGTATTTTCCCTTACACATCAGTTTATATAACAAATTTCTTGCTAAACTATTATGCGGACACTGATCAGACCAACAATATAAATCAATCTTAGTCGTAACTATTCCCCCTACCATCTTCCGTTAAATTTTGATTTCCCTTATATTATGTTTTTTAAAGCAACTTTTGAAATTCTTATTTTATTCTATCATATCCGCGGACTCTTTCTACCCTAATTATTGATAAAATTATATTCTAAAATTAATTCCACAGTCTTAGTTTCACCTCTTTTTAACAATCTTCAATTTTGCCATAAGTTCAGAATTTTCAGTAAATTTACTGTAATATTTACATAAAAAAAATAATAGCTTCATTTATATGATTTTGTGATATTTTATCGGACAATATTAAACAGATGATTAACTTATTATTATTTTTAAAAATTATAAATCCTCCTTTGTATGGTTTTATATTAATCATATTATACCAAATTAAGGAGGGCTTTGCTCATACCACTATTATGTATGGAACAACCTTTGTGTTGTTCCGGATTTTATAGAGCTATGCTGTTTTTAAATTCATAATTTTTATTTTCTATTATATTTCTTATTTCAAACCAGTCTGATACACGGGTAATATTATGGAGCAAAGGTCCTTTGTTATAGTTACAGTCCACAAGGAGCACTTCAAATCCGGATTGAGCAAGTTGAATTGCATTTTCATATCTGTCTTCTATAAATATATCACAGTTTAAAGCCTTTGCAGTACTAACTTTGTTATGGCTTCCCAATAATGTCAATGAATCCATTGGTATTTTATAGTGGTCAAACCATATATGAGTTACATATTTCATTCTTTTTTCTCTGGCACTGACAAAGTGAATATTGTGTTTTTGGTATAAGCTATCTATAACATTTTTTGCACCTTTTCTGATTCTGCATTCCAAATGTAATGCTTCCCCATATAAATCATAAAATAAATCATAATCAGCTTTATCTACTCCTAAAATTTTATATATATCATATACAGTTACATCATTAGGAGTGATTGTAGTATTGAAATATCGATTTACTATAGGAATCCAATCATATGCTTCAGTAACAGTCCCATCAATATCAATGCATAAATTTAACTCTTTCATTAATTCACCTCCTTTTATTTTTTGATTATACACTATGAATATAAAGATATTTTTAATAAAATATTAAATTTAAGTAAACTTATATATAAAAAAATTTCTATTAAAATACTAATAAACTAAGGAAACCTTTTTTGAGACCCATTTACGCAAAGTATAGATTGCCGAATTGAAGATTTAATCAAAAATTAATTGATGACTTCAGTACTACATAGTATAATATGGTAAGTAATGCACAGACCTGTTATCTCAGTATCAACAAAAAATTAATAAATAAGACGGAGGCTTAATTATGTTAAAAGGAACTAATATAAGAATAAGGCCATTAGAAAAAGAGGATCTTGATTGTTTTTATTTGTGGTTACAGGACCAAACACATCTCGGAGAATTTATGGATATGCAAATGGTGTATAAAGAACAGTTTTTCGAATTATTCAATAAAAGTATAGGGAATCCTTCCAGGTTTTATGCAATCATTGAAGATAAAGAAGGCAAGCCATTAGGCGAAATCAATTTTATAAGAGTTTTGGGCAGTAGTACAACCCTTGAAATTGGTTTACTCATTGCAGAAAAATCGGCAAGAGGAAAAGGAATTGGTACAGAATCTTTAAGACTTTTTGTGAATTATCTTTTTAAGACTCAAAACATTATGAGAATTCAATATAAAACCAGAGTTGACAATATAGGGATGAAAAAGATTGGTGAAAAAATCGGATTTCAGCAGGAGGCAATATTAAAGAAGTATGAATTTGTACAAGGTGATTACAGAGACTTTTACTTAATGGCTATTACGAGAGATAATTGGAAGTTAGATGAATAAAATTAAGAAGTTAGAAACCATAATAAGAGGCTGTCGCATTAGCGGTTGAAAACTGCCGGTGCCCAGCCATGCTTTTCGTTTTAAAGAATGTAGATTAAAACCAGCAGTTTTATGATAAGCTCAGAATTTTTGGCCGATCTTCCTTCCATAATACTTATCCGTAGTTCAAGTAATTTTGTTATAAAACTTAAATCTATGGAATTATTTATTAATTTTAGTATATGATTTTGAGGTATTTTATTATATAATATTGAGTAGATGCTTAACTGATTATTTTTGTCTTTAAGCATAGTAAATCCTCCTTTTTGGTATGGTTTCTTATCAATTCCATTATACTAAATTAAGGAGGATTTTGCTTTTCATATTTAATTGATTCTAACTATCTTACATATTATTACATCGTTTTTCAGTGATCTCAAACCGTCCCCTTGTGCTGCCCATGTTATTGTAAAACAGCTTCTTCTATTGTCGAACCGTATTTTTCCTTGAAATAATCCTGAAGAGATTTTATCTCTTCTGCTGCTTTTTCTGCGGCAGAGTCCCATCTGCCCGAACTCTTCATTTTTTCGGTAACATCATTATGGTCCCCGTCTTCCACTTTTGATAGCTCATCTTTTTCTAAATCATAATAGTAGTAATATGCCGTTCCCATTGCGGAAACATAATAATATTTTTCTACAGTATTTGTTGAATAATCAAATTTGTAATAATCTTTAGTTTCATTTCCCTTTAAATCGGTCTTTACAAAATCGGCATAACCGTCTTCACCCTTTTTAATCGATATATTTAGGCCTGATTCTTCAAAAGGACTGTTTTTCAAGTCCAAGTACACTAAAAGACCGTCTTTCTCCTCAAACTTTGATTCCTTTGGGGTATTATCTGCAGGTACATTACTCTGCTCATTCTCATTTTTATTCCCGCAGCCTGACATTATACCCATTGCTAATACAACTATCAATAATAATATACTTTTTTTCATACCATTTTCCTCCTTTTTATCTATTTATATCAAGCAAACTTTTTATACTTGCATTAATATCCGTCTTTGATATTTGACTGATTTTTATATATTCGCTGTCCATCTTTTTTGCTAATTCCTTTGCAAACCCATATTCAATATAGTTTCTTTCCGTATCGATTACCATAGTTTTAATGCCTTCATTCCTTATTTTTTCTCCCATGATAAAGGCATCTTCCAAAGCATTTTCCGATTTCAGAGGAACATTTGCCTTCCCGTCGGAAACTATAATAAGATATTGCAAAGAATCGGGATTTTTTATCTTATCTGCTTTAAGAACCTGATATGTGCTGTAAAGCCCTGCGGCTAAGGGTGTTTTCCCTCCCGTAGGCAATTTTTTGAGGCATTTTTCGGCTAAGTCCACACTTCTTGTAATATTCAATAGTACTTCTGCCTTATCTTTTCTGAAGGCAATAACGCCAATATTGTCCCTCTTCTGATACGCATCTTTTAATAATGAAAGCACCGCTCCCTTTACAGCTCCCATCCTTCTCTTTGCTCCCATAGAGCCGCTTGCATCTACCGTAAATAAAATCGTTGCCCCTGTATGTTTCTCTCTGACCTTTTCTCGTATATCCTGAGACTTTATGCATATAGCCATCCCCTTTTTATCCCTGTTTCTCTGATTACAGGCCGCTACCCTAAGAGTGGCATCAAAAGCTATATCCTTTACTTTTCCCTTAGGCATCTTGTACTTTACATATCTTCCTTTACTGCTATCCGTCTTTACTTTGGCTCTCTTTCCCGAACCTTTATTGCTGAATTTTTTTCCGAAGTCCATATTAATATTTATCTTTTGCTTTCCGCCTACAATGTCCTCTATACTTTCTTTTATTCCTTCTTTTTTAGTATCTGAAGTCATATTTTCTTCTTCAGGTAAAGGTTTCTGAACTGTATCGCTATCCTCCCTCGGAGAATTTTCGGTATTGTTTCTTTCCATTCTATTATCATCCATAGATGTTTCTGACTCTTCAAGAGGTGTCAATTCTCTTATTCTATGAGGCAGTACATAAGATGCTGCTTCTTTAATATCATCTTCCATTATCCTATTTCTTTGATTAAAAGCCGCTATAGCTTTGGCGGTTTCAATTAATATTATATCTGCCCTGTGTCCCAAACAATTCCCCTGCTTTGCCAGGCCCACTGCAAATCCGTAATCCTCATCCTCTACTTTAATCCTCTTTATTATTTCTTTGCCCATATCAATTATTTCTTTTATCTTTATATCTTTCTTTTCCCATTTTAAACAAAATTTCTTAGGGTTCTTTTCATATTCCAACCGCCTTCTAATAATTTCTGTTCTATTCTCTACATTTGTTTCTCCTTTAGCTTCCACATACAAACCGAACTTGTCCAACAACTGAGGTCTTAAAAGACCTTCTTCTGGGTTCATGGAACCTACCAATATAAATTTTGAAGGATGGCTATATGATATTCCCTCCCGTTCTACTACATTAATTCCGGTGGATAAAACTTCTAAAAGTATATTTACGATATGCTCGCTTAATAAGTTTATTTCGTCAACATACAATATCTGATTATGGGCTTTATATAGAATTCCCTTTTCAAATGTTTTTTGCCCATCATTTACGGCCTTTTTTATGTCTATACTTCCCACAAGCCTATCTTCGGTAATATTTAAAGGCAGCTCCACTACATCCATAGAATCAATTATATTTGAAAATCCTCTTACCAATGTAGACTTAGCTGTCCCCTTTTCTCCGCTTATAAGAACCCCGCCTATGTTCGGATTAATTATATTCAGTATCAAAGCCCTTTTAATCCTATCCTGACCCAATACCGCCGAAAAAGGAAAACAATTGCTAAACATAGTTAAACCTCATTCCTTTCCGTTTACAACACCGATTTTTCAATAATATCATTGATTCTGTCAAAATCAATGACTCCCTCCTCGAATGGTTTTTTTCTCATTCTATGGGGAAGGGACAGCTTTGCGGCTATAAAAAGATCTTCTTTATCTACCTTTGTATCTCCTCTGTAAGCAGCATTGGTTACTGCTGCCTTCATAAAAGTTATATCCGCCCTATGACCGTCTACTTTCATGGCTATGGCAATTTCTGCTGCAACACTTAAGCATCCTTCCGAATAAACCACATCATTTAATATTTTCTTCGCATTTTCCATCCGACCGGCCAATTCTTTCTGTTCATTTTCATATTCTTTTACGAATTTTTTGGGATCTGCCTCGAAACTAAGTCTTCGTTTAATTACTTCAACCCGTGAATCAACATCTCTTTCACCCCGTACATCCACCACAAGTCCAAACCTGTCTATGAGCTGAGGCCGCAAATCCCCTTCTTCAGGATTCATGGTTCCTATCAGGACAAATCTTGAGGGGTGAGTATAGGAGATTCCTTCTCTTTCAATGGAGTTAACCCCCATAGCTGCTGCGTCTAACAGTACATCAACCACATGGTCATCCAAAAGATTTACCTCATCTACATATAAAATATTTCTGTTGGCTTCCGCCAAGATTCCCGGTTCAAATCTTTTCTCTCCTTTTTTTATTGCCTGCTCTATATCCAATGTCCCCACAACCCTGTCTTCCGTGGCACTGACGGGGAGGTTAATCACTCTCATTTTCCCTTTTTTGATTTTTCCGGTTTCTTTGTTGAAATTAGCCCTGCAGTTTTCGCACCAAAAGCTATCATCATTAGGGTCACAGGAAAAAATACAGTCTGCTATTTGTTCCCTCTCAGGAAGAATATCCGCCAGTGCTCTTACTGCCGTAGATTTTGCTGTTCCTTTCTCCCCTCTTATCAGAACCCCATTTAAACGAGGATTTATAATATTTAATATCAAAGCCTTCTTCATATCTTCTTGTCCCACTATAGCAGAAAAAGGATATATCAACCCGTTGTTTTCCATATATATTTGCATCCTTTCTTTATAAATTCTCTTCAATATTGCCCTCAAGTTCCAAATAGAGCTCTTTAATCTTGTCTATCTTTTCTTTATCCGCCTTCCAATATCCTCTGTTGTAATACTCCGTCATCTGCTCAAGTATATCCATATAAGCGAAGGGATTATTCTCAATAAGCCTTTTCCTAAGTTCTTCATTATCCACATAGGAATCATACATATCCTCATAAATCCACTCTTCCACACTATTTGTAGTTGCCGCAAGGCCTAAAACATTTTCAAATCTGTCGGCAATTTTCTGAACGCCGTGATATTTGTGCTCGAGCATTCCGTCAATCCATTTTGGGTTTAATACCCTTGTCCTTATTCCTCTTTCTATGGATTTCTCCACACTTTCGCTGAGAACCCTGTCCCCTGTCGTATCGGTTATATACATTTTGGCTTTTTGCCCCTTTACCATTTCCACTGATTTCGATAATCCTCCGAAGTATTCGTAATAATGATCCAAATCCGTAATTTCATATTCATGATTGCTTCTTATTTGAGAAATAATCTCTACGGTTTTCAGGTTTTCTTCATAAAGCCCTTCTACTCTTTTACCATGAACCTTTCCGTTATACACATGTTGCAGACTGTCTATATAAGCTTTCCCCAACTGTTCTTCTTTTTCCCAATTTTTTGTTTCTATTATCTTGGTTATTCCCGTACCGTAGCTTCCTTCCTTAGGGCCGAATACCCTGGAAATAGCCAGTTCTTTTGCTTCCTCTTCATCATAGCCTTTATCAAGAAGCTTTTTGTATATTCTTTTTGAATTCCTTTTGAAATAATTTTCCTCATCACTTTCGTCCGATTTCCAAAGCCTTTCAAATATCTCATTAAGGCTTACTATCAAATTCGGAAACATGTCTCTGAAAAAACCGCATATATTTATTGTTACATCTATTCTGGGCCTTTCCAGTTCTTCAATGGGAATAATGTCATATTTTGGATCCCATTCATTGCTGCTCTCCGAAACCCTGACCCCCAGATAGGCTAAAATCTGGGAAAAAGTTTCTCCCTGAGTCCTCGAAGTTTCGAGCCCCCACAGCACCACGGCAGTAGATAAGGGATAGGAATTCTCTTCTTTTTTATAAGCATCGAGAGTATTCAAACATATCTTTTCCCCTCTCTTATATGCAATTTTAGTGGGTATAAGCCTGGGATCAAATTGATACAGATTATATCCTGAAGGCAATATTTCAGGATGCCTGTATATATCTCCCGCCAACTTTGCAGGATTATACTTTCCCTCCAATACCCTCATCAAGCCTTCCATTTCATAATTTTTTTGAGATGATTCAATAATTGTACACCCGTATTCCAAGGATTTTATAAATTCATCTTTATTATTTTCATTTATATATTTTGACTTTTTCAGCTTTCTATTTTCAAAATAATAATCAATAATTTTTTCTGCTTCTTCATCAATCTCTCTTATAGTCTCATACTGATCATTATCTAAGAGAGCATCTAAACTACATCCGTTAGCTCTTGTAATTAATTCCCTGATGCTTAAAATGCCGTTTCTGTTGTACCTCAGCAGACCTTTTGCATATTCCCTCGCTTCTTCAGGGGTATACCCTTTCCCGAATATATGGAGTCCCTTCGGTATGAGGCTTTTCTTCATTCTGTATAATTCTCCTTCTATATTATCGAGGTTCTTCGGCATATTAAGTTTTTCAGCCAGCTCCCATATACTTGATAATATATCATCGCTGCTTTGGGGAGCTAATGATAAAGACTGATGATAATTGTCTATCATTGATATTAATCCCGCAAATTCTCCGTAAAGTTCCCCTTGTACAAATACCGGCGGCTGATAACTTATTATATTTGCATAGGATCTTCTTTTAGCAATGGTCGACTCAGAGGGATTACCGCAATAATATAAATATATATGAGGAATATCCGATAGAAGCTTGTCCGGATAACAATTTCCGCTCATACCGCATTCCTTTCCTTTTAAAAATTCCAAGGTGCCGTGGGTTCCCACATGAATGATTGCATCTGCTTTGAATTCGTCTTTAATCCATTTATAGAAACCCGAATACTGATGATGGGGAGGCAAGGTTTTATCATGATATACTTTTTCAATTTCTTCATGTACTCCTCTCGTGGGCTGCAATCCTATAAATATATTCCCTTCAATTATCCCGGGAATCAAAAACTCATTATTATCGTTGACCATTATACTGCCGGGTGACGGTCCCCATTCCTTTATTATGTCTTCATAATCAGAACTTTTCTTTAATTCTTCTCTATATTTTTTATCCGGATATTTAATCATTTTTTCCCAACTATCACTGTATTTCCCTGAATTAACTATACCCCCGGCAGTAAATATCCCCATGAGTTCTTCTTTAGTGAGAGGATTTACTTTATAACCTTTATCTTTTAGATTTTTCAATATATTTTCAACAGATGAAAATGTATCTAAAAATGCTCCTCCGAATATATTACTTTCTCCAGGAGGATAATTATAGCATATAATAGCTATCCTTTTATCTTTATTTTCTTTTTTTCTAAGATTGATATATGACCTGATTCTGGATATCAATTTGTCTACTCTTTCTTCTATTATCACAAGTTCATCGGTTCTAATATCAAATTCCATGTCATATCTTGGCTCTGTCATAGCCCCGACAGGATATGTTTCGATACATCCGTCTAATTCCGGCAGCATAACGGAAATCATCATTTCTGATGTGCTGCAGCCCTGTATTGATTCTTCCCATTCCTTAATCCTTCTTCTTGACATAAAATAAGGATGAAAATACGGGACATCTGCTTTTTTTAGCAGATCTATACCTGCTTGAGGTTCTCCGCCCATGGGACCTGCTCCAAGCCTGAAGGACATGAAGTTCAGTATTATATCCACAGATGTTTTGGTGGATTTTAATATCACATCTTTAATCTTCTTTTCATTCTTTGTAAATGCTCCTGAAATTGCAATAGGAATGACATTTGCAAATTTCTCAATTCTTTTTTTGATTTCTCCGACACAGGACGATGTATCTACAGGATATTTATGGCCGTAGAAAAGAATCGCTACTGTGGGTTTTTTAATATCAAAGGGAAAGTCCTTTTCATACTCTTCATAATTTTTATAAAATCTCATAGTCTCAGGATTACATATACCAACTTCTTCTACTTCCCTCGGTTCCAGCAGTCTCGGTATTTCATTTATATTTCCATAATCCCTCAACATGAGGTAAAGCATATTGAGAATATTTGACTTATCCGCTACCTTAAAATATTTCAGTATACTAAAATAATTTTTCATATCCCTCATCTTGCCCGGCATTATTTTGCCGAGCGTTTCCGCCGTACTCTTCATCTTTTCAATGGCAGCCATATTCATTTTCTTTTTGTTTTTCCCGTCTGTCATGCCCTTCATAGTAAAACTTCCGAGACGCATATACTCTCTTGCGGAACTTCCGTAAGGAACTATATTCCCATTGCAGCTTTCAAGACCTATATATACGCTTTTCGCTATACTTGAAGGGCTTCCCATTAAATCTACAAAAACCAAATGGCTGTTTTTAATATCTTCTGCCATTTTTTTGGATTTTTCATCATTCATCTCTTCTTTTCCGTAATAAAGATTTAAATCAAGAATATTAGGATATTGTCGGTTTATCTCCTTCCCTGCTTCAATTAAGGATTTAATTCCAGGGGTTGATACAGTTATAAAAGTAATCTTCACCATAGGACCTCCCTATACTTTCTAAATGCATTCTTTCGCATAAAATCTCGGTTTTTTCGTATCTTCATCCATTGTTATTTCGGCTTTAACTTTAAAGACTTCTTCAATTGCTCCGCTTTTTAATATAATCCAGGGATCTCCTTTTGCGTATATTGGTGATCGTCAATTATAATGAGTTCGTTTGAATATCTGACCGCATGATTTATATCATGGAGTACCATGACTATAGTTATTTCTTCTTCCTTATTTAGCTTCGTTATGAGATCCATTATCTCTAATTGGTTACATATATCAAGATAAGTAGTAGGTTCATCCAGCAGAAGTATCTCCGGCTTTTGTGCAACAGACATAGCAATCCACACCCTTTGCATTTCTCCTCCTGAAAGGGTATTAATTCTTCTGTTCTGAAGCTTTATCACTCCCGTCTTCTCCATTGCCCATTGAACTATTTCACTATCTTTTCCGTCAACGGTCTCCCACCAATTTTTATAAGCATATCGCCCATATTGAACTAATCTTTTTACAGTTACATCGTTCATCGTATTATTATTTTGATTTAATATGGCTATCTTTTTAGCTACATCTTTGTTTTTCATTTTGAATATATTCTCTCCATTTAAAAAAATCTTTCCCTTTTTAGGTTTTATACTTCTGTTAATGGTCCGTATTAAAGTAGTCTTTCCACAGCCATTTGGACCAATAATAGAATAGACCTTCCCTTTTTCTATCTGTAAATTTATATCCGTTAAAACATCTTTATTTTTATAGCTTACGCTTAAACCCTCAATTGATAATATAATATTCTTATTCATCTTTAGCCTTTTACTCCCTTCTTAGCAAGAATAAAAAGAAAGGAACTCCCAGTACCGCCATTACAATTCCTACCGGTATCTCCATGGGGCTTAAAACAGTTCTTGCAAAAGTATCGCTTAGCATTAGGAGTACAGAGCCAAATAAAGCAGTTGCAGGAAACATGTATCTATAATCGTTCCCAATAACTAACCTTATACTGTGAGGCACTATAAGCCCTACAAATCCTAAAAGTCCCACAACACTTACTGCACTTGCCGCAAGAAAAGCGGCTAAAGCCGTAAATCCAAATCTTGTTGCTTCAACATTTAAGCCAATACCCCGTGCAACATCGTCCCCCAATATCAAAATATTAAGTTTGTCCGCAAATATATTTGCTAAAACAAAACCAATTATAGTGTAAGGTAAAATAGTCCAAACTTCCGGCCAGCTTCTTGATGATAAACTTCCATTCATAAAATTCAATGCTCCATGGACCCGATCACTATAAAAGACCAATATTCCTGAAATCCCTGCGGCAAAAAGAGACGATACAGCTACTCCTGCTAATACTACCCTTATAGTTTTTATGCCGCCTTTCCAGGATAAAAGATATATTATGGAGGCAGCCAACATGGCTCCCATAAAAGCTGCAATAGTCACCATTTTTATATACTGGGGAAAAACGACCAATACAATAATTCCAAATAGTCCTGCTCCGCTGCTTATACCGATTATGCTGGGATCAGCTAAGGGATTCTTCATTACCCCTTGTAAAATAGCACCTGACAGAGCAAGATTTATTCCTACCAAAGCTGCCAATATCATTCTTGGAAGCCTGATATTCCAAATTACCATTCTCTCTGGACTTCCGTCATCCTTAGAAATAACTTCAAATATCCGCTTCACCTCTACCTCAAGAGTTCCTTTTGTAAGCCCTAATATAAAAGATATAAAGAAGAGCATCGCTAAGATAGCAATAACAGTTATTTTAAATCCCTTTTTGTCCCTGAGAGAAATATCATTTTCCATCCTGATGAGTCACCTCTCCATATATTTCCGGATATATACTCTTTGCCATATATTCTATTGCTTCACTATAATAAGGACCTGCATTATATAAGAAATACTGTTGGGGAAGATAAATAACTCGTCCCTCTTGAACGGCTTTTACTCCCTTCCATACGGGGTTACTCTTAAATTCCTCTTCCATAGTCTTTTTGGCCTCTTCGTCATCAGATATCATACTTGTAACCAGAACATAATCAGGATTCTTTTTCACTATGTATTCCACATCCAACGGAGTAGTTTCCGAGCCTATAGTATCGGGAGGCAAATCGGATGCAATATTGTCAAGTTTTAAAATTTTAGCTACATCTCCTGCTATACTATTGTCCAACTTAACAGCAATAGTTTTGGCTGTTATATATAATATGACCACGGATTTATTGTCTTTGGGCAGTTTAGATACTATTTCTTCTTTCTTATTCTTTAGAGCTTCTATCTTTGCTTCAGCTGATTTTTCATTTCCCAGTATCTTGCCGAAGGCATTATAAGTTGCTATTACATCATCATAGCTTCTTATATTAGTAGTAATCACCTTAAACCCAATATCCCTTAATTTATCCGCCTGTGTCCCTTGAGTGCCGGCCTGAGCTATAATTAAATCCGGTTTAAGGGATACTACGGATTCCATATCTATGGAATATACAGGCCCTATCTGTGGAAGATCGTTTATTTCCTTCTTATATTCGGATATCAATTTTAAATTATCTGTTATATTAGACGTACATATGGATTTTCCCCCCAAATCGTACCATATATTTAAGGGGGTGCCTGATAAAACAGCTACCTTTTCCGGTTTCTTTTCTAAGATAGTTTCTTTCTTGAGAAAATCCTTTATCTTTAACGGATAATTATTTCCCTCTACAGTTATGGGAAGGTCTTGAGTATTGCTCAACCCGCCTGTCTCAGTAGTTTTAGTATACCCCGAAACGCTAAATATCAACATAATCACAACTAATGGCAACAATATCCTTTTATAGAACTTCACCTTTTTCATCCTCTCTTTTTATAAAAAAATAAGAACTTCATTAAAGCAATAATCATGGCTAATGAAGTTCTTATAAGCTTATTAAATAATCTTTATTATATAAAATTCAATAAAGCAAAAATTCTTCTAAAATAATAATCAGCTTTCTCCATCCACCGTAGAGTTATTTCTGCTAATAAATAGGTAGGTTTTCTGACTTAAGATTCATCATCTTTTCTGTCTTCCCAGTTTCCCAGTGACATTTAGAAAAGACTCTTCCTTTACAGCGGCGGGACCGTGAGGGATTTTCACCCTGCTTCCCTAGCCCTATTCATTCTTATATTCAATTCTCATCTATTATATTAAATATAGTGATATCAATTGTCAAGACAAATTTTACTTTGCCATCAACGTCTGCGCCAAGCAGCTCTTACGCCAAACACCACTAATCCTATCATCAGCAGGATACCAATTAGCGCAGCGCCGGGTGCGTCATCGGTTTCCCCAATGTAAATGCCGGCAATGCCAATCAATATCCCGATGACAAAGAGACAGGCAGCGATACACCAGGCCTTGCGCCTAACTTTCTTCAAAAAGTCTACCTCTTTATCCGTCGTTGGCGGCAGCGGTATATTGACAGGAGATTTCATCTTTTCATAGTCCGAGCGGCAATCGTCACATTCCTTTAAATGCTGTTCGACCTCCATTTGTACACGCTTTGGGCGTATTCTTTGTATATTTCTTCAATGCGGGCACCCACTACCTCGCCTCCTTTTAATTGATTCTGCTTATATATCCCAAAAACGAATGTTTCGTTACAGAGGGAAAAAATATTTTGAACAAAAGCGGAGAGAAATATTTCTGCAGTCTTACCGTCCCCTTCATGTCTTAAAAATTCTCTGCATAGTAAGAACTTCTAACGAGAGGTGCCGATGCCACTCTCTTAAAACCCATGGATAACGCGATTTCTTTATATTCGTAAAATGTTTCAGGAGTAACATATTCCACTACCGGAATATGGGATTTGCTGGGCTGCAAATATTGCCCCAATGTCAGCATGTCACAATCAACTTCTCTTAATCTTCTAAATACATTTATTATCTGTTCTTTAGTTTCACCCAAGCCTAACATCATACCCGATTTAGTCCTCATATTTGGTTTTGTCTTCTTTACATAACCAAGTAATTCTATAGATCTATCGAATACCGCCATAGGTCTAATCTTATAATATAATTCCGGTACTGTTTCTACATTATGATTCAGTATGTTTGGTTCTGAATTTATGATAATATCTATTAATTCCTTATTTCCTTGCATATCAGGTATAAGCAGTTCAATTGTTACCTTTGGGGCAGTCTTTCTTATTTTCTCTACAACTCTTGCAAACTGATTAGCTCCTTGATCTTCCAAATCATCCCTAGTAACAGATGTAATAACGGCATGTTTTAAACCAAGCTTAGCTACAGCCTTAGCTACGTTTTCCGGTTCCATGGGGTTTATTTTTTCGGGCTTTTTCTTAGTTACATTGCAAAAGGTACAGTTTCTGGTACAATTTCTACCTAATATCATAAATGTGGCAGTTCCTCTTTCATAGCACTCCATCCTATTAGGACAATTGGCTTCATTGCATACGGTATTTAAAGAAAGTTCTGAAATCAAAGAGTTTACCTTACCTGATACATTTCCACCTTGTATTTTTACTTTAATCCATTCCGGTTTTTCTAAATGCATTTGTTATTCCTCCGTATTTAAATTTATATCCAGCAGTCCATTAATAAATTCATCTGTTGATAATCCAAGGATATAGTCATTAATATCTAAATTATCCTATTTCAGCCACATCTATTCTTCTGCAATCCTGCCGATAACCTCCGCTGCTTTTTTTGCACCCCCGGATAGTTTAAGGCTTTCTGATAATTTTACGGCATTTTCCTGATAAGAATCATATTCTAGAATCGTCTGCACCGCTTCTTTCATATCTTTGGGGTTATCATTTTTTAAATAAACTCCGGCACCTAAAGTCACAACTCTTTCAGCTACCATGCGTTGTTCTTGATGCTGGGGAAATAATACCATCGGTACGCCATAATATAAGCTTTCGTTAACGCTGTTCATTCCGCTATGTGTTATAAAAACATCTGTATTTTGTAATACTTTTATTTGTTCAACCTTGTTCTTTATTTCAAAATTCTCAGGTATTTCTCCCAACGATGAAATATCCGTGCTTTCGCCTACGGACATGATAACATCAAATTCGCCATCACCAAATGCCATCAAACATTTTTTATAAAATTCATTATTTTTATTGTTTACGGTCCCAAGGGAAATATAGATAAGTTTCTTATCACTATTTCGTGGTCCCGCCAATATATCGGAAACAGAAGGACCCACAAAAAAATATTTATTTGAAAATGTGTTCGCTAACGGTTGAAACTCCTTTGAAGTATACACAATAGTGTATGTTTCATTGTCATTTTGGATGAGAGAAATAAAATTATCAACAGCATATCCATAGTCATTCAATTGTTTAATTTTTTTCTTGATACGATGCATTCCTTTAATCATCCGTACCATTTCCATTAAATTTTGTTTCATCATCTTTGCGGTATATTGGTTAAAAGCAAAGGAAGTGGTAGAGCAAACATATTTTATATTCAGTTTAGCTGCAAATAATTTTCCCCAAAAACACAAAGAATCTGAAACAATACAATCAGGATGAAATTCATTTAGTTCTTTGCAAACTTTCTCGTCTAAGGCTATAGTAGTATCCACTGTCATTTCAATAAGCGCTGCAAAATCCTTTCCTATTTTTTTTTCATCTTCAGCCTTCAGTTCAGGTACATACTTATCACATTCAATATATTTAGCACCTGCTCCTTCTATCTTTTTACGGAACATACTAAAGGAATAGTACCATACTTCATGCCCTCTTTTTGTAAGTTCACGGACCACTTCTATTGTTGGATTGGTGTGTCCATAGGCTGGTATACAAAAAAATACAATTTTACTCATTTCTCTACCTCTTTAAATAATTATTTTAATCTTTCTTCTTATTCTTCACCTTTATAAACTTCTTCTATGAAATTTATTAATATATCCTTACAATCCGATGTTGCTCCATATAATGCCATCAACGAAATACGATTGTTTATTTCAGGCAGGACTTCTCGCCTTAAAACACCAATATAGGAGTCATTCCTAAAGAAAATACCGTAGTCATAAAACGCCCAGGCGGTGTACTCCATCCCGACACCACATCATTTGCAACTATGATACAAACAGTTAATAAGCCTAATGTTCCGATTAATGATAAAACCCCTCCAATAACAACTTTCTTCATCTTATACCGAACTCCTCTCCCATTAATATCAAACAATATAAGTTTATAACCTCATAATTAAAAGATAACTTTTTTCTCCGAATTATAAATTAAAAGTGCTAAAGTAATAAATGCTACTAATTTTTTATTAAAATCATTTATTACAAAATGTTACAAAGTTTGATATCATTGATTTAAATTCAATTATAACTTATTTACTTTTATATAATCAATATCCATCGAAAATAATTCCTCAATTACTTTTATTTATCTCAAAATATATCTTATAAAAAATTATAATTTTATCAACATTATTTCTAATGATATTTTCATCATAAACGCCGTTTTCACAAACCATTTTGTTAAACATTTTCTCAGCCCTCTTCCATCTATATGACTTTGGAAAACCATCCGCTAATTACCAATGAAATTAAATATATAAACTGATAATATATAAATATACATTATATTTCTTTATCTTGGCTTTAATTTCTTCTGAATTTTCGAAGAACATATTCGGTATCTCAGTAGTAAACTGCTGTAATTCTTTAGATATTCCACATTTTTTTGTTATCTCATCCATGTTTACAGATGAAGCAATAATATTTGTAACTATATTGTAATCTTTATATAACTTATTTGAAACCTTTTTTAAACCATAGACTAATATACTTAAGTTAGAGGTTATAATTAATATTATAGGAAGTAGAGGAGATTTCATATTGAACACTATACACAATCGTCGTTACATAACAGGATTAGATGGACTTCGCGCCTTTGCAATTTTATCTGTAGTTTTTTATCACTTCACCTTTAGTTGGGCTAAAGGTGGTTTTTTAGGAGTTGATATCTTTTTTGTCCTATCTGGTTATTTAGTAACCTCTAAAATTTTATTAACAGGAGAAAATTTTAAAGTAAAAACTTTTTGGAAAGATCGTCTTTGCAGAATATTACCATCTGCTTATTTAATGATTATAGTCACTGTCTTATGGGTAATACTTTTTAACCATAGACTTTTGACAAGCCTCTTAGGAGATGCAATGTCTTCTATTTCATATACAACTAATTGGTGGTTTATTTTTCACAAGATTTCTTACTTTGATAGCTTTGGCTCACCATCTCCCTTGAAACATATGTGGTTTTTGGCAGTACAGGAGCAATTCTATATTTTATGGCCATTTATACTTATAATAGGACTAAAAATCACTAAAAAAATCGGCAAGTTTTCACGTATAGTTTTTATTGGAGCTTTGCTTTCAGCAACTTTGATGGGTATACTTTATGATCCAACTGCCGACCCAAGCCGTGTATATTATGGCACAGATACTCGTGCTTTTGAATTATTAATAGGAAGCTTTTTAGCAACTGTTTTGGCAAACAAGAAACATTTCACTAAGGAAGTTTCTCCGAAACAAAAAAATGAGTTAAAACTCATAAGCATTATTTCTTTTTCTATCTTTATTTTTAGTGTCATATTTATAGATGAATATAATTCCTTTTTATACAGAGGCGGATTATTTCTGTTTAGTTTAAACACGGCTTTACTTATAGCATGTGTTTGTCATCCACAAGGAATTTTAGGTCCTATACTTTCGTGGAAACCTATGCGCTGGATTGGTACAAGATCCTATGAAATATACCTTTGGCATTATCCTATTATGGTCTTAAGTACCCTTATTTATGAAATAGGAAACCCATCATACTTACGTGTCTTTTTTCAACTAATTATTACATGTATTATTGCAGAATTCTCATATCGTTTTATAGAGCTGCCAATACGAAAATTTGGGTTTCGAGAATATTGCCATTACTTAATCTCAGCAAAAAAAACTACCACTATAATATCATTTTTAGTGATCATGTCCCTTGCTATTGGTATTACCAGTATGGCAAAAATAAAATCAAACTTAGAAAAGGCCGAAGCATATTCATCCGAAATAAATACAGCTCAAACTCCCGAAAAAAAAGCTTCTAATAAAAACCTCAATAAAAAGGATATAAAAGTATCTACTGAAAATGATGAAAAAACCTCATCAGCAGAAAATGGAACTTATAAGGATATATTAGCTATTGGAGATTCTATTATATTAGATATTGCTCCAAGCCTTAACGAAAAATATAATAACATTACAATCGACGGAAAAATTGGAAGGCAAATGTCGGAAGCAGCAACCTTAGCTGCTAAGTATACCACATTTAATGATTCTGATAAAGCGGTTATCATTGAATTAGGAACAAATGGCTATTTTACAAATAAACAAATTGATAAATTGCTTGATTCTTTCTCAAAATCACATATCTTTTTAATAAATATTCGTGTGCCACGTTCCTGGGAAAGCAAGGTCAACAAAATCTTAAAAGAAAAAGCTGAAGAACGGGAAAATGTGACATTAATTGACTGGTATTCTACGGCTTCTAAACATCCTGAGTACTTTGACCAAGATGGTGTACATTTAAATTCCAAAGGAGTTGAATCCTTAGAAAGCCTTATTATCGAGAACCTAAAAATATAATAATATTTTACAGTACCAGGTATATTTATTATATATATAGCTTTTACAGCAATTATCTTCCTTTAATTTATAATCCTCAGCTTTTCCTACTGTTTTGCCCTGTGTATCGATATTTTTGTAGATGGATTTATTGAATCCATCCGAAGCATTTCTTATTATCCTAATATACCTAAATCTTTTCGATATCGAATACTAACTTACCATCAATAAAAGTTTTCAAGACCTTAACATTCTTAATATTTTCAGGTTCAATTTCATATATATTTTCTGATAATACAACAAAATCGGCTAATTTCCCAATTTCTATTGAACCTTTAATATCTTCGCTGAAAGAAGAATATGCAGCATCAATAGTAAATCCATGAAGTGCTTCATCAACTGTCAATTTTTCTTCCGGAAACCATCCTCCATTTGGGAAGCCATTTAAATCCTTTCTGGTTACTGCCGAATATATACCAAGCATTGTATCAGGCAGCTCAACGGGACTATCCGAACCCAATGCCACTTTTATGCCTTCGTTCAATAATGTCTTCCAATTGTATGAATTAGTAATTCTGCTTGGCCCAAGCCTAGATTCAGCCATATGAATATCATAGTTTAAGAATATAGGTTGCACATTAGCAACAATGTTCAATTTCTTAAATTTTTTCAGCAGCCTGTCATTGGTAACCTGACAATGCACAATATTGCTTCTTAAATCTCTTTTCTTATATTCTTCCGGTAATTTTTCCAAAGCATCAATAACCATATTTATGGATTTATCTCCTATAGCATGGGAAGCAATTTGCAATCCGGATTCAGTTGCAGTTAAAATCAAATTATCCAGTTCATTTTGTGTGTATTGCGGTATCCCGAAAGTAGAATTGTCATCGCTGTACGGTTCCGATAAATAAGCCGTTCTGGTTCCTAAATTCCCATCAGTTAATATTTTTAGCTGTCCGATTTTAAAATGATCATCGCCAATCCCGGTCTTATATCCTTTAGAAGCAAATTCCTTAATATATTCTAAGGTTGGAAGCAGGCATTGTTCATAGACTCTGATTTTTAGTTCACCGTCTCTGTTCATTTCAGTATACGAATCAATAACATTCTGCCACTCTATTCCCGGTAGCATAAAATCATCAGTGCATAAAGAAGTAATACCTCTTGATAATACATAGTTTGATGCAAGCTTTATATATTCTTTAAACCTATCTTTAGATACCTTAGGCAGCTTAGAGTATACCAACTTCATTGCACTCTCTCTGCAAATACCTGTTGGAACACTATTCTGGTCTATATCAAAAATTCCATTATTTATCTCATGATTTTCCTTGTTGATCCCAATTTCATCCAAAACATTACTGTTTACGACACACATATGATAACATCCTCTGGTTAAACAAATATTATGTTCTTTTGAAATTTTATCTAAGTCATATCTGTTAGGAAGTCTTTTAACATTAAAATAGTCTTCATTCCATCCCTTTCCGATTACCCAGTCTCCTTTCGGAATTTTCTTTGAAGAAATATAATCCTTAACTTTATTAATTAATTCCTCTATTGATTTTGTCCCTACTAAATTACATTCATACAGATTTGAACCAAACATGGCTAAATGCATGTGGCTATCTATAAAACCCGGTAATATGGTTTTCCCATCTGCATCAATTACAAGGCTGCTTTTATTTATTAATTCTGAAATCTCTTTATTAGATCCTATATTCTTAAATATTCCATCTTCAATAAATAATGCTTCTGCTTTTGGATTTCTTTTATTCATTGTATAAATATTTCCGTTTAATATAATTAAATTCATATACACTCACCTTTTATTTTATATTTACTTAGAATAGCTTAATCTGATTGTCTTAGCTTTTAAAAATAGATTAAGCTATTCTAACATTTTAATTTTAGCATCTATTTTCTTAATCTTGAATAGTAGTTAAAAAGGTCCTATTTGTAATTTATATGCCAATATAACCATCACAATGTTTGTAAGAGTTATCAACAAAATCGGTTTCCATGCAAATTTAACCCAATCCTGATATCTAACTTTACACAGCCCAAGTGCAGCTAAAAGAGTACCGGATGTGGGCCAAATATATTGTGTAGCGCCCTCTGCGTACTGATATACAACGACTATAAGCTGCCTGCTCATATTTATTATCTGACCAATCGGTTTTAAAATTGGCATAATCAGCATGGCCTTTCCAGTGCCGGATGAAACTAAAAATTCAAAAGCCATAATTGCGAAGAATAGGATTATTAAAATCCCAATTTCTTCTTTTCCTTCAAGTGCCTGAACTAACGTATGGATAGCGGTATCTATGATTTTAGCATTATTCATTAATACTAAAATTGCATTTGAAAATGCCAAAACAAAGGCTGCAGGAAGAATATTTTTTGCACCTTCCATGTAAATTTCGCATGCTTTATTAGGATTGATTTTGAATATAATTACAATAACAAACGTTAGAATCACATATAAAGATGTTATTTCAGCAATCCCCCAACCTAATTTAAGAGGACCATACCCCTGTAATATCACTGCAATAAGCAATCCTATTAATGCAACAGACCTCTGCCAAGTTAAGGGTAATGATTCGGATTCTTTTTGTGTTGACAATTGATTAATATATTCATCAGCAATTACACTTTTTGTGGGGTCTTTTCTAATTCTTTTGCAATACCATAATAAGTATGAAACGGTTACTATATAAAATAATGTCGAAGCCATCAATCTAAACGAAAAACCTGAAAATATCGGTATTCCTAATATTTCCTGTGATATTCCCACAGTAAACATGTTTAATGCACCACCGCTAAAACCTATAGCCTCTCCCAAGATACCTGCTCCCACTGCAGATACTTTATCATATCCAGCTCTAATCATTATACCTGCGGCTATTGGATATAACGGAAGACATCCATCCTGCATTCCTATATTCCCTAAAATTGTAAAAATTAATAAAATTACAGCCGGAAGTAAACTAATATGATTAGAGAACGTATTAACTAATTTTCCTACACCAGCCTCAAATGCACCTGTTGTCTGGAGAAATTCCAACGTACCACAAACCATTATTATTTGAAAAAATATTGACGCTGCATTCATAGCACCGTTATAAATTGCTACCCCGAAACCTAATGGGGAAGTTGGTGTCGGTTTTTCAACTGTATGATAACTATCAGGGTCCACAATTGTATTTTCTGTCACAGGATCAACAGTTCTTACATATTCTCCACTTGGCACGATAAATGACATAATTATTACCAATAACATCATTGACATTAATATTATATATACATGTGGCATTTCAAATCTCTTTTTCTTTATTTTAGTATGTTCCATAATCTCCCTTCTTTCTTGTTTTTAGCTCTAATAAGTTTTATATACTTTTTGCTTAATTCCCTTTTGACGTATTAAATTGTTCCTAAATCCACTAATTACTTAAGCTCATCGTTTATGAACAGAGTAATTGTTTCAAATGCAATATAATAAATTATAATTTTTCTATAGCTTTCTTTATTCTTTTCATACCTTCTTCAATGTTTTCGTAAGAATTTGCATACGCTAGTCTGACAAAATGGCGGCCTTTCTCGCCTTTGAATGCATCTCCGGGAACTAAGGCAACCCCTGCTTCTCTTATAATATAATCACAAAATTCATCTGAACTCATATTTAATTTATCAATACATAAAAAAAAGTAGAATGCTCCTTCAGGCTTGATGTAATCTATTCCATGTATCTGATCTAAATATCTTATAACTAAATCCCGTCTTCTCTTAAATTCTTTAACCATCATTTCAGTCCAAGATTTACCACTCTCATATGCCGCAACAGCGCCATATTGGGCAAAGGTGCTTGGTTGCGTAGTCATGTTCTGGTGAGTCTTGCATAAATACCTTGTTATCTCAGGCCGAGCAATCGTATAACCAACTCTCCAACCGGTCATTGAAAATGCTTTTGAAGTAGTATTTACTATTATAGTTCTTTCTCTCATTCCGGGTATAGTAGCTATGCTTGTCCACTTCTGATCAAAATAGAATTCACTATAAGCATCATCAGATACAACGAATAAGTCATTCTCAATAGCAATTTGAGCTATTTTCTCCAAGTCTTCTCTTGACAATATAGCACCGGTAGGATTATTTGGACTATTAATTAATATCATTTTTGTTTTATTTGTTACTTTTCTTTTCAATTCATTAATATCTAGTGAATAGTTATCTGAAAACTTAAGAGGCACCTCTACAGGTATAACCCCTGCTAAAAAAGCTTCATCAAAGTATGCTGGAAAGCACGGCGTCAAAAATATGATTTCATCTCCAACATCAAGTAATGATATCATAGAATTTATTAATCCTTCTACTGCTCCAACTCCTACAACTATTTCATTATAAGGATTTACTTCAATTCCGATTGTTCTTTTAATATTGTCTGCGATTGCAGCTCTAAGCTCTTCAACTCCTGAAATATCGCTATAATGCATTTGGCCAGCCTTAATTGATTTAATTAAAGCTTGTATTGCAACTTCTGGAGAACCAAAATCAGGCCTTCCAATTTCCAAGTGGATTATCTTTCTACCTTCTTTCTCCATTTTATCGGCTTTGCTTAAAATTTCTCGTATTCCTCCAGTAAATGGAATATTACTCATTCTTTTGGTTGGTAATTTCATCACATGACCTCCTTCATATTTAAAAATGGTTTATTTGATGAAGTGGTTTTTCTGACATAATGATTCTCCTCGCTTCTTCTGCTGCCTTTATTCTTAATTCTTTAAAGGAATCTAAAGAATAGAATCCAATATGTGGAGTAATAAATAGGTTATCTAACTCTAAAAGCTGATTATCTACTTCTGGGGGTTCTATCTCTGTTACATCTAATGCAGCCCCTGCAATCTTTCTATTCTTTAAAGCCTTATACAATGCTATTTCATCAATCAGTTGTCCTCTGGCAGTATTTACTAAATATGCAGATTCCTTCATAGAAGACAATAATTCATCATTAACAAAGTGATAAGTTTCTTTAGTATTTGGCATATGCAAAGAGATAACATCGGATAATTTAAATAATTTATCCATGGAAACAAGTTCTACACCATATTCCTTTGCTATATCAGATGAAACATATGGGTCAGAAGAAATAATATTTCTGAATAAACTCTTGGTTTTCTTAGCAAGAGCTCTTGAAATACCGCCAAATCCTGCTAAGCCCAGAGTCATATTTTGCAATCCCCTTGACAGAGGCAATACTTTCGGACTATCTATATGCCAAATACCATTTTTCACATCTGAGATATAATTCGGAATTCTTTTTACCAAACTGAGAATTAATCCAAGAGCTAAATCCGAGACCTCAGAAGAACAATAATCAGGTACATTACATACAATAATTTTGTTTTCTGTTGCCGATTTTATATCTATGTTATCAGCCCCAACGCCACGTCTGATAATTGCTTTACAATTGCTCAATCTGTTTATTGTATCTCGCTTAATTTCAGGATTAGCTAAGATTAGGACACTAATTTCCTTAAATCTTTTTTCTATTTCTTCTTCTGAATTGAAAAACTCAACAACCGTATCAGTTCCTTTTAAAATTTCCTTCTCTATATCTATTTCATCTTGTTTCATATAACTGAAAATTGCAATTAATGATTTCATGACATGCCTCCTTTTTTAATTATTAAGCTGTTTCTCCGCCATCTAATGGAATATGCTGTCCAGTAATATATTGAGCTTCATCAGATGCCAAAAATACATATAATCCAGCTACCTCCTCAGGCTTTGCGTGCCTTTTCATAGGTATGCCCTCATTTACTTTTTGTAACATTTCTTCTGTATATTCTGCTCTTTGCATTGGAGTCAATACATATCCCGGACAAACAGAATTTACTCGAATATAAGGAGCGTATTCCAAGGCCAAAGTTCTTCCAAGCAATATAACACCGGCTTTGGAAGCATTATAATCTGCATAGAAAGGATGTCCTTCCATTCCATTCGTTGAAGCTGTGAAAAGTATTACTCCTGATTTTTGATCCGCCATTCTCTTCAATGCTTCCTTTGCACATAAGTACATCCCGCCCAAGTTTATATCCAACACTCTTTTCCATTGTTCATAAGTTGTATCTTTAAATAAATTTCTTATGCTAATTCCCGCATTGGAAACAAGAACATCAATACCTCCTATAAGTTCATCAGATCCTAAAAAACCATTTCTTACACTTTCTTCATTTGAAACATCTACCTCTTCCCCTCCGATTAGTTCCGGGTTACTTAAAAGAACTTCTTTTAAAGCAATTTTGTTTACATCAAAAATTACAACTTTTGCTCCCTCTTGCGCAAACCGTTTAGCGGTAGCAAAACCTATACCGCTTGCCCCTCCTGTTACAATTACTCTTTTGCCTTTTAAATCTTCGTATTTAGCCATACTCATCCTCCTGTTCATTAAATAAATAATATTATGCAAAATATTTTGAAATTTTAGAGCAAAGTCTTACCATCCTCACCTCCTGAAACTTTATATATAAGATCATTCCCATAACCAACTTTAATCCTGTAATAGCCCTCTAAGTATTTATCGACTGCAGGGTCACCTGTATATACAAAAAGCGGATTTCCTCTTAACTCGATAATCTTGCTATTTGATGATATAATTATTATATTTTCTTTTTTAATTCTAGATATTACTCGAGAGCTGATCTGCTGATTGCCCCTCCCCAGCAGATATCCCTGACCGCCTGTTGGCGCAATAACCAGTTTACAAACACGTTCTAAATCAATGTCTAAAATATCGCTTTCATTGCAATCCAGTTTCACTATTTTTCTATCTCTAATTATATCTACTCCGAGAAGGCTGTTGGGTAAGTTCAATTCCTCCATTATTGCTCTCGTTGTAGTCCCCGGTCCTATAACATAATAAACACCTTCCAGCATATTATCTATAATATCAAGGGCAATCGCTTTCTGGCTTTCTTCATCTCCTAAAGGAGTCGGAGATTTTTTATTCTGCAGCAGTCTCTTTTTATACGGAACCTTCAAATATCCGAACAGACGCGTTACCACCCTATTATTTCTGAATTCTTTTTCGTCAATATCAATGACCTCTTCATCTTTCAAGCATAAATTACCGTTTTTTAAATACATAAGAGCCAAATCACCCGCTAATTCCGGAGTGTTGGCATAAACAGGAGAATGGATTTTCACCCCTGTGGGAATTCCTAAAGCAGGAATTCTAATTTCCACGGCCTTATAAATATCTCTTGCAGTACCGTCACCACCTGCGAAGAGTATCAATTCAACGCCTAATTTCTCAAAAATCCTTGCGGCATTTATAGTATCACGGTAATTTGTAAAATTTCCGGTCTTGTACACAATCTTATAGTTAAATCCCAAAGATTTACATTGAATTTCTCCCATATCATTTGATGAAGTCAGTATCAGTAAATCATCTTTCAACGGAATTAACTTTTCTAATGCTTTCAAGGCTTTGCATGGAGCCTCCCTAACAGCTCCAAGTTTAACAGCCTTATTTAAAGTAATCGCTCCGTCTGTTCCTTTCAGCCCTACCTTTCCACCCATACCGGATATCGGATTTATAATTAAGCCAATAGTTTTCATATTACATACCTGGCTAATCAGTCTTAGTTTTTCTTAGATATACTCTCCACGTCGGACACCACTCATCAGGATCATCGAGGCTCGATTCATCAACCTGATGAATTGTACTATTGTTTGGAGCACTATGAATTATCTCGGGATTATTATAGGCTTCATCCAATATGTGATGTATTGTCTCTATATACTCGTCCAAATCTTCCTTAGACGGAGATTCTGTTGGTTCCAGTGTTATAGGTTCGGGAATATAAAAGGGATGATGGCTTGACCAAATATGCGTTCCGAAGTCCATTACTCTTCTTGTAATATCTTCAATACCTATTCCGGTATCCTTAGTTATCTGTTCCATTGAATATCTGGCTTGCTCGATTCTTTGAATATTTACATCATATGGAACTGTAAGGCCTTTATACTTCAATAACTTTTTAATTAAATAAACATTATTCAAAACTGCAATCTTTGCAACCTCATACAATCCTTCAGCGCCCATGCTCATAATCCAAGAATATGCTTTTAACACTACCTGGGGTGTTCCAATAAAAGACTTAACTTTTCCAATGCTGTTTTTAATATTATAGTTTAAATAATATTTCTTCCCGTCAAAATCAACCAACGGTTTCGGCAAAAGATCTTTCAATTCCTTAATGACTCCGACAGCACCTGAACCGGGCCCTCCGCAGCCATGAGGAGTTCCAAAAGATTTGTGAAGGTTAAAATAACACATTTGAAAACCTGCTTCTTTAGCTCTCGCCACTCCAAACAAACCATTTGCATTAGCTTGATCATAGCAATTCAGACCACCGGCTTTAGTAACTAAATCAGTAAATTCCTTTATCCTTGGGTTAAATATTCCGGTATCTTCCGGATTGGCTGCGACAAATGCAGCCGTTCTATTGTTCACCGCAGCCTTAAATGCCTCATAATCAGGATGACCCTTCTCATCCGTCATAATCTTAATAATCTTATAACCTTTTAACGCAGGAGCCGCCGCGTCTGACGGATGAGAATATATAGTCGTTATGATTTCATCCCTTTGCTCCTCTTCACCGCGTAACCTATGATACATCCTGACTATTGAGGCCATAGTCATAGTAGCTTGAGAACCTCCTCCCGGCTGAAAACTGAAATAATCCATACCGGAAATCTCTCTCATCATTAAATCGGTTTTATACATGATTTCCAATATCCCCTGGACAGTACTCTCATCCTGTAGGGGGTGCAATTCAGTCATCTTTTCGGAATCGGCAATTTTGTTATTTATTGTCGGATTATATTTAACAGTACATGTGCCTTGTCCGATTTCAATATTTATATCACCTCCCAAAGTTTCCTGTGAAAGCCTCAAATAATGCATGAGAACTCTCTTTTGATTTATCTCAGGCAAATTAGGCAGTTTCTTTCTTCTCACAGATTGGGGAAGTTTAGATATCCCATCTCCTACCTGTCTTTCAATGGCTTCCTCGGTTTGAGGAACTATTATCCCCCTTTCGCCTTTATGCCCTAGCTCATTTATAATTGGTTCATTCCACCTGGCCTGATGGAAATCTCTGATTTTAGAATTTCTAATAATTCGCTTCATCATATCATCCCTTTCTGCTGTCTATCCTCTGACTATTTTTTTTATTTCATTGACTAAGGTATCAATATCCTCTTTTAAATGAACCTCTGTTACGCAATATAGCGCCGCTTGTCCTAATTCAGGGAATTCTTCAGAAAGATCTTTTCCACCGAATATGCCTTTTGCTAATAATTTTTCATTTATTTCTTTAACGGTCTTATTCGTATCATTGAAATCAACTACAAATTCCTTAAAGCTTACATTACTGAATTTAGAACCTTTTACACCTTCTATCTTAGTTAATTCTTCTATGGCATATTGAGATTTCTGCATAATATTTTTCCCTAAATCAAACATTCCATGGGGACCCATTAATGAAAGATAAACCCCTGCAGTAATACCGTATAATGCTGTTTGAGTACCTACATACTCCTTTCCTTTTTCTCTTAAATTTCCAAAGGAAGTCCTTTCATATGCTATATCCCCAAATCCGTATTCTCCTTCTTTTATAGTTGGCGCGATGCCAAATAATCTGGAAGGAAACTCAAGTACAAATTTCTTTTCATCTCTTGTAGCAATAAATCCAGATTGCCCTCCCCCATAATTCATATGCATTCCTAAAGGCTGTAAATCTCCACAAATTATATCTGCTCCATATGCTGACGGAGTCTCCATTACACCTAAGCTGCTTGGATCAACTCCTACAACTGAAAGTGCTCCGGCATCGCGGGCAACCTTGGAAATTTCATTTCCTTGTTCTTCAATGAACCCTAAATATGAAGGATTTTCAAAGTAAACTGCGGCAGTTTCATCAGATATCTTATTTTTTAAATCATTCATATTAATCATTCCGGTTTTTGTATCATAGTCAACTAAAATAATATTTACTCCGGGATCACAATAATTCTTAATTATATCCAGCTTATCCCTGCTAATAGTTCGGACTACTAAAGCATCTTCCCTGGAAGTTATTCTTGATGACATTCTCAACGCAGTTGCCGCAGCCTGCGCCCAGTCAAAAGTAGGAACATTCACCACATCCATATCTACAAGCTCGGCAACCAATGACTCATATTCAAACAAGGCTTGAAACCTTCCATGGTCATTATAAGGTTCTCCGGCATATCCCGAAAGGAATTCTGCTCTATTAGCTATCTCATCGCAAATAGCCGGAACATAATGCTGCCAGCAGCCTGCCCCTAAAAAATTTATATATTCATTGGAAGATATATTTTTTCGTAACAGTTTCTCAACTTCTCTTTTCAATTCATATTCTGAAGTATATGGTTCAGGTAAGTTTAATTTTCTTTTAAACCTTAATTCTTCAGGAATCTCACTATGTAAATCCTCTAAATTTTTTAAACCTATTTCCCTTAACATCTTCTTTTGTACATCCTCATCTGAGTTAGGAATATACGGATGATTTCTAAATCCATGATTTGTCATACTTGGTACCTCCTATTAAAATTTATGCAATTCCTTCACTTTCAACAACAAGTGCGGCGCCTGCTATTCATAATGCTAAATCATTATATAAGCAATTTTTACACTTCCTCCCTTCACAGTACAATGTGTATCAGCTTTATCACCACTTTTTAGTTCCCCGGGCTTCCAGTCCGATTCCTGAAACATATTCAGATATAACTGTCATTTTACCTGTCAAAGATAATTTATCTTTGACTATAATATTACGTCGCATTTTTTATACCAATATTTTAGTTTATACTTTTTTTATTAAAAATTTTTATATGCTATATTCCAATGTTTTTTGAAAATTTTTAATTTTCTTTTCCGGTAATGTGATAAAATAATCATATATAATTGCCATTTAAGTCAAATTAATTGTCATATTTGTCAAATAGGAGGGATATCATGATTTTAAAAGACATCAGGCCGAGCCTGGATAATATCGTTTCAACAATGTCAAATCTAACAAATTTAGAATATGCAATTTTTGATGCCGATTCACATTTAATTACGAGTACAAGGACCTATCTTAAAAGGAAAGGCCGAACTGTTCATTCGGCTTCTATTGAAGAGGTTTTGACTCAAGGCAACATTGTAGTTAATAAGCCCGGCCATATGAAATCATGTATTGGATGCAGATTTGTGAATAATTGTCCTTCTACTATTGAAATATTATCTTGTATAAAAATAAATAGCATTCCAATAGGTGTAGTCAGTATGACTTCTTTTTCTCAAGAAAGACATGTCACGATAGAAAAGAACATCAGTAATTATGTGGAAATTATAGACTACATTTCTAATTTAATATCTATGTTCGCTTCAAATGAATCTTCAAAAAAAGATTCTCAAATATTACATAATGCCATAGATGAATTAATTACAAATGAATATGAATATTTTTTGCTAATAGACGCAAATGGGATGTTGATTTATTGTAATAAAGGAACTAATGAACTGCTTCCATATTGTGATCTATTTGCTCAATCTATATATCAAATATTACCAAAAGATGTTTCGGATTGGATTTTATCCGTTAAAAAGCCTATAAAAAGATATTTTAGTCTCAACACATTTAACGGATTAATATACGTATCACCATTAACATCTTATGATGAGGTAATCGGCTACTCTTTAAAATTCGAAAAAGATAAGGTATTATCTGTATCTACAAATTTTAATTATCTTGAAAAAATAATATCAAATGATAATATTATTAATGAAATTAAAAGAAAGATTATAAAATTGTCTACCTCATCATCATCGGTCCTTATAACCGGAAAAACCGGCACCGGTAAAGAAATGATTGCCGAGGCCATCCATTATACAAGCAATCGGAAAGATAATCCATTTATACCAATAAATTGTGCAAATATCCCAGATTCTTTATTCGAATCAGAGTTATTTGGATATGAGGAAGGAGCTTTTACGGGAGCTAAAAAAGGCGGTAAACAGGGAATATTTGAACTGGCCAATAGCGGAACAATATTTCTTGACGAAATCGGAGAATTGCCCCTATATCTGCAGGCAAAACTACTTAGAGTCCTTCAAAACCATACAATACAAAGACTTGGAAGTATAACACCTATACCTATTGACATCAGAGTTATTGCTGCAACTAACAGAGATTTAGAAGAAATGATTGAAGAAAATAAATTTCGTGAAGACCTATTTTATCGCTTAAACGTGATTCAAATACACTTACCTCCTCTAATCAAAAGAATAGGTGATATAGAGTTATTATCAAATCATTTTATAAATGTATATAATAAGAGACTTAATAAAAAAATTAGCTCTTTATCGGATGAGGCTTTAGAAACATTAAAATCATATAGCTGGCCGGGAAACATTAGAGAACTGGAAAATTGTATTGAATATGCCTTAAATATGGAGGAAACAAAAATAATACAGGTTAGTAGTCTGCCTACTAGAATTACACACTATGTTAATTCTAACTCAAATATAAAAGATAGGGTTTCAGAAACCGAGTATCAATTAATAATAAATGCCTTAGATAAGAATGGATGGGATGTCAAAGGGAAAGAAAAAGCTGCAAAGGAGCTTGGTTTAAGTCTAAGAACTCTTTATAGAAAATTAAAAATGTAGTTACGCATTATTTATATACAAAAAAATCTCCTGTAAATATTAGCAACAGGAAAGAGAATTTGTTTTCACAAAAACACAGATTATTTTATACTACTCCTAAATATAATAAAATTTTATGCACTTAACTAAATAAAGTTTAGTTATTATCTGATATTATAGCAAATATCTGATGATCTTGCCATTGGCCATTAATTTTTACACCTTTTTGTTCTATACCTTCTCTATGAAAACCTGCCTTTTCTAATACTCGCATTGAACCTATATTGCTTAACATTACGCCTGCCTCAACACGATGTAGGTGTAATTCATTAAACGCAAATTCTACTACCAAAGAGACCGCTTCCGTGGTATATCCATTACCATTATATTGTTTATCCAATGAATAACCAATCAAACATTTCTGGAGTGAACCTCGAAATATATGAAAAATGGATATATCACCTACCAATTTTCCGTTATCTTTTAAGCATATACCAAAAGAATAGGCTTTATCTTCTTCTCTCTGCTTTACTGAATCACTGATATATTTACGTGTTGAATCAATTGTGTAAAAGTCATCGTCAAAAGTTGGCGAATACTTCTGAAAAAACTCACTGTTCCTTAAATGTAAATCAAGTAAAGCTTCTGCATCTGTATCTTCAAAAAAGCGAATAAAAATTTTATCACCCGTCAGGCTCATATTAATTTTACCTCCTATATATAAATACAATATAAATTTTTGTTACATAATAAATTATAATTTTGAATCAAATTAATGTAATCATAGCATATCCTGTACATAATAACAATTACCATCTTAATAAAGCTCTACTTCCTCATTTCACTACCAGTATTCAGACTAAGATACTCTTCCAATCCATCTATTATTGAATCCACTATCTTATTTTGATAATCCTCTGTTAGCAAAAGTTTTTCTTCGTTTTTATTAGATAAAAATCCACACTCAATTATTATTGCCGGCATTTTTGTCTGATTCAGTACAATTAAATTTTTTCTTTCTATTATTCCCTTATCCTTAGCTCCGGTTCCATTAACCATTGAATTCATCATAATTTGTGCCAATTCATTATTGTTTAAATCCCCAATTGTACTTTCTCTATTTGGATAATAAAGTACCTGAACCCCATCTACAGAACTATTATTTTCCATAGAATTGCAATGAATACTAATAAATACCCTAGCCCTCTTTTTATTTGCTGTCTTCGCTCTTAACAGATTGTCCACATATTCATCACTATCTCTGGTTAAAATAACTTTATAGCCATTTGACTTTAATTTTTTCTTTAGCTTTTTAGAAATCTCTAAATTGACTTCTTTTTCATAATTACCGCTAAACCCGATAGTTCCCGGATCTTTACCTCCATGCCCGGGATCAACTACTATTACTCTCTTCGAAGATTTAAAATTTCTATCTATAAAGGGAATGCCCTTTATAATAATCAATATAACTAAACCCAGTAAAATGGTCAAAAATACTACTCTCTTTTTCCTAAACAACATTCGTCCCCCCACCTATGAACACTGCATAAACTACTTTTATATAATTTTTTTCTTATACTATTACATATATTTGAAATAAAAATATATATTATTAAAATATAAACTAAAATAAATAGATAGTTTAAATCTAATAATATATCTATTGGTTTAAATATCTCAGACAGTTAGATATTATATAGATTACAGATAATATTAATACTATCCTGAATTTCTTATATACTGCGATAATAAGGGAACTAAAGACATGATAATTCCGGTACTGCTTATAACTCTTGCTTGTCTTGGCACACAATCATCCCCATACAAATATATCATAAACATATCACATTCCTTAAAACTTAT
>NZ_FMIF01000041.1:0-1879 GCF_900095615.1 Sporanaerobacter sp. PP17-6a | reverse complement strand
GATAGTGTAAAGTAGCTTATGAAAAAACAGGTCAAAAAAATTAGGCTCAAGTGAACCTAGAAAATCGCAAAAATATACTTTTACGTTAGTCGCCGCCACCCTTGACTGCATTACAAAACAATGCTGTTAAGTTTGCACCGACGGCGAAAAAACTCAAGAACAGAAAAGTTTCACCGTCTCGTTCACAGCATTGTAGCATTGTTTTTATATGCCATCAAGGGCAAGCCCTATCGGGTGGCTGATTTACCTCTGGCTCTTAAATCTAAGAACAGGATAAAGGCTAAGATGATCTGGTCTCTTGCATATTAAGAATGACTTTTTGACCAAGAAAAATTAAGATTTGCCATTTTCCAGGCATGTTATCAGCGCCCTTAAGCATATCAACTTCATTTAATGGACGTTTCCATCTATAAAGTTCATGAGAACGAAGAAAATTGTAGTAAGCAACCCAAAGATTTATACCATAATAAGCACCATCATCGGTGCCATAACCACAAGTAACACGATAAGAAGCTTTGAAGGTACGGTTGAGACGTTCAATTTTCTGTTTAAACGGGCGATATTCCTTAGTTACAGCATCATCATTGGTAAGCCCAATAACTTGAGTAATATCAAAATTCCAGTCCTTTTCAATTTTAAACTGTTGAGCAGCTAAAGGATACGCACTGTAACCATCAGCAATAAATTTTAAGGCCTTACCCGGGAATTCTTTGAATTTATCAAATGCCATTCTCATGGTAAGAATACAAGGACCGACATCACGACTAGTAGAAACTTGATAACCAAGAATTGAGCGAGAAACAGTATCCATAATGAGCCAAAGGTATCCCTTAAGACCTTTAATCTTAATATAGGTTTCATCGGCAGCCAAGTTGTTTGATGGATTGTAATCAAAGGTATCAACAAAAGGTTTAATTAATACAGAGGCAGTTCTTGCATAGTTTGCAACCATGGTATGAGAGATATTGATATTATGGATTTCACGCATGGCTTCAGCAGTTTTGCGAAGGGATAAACCAAGATTAACATGGTAAGTAAGACAAAGCCCCATAATATGTGCATTGTTCTTTTTAAACGTAAAACTTGTAGCCCAAGAAGGAAGCTGATTTAAATCCATAGAAAAGAAATCTAGCGTAAATTCACGATAGATGTAATGAAGTTTGTATTTATACTTTTCCTTAGGATCTAAATCTTTAGGAAGAAGTTTAAGGTTATTCTTGTAATATGAACACTTTTTATTGACACATTTATGAATAACAAAGTGTTTGCGGTCTTTAACAGCAACTAAGGTATGTCCACAATATGGGCATACAAGGACTAAAGGTGAAGTTACTTGTTCCCCTGTAATAAAGGTTTGACCGCAGATTTTGCATTGATATTGACCATTTCCACCATTGTTGTCATAAATATATTGATGAGGAGCACCACATAAAGGGCAGACAGTATCATCAGGAATGGTTTTTCCGTTGCGACGCTGAACTGGTTTTACAGGCTTTCCATACTTCCAAAGATAGTATTCAAGTAGAAAACTGTAATCCTGTTTAATGAACTTTTTAATTACGGGAAGCTTATCAATTTTAAATTTTTGATAAACTGGACTGCGAGAATCATCGAAAGCCCACTGTTTAATAGGTATATGCTTTGCGATAAATAAAGTTAATTCGTAAATTTGATTAAGTAAGTATTGATTATATATTAATAAATAAGTTATAATTGAAGACATAACAATGACACCTTTCTTTCTGTATATTTGTTGCGTCGTAACTTCAATTATATCAGAAATTATGGGGGTCATTGTTTTTTATTTTATAAGAACTATGTAACTCTTGATAATATAAGGTTTTAAATAAAAAAGGTGGAGTGTCTTATTGACACTACC
>NZ_FMIF01000025.1:0-82916 GCF_900095615.1 Sporanaerobacter sp. PP17-6a | reverse complement strand
ATTTTTCAAACAAAAAGAACCGTCCCCTTCATCCGTGCTATGTATTTTCCATCTTTATGGATATAATGGATGTGAAAACCAATAATACAACAGAAATAATTGTTAAATCAGCCGTTACTAAATAGTAATATAATTGTAAGAAAATTTTAAGGTATAAATAAGGAAAAACTAAAAAACTATGCTTTGAATCCTGGTATTATATTATCAGATTCAAGGCATAGTTTTTATTGTTTTGACAAATATAAGGAAATTTAATCGGTACGAAATAAAAAGGATGGAAAATATACAATGATTTTGTTGGAGAAAAGTTTAGTTAAAGTTATGTGGCTATGATTCAACAAATATGATGCATTAGTACTTTATATTTACATATAAGAGAATGTTTTTAATGTAAGGAGATGTTTAATTATATGAATAACAAAGTGAAAAAACAAATTATAGAAGTTGAGAACATACATTATGCCAGACTGCCTATTCGAACCCATGTTATAACAAAACAAGATAATATATCAAATGTGGCTCAGCAATATGCAGCTAAGTATATACAAGAAGGCGATATTTTGTTTATTTGTGAAAAGGCTGTAGCGTGTTCTCAAGGTCGTGCTATTCCGTTGAATAGAATCCACCCTAGTAGACTTGCACGCATTTTGTCCCGATTTGTATATAAATCTCCTTACGGCATTGGACTGGGAATACCTGAAACTATGGAAATGGCACTTAGGGAAGGTGGTACCATACACATACTTTTTGCAGCCTTTATTTCGGCAATTGGTAAACTTATGGGTAAGCGAGGTTGGTTTTACAAAATAGCAGGTTCCCGTGTTTCGAGCATTGATGGGCCAACTCCATATACCTTACCGCCTTACAATAAATGCGTCGTTTTATGCCCTGATCGCTCTAACGAAGTCGCAAGGGAGGTAGCACAATGTCTAGGAGTTGCATGTGTAATTGTGGATGTCAATGATCTTGGAGCAAAAGTTTTAGGTGCCTCGGATTCCCGTATCAATCAAACGCGTATAGCACGTATTTTAAGAGATAATCCTTTAGGACAAGGAGTTTGGCAAACACCTATGGGAATTATCCGACCGTTGAAGCGGGGCAAGCAAACGTAGGGGACATCAGACTGCGTAAAAAGAAGCTTTCAATTATAAAAGAATGATATATTACATCCGAAGGTATTAAAGTAAATAGCTGATTATATGAGCTATGTAAAGTATTATAAAACGAATGATCAATTTAAAATATAATAAAATAACTAACTTGAATTATTCATCTCAAAAAAGCAAACAAAAGTTCCAATAGTTATTGAAACAGTAACAATTTTCTGATGTTCTTATAGAAAAAATACTTTTAATTCACTGTAAATAAAATAAACCAAGGAGATAAAAATTGATACAATAAAAGTAGTAGATACGGCAATGGAATTTACGAAAGAGGGCAGAAGAAGATAATATAAAAATAGTAGAAGCTGTAAGATATTTATTTGCATGTTTTTCGAAAAATTATGCAGATTTAAAACTATCCAAGGAGGTGAAAGAAGTGGAGGAATCTATTTATATAAAAGGGAAAACGAAAAGGAATACGAGAAATAGCCAAAAACTTATTGAGAGAAGGAGTAAAAACAGCTTTTGTAGCAAAAACAACACGTCTTTCTAAAGAGAAGGTAGAAAAATTAAAGAAAGAAATTTTAAATTAGGATATAACAGAAAACTTAGATTATTTTTACGCAACCTGCCGTCCCCCTAAAATATGGAGGTGAAAATATGAAAAAAAATATAAAATTATTTTTACTACTTTTATTATTAATATTTATAATTTTTCCAAAAATTGGTCTATATGCATTTCTATTTGATAGGGGAGAATATGGATATATAGACGAATCTTCCACTGAAATAATTTCAGATTTAGATGAGCTTAGTCCCAAAACTAGGAAACTGGCTATTAAATTTTTAGAAAAATGTGAAGAAAATGGTCTTTCTGTGAAAATTACAGAAACTTATAGAACCAAAGCTCGACAAAATATGCTGTATGGACAAGGTAGGACCACATCAGGTCCAATAGTTACATGGACTAGAAATAGCAAACACACTAAAAGACGTGCATTTGATATTTGCAAAGACAACACTGATGATCCTTATGGGGATTTAGATTTTTTTAGAAAATGTGCAGAAATTGGTAAAGAAGTTGGACTTACTCCAGGCTATTATTTCAAAAAATATCAAGACATGCCTCATTATGAATTAAATAGATGGTGGCTGCCATAAAATTATTTTAAATATAAAAAGTACCACTGTAATTAAAATAAATAATATTTAAAAAGGTTAAAAACTAAATGGTATGCTTTTTTGTTCAAACAAAAAGAACCGTTCCTATCATTTGCTATCATTTGAGAAAACCCGTACCAATATTAATATTGGTACGGGTTTTTTGCTTTTAGTCAAATTTGTTGATAATAACTTTTAATGATTTCCCGTCTATCATCAATTGGAATCCTTCATTTATTTTTTCCAACGGAATTCTATGGGTTATCAATAGTTCTCCATCAATCCTCTTACTAAACAATAATTTTTCTGCCATTTGATATTGCCTTGGAGTAGAACCTAAGGAGCCCATCACTCTGATTTGCTTGTAGTGAATTAAATTCCCGTCCAATCCTAATTGCGGAGCCTCCTTTGGAAATCCGGCGAACAGTAATACTCTACCATTTTTCGCTACTAGCTCAACAGCTTGGCAAGCAGATTTTACAGATGTATTTGCAACGATTACTACATCTGCGCCTCTCCCATCTGTCAGTGAATCAATATATCCACGGAAATCAGTTCCTTCATTAATACAATAATAATGATCCGCTATATTATGTTCTTTAGCATACTGTAATCTTCCCGGAGACGGATTGGCAAGAATAACATCCTGAGCGCCTCTCAGTTTAGAGAGCATAGCATGGAAAATACCTATAGGACCTGATCCTAAAATAAGTACAATATCTCCCATTTTCGTGCCCACTACTTCTTGACCGTTCATAGCTGAAACAAGAGGATCTCCCAAGGCCGCAACTTCATAGCTGCAATCCTCCGGTATTTTAACGACCGTTCCGACCTCAAGAGTCTTTCCAGGTATCAATACATATTCCCCGAAACCCCCTTGATAATGGATGCCGATCTGCTTTCTGCTCTCACACATATTTTGTTCGCCTCTATCGCAGTAATAGCAGTGACCACAAGGAATTCCGGGATGAACCGCAACTCTATCTCCTACTTTAACTCCCTTAATATTTTTACCAACAGAGTCTACTACTCCGGCAAATTCATGACCCAATACCTGTGGCGGTGTAATCTTCGGATGTCCATGAAGATATGTCCTCAAATCCGAACCGCACAATGCCGCAGCTTTTACCTTTAAAATAAAATCATCCGGCCCTACAACAGGCTTTTCACGACTTTCAATAGTAATATTCTTAATTCCGTTATATACAGCAACTTTCATATCTGTTCTCCTCTCATATGTTTTTAATCTATATCTATTTCACCGTTATAATAAATGGAGGCTCTTTTCCGGTTAAAACAGCAATTACATTATCTACTGCCGTATTTCCCATACGCTTATTTGAATCAAATGTAGTTCCGGCTTCATGAGGTGTCAGCAAAACATTGGGTAAGTCAAAAAATGGTTGTCTAACCGGTGGTTCAGAGTCATATACATCAGTCGCATACCCCAATAAAGTTTCGTCTTGTAAAGCCTTATATAAGGCTTCGCTATTCACTATCTGACTTCTTGCAGTATTTACAAGAATCGTTCCCTTTTTCATCATCTTGAATTTCTCAGAATCGATAAGATTTCGAGTACCATCATTAAGCGGCAGATGAAGAGTAATAAAATCAGAATTAGATAAAAGCTCTTCCAATGAAACATATTTAACTCCCAAATCACGAACTTCCTGTCTTTCCTTAATATCATATCCAAGTATATTCATATCAAATCCTGCGGCTCTTTTTGCCATTGCTGTTCCAATATTGCCAAGGCCTAAAATTCCTATCGTTTTTTGATAAAGGCTGATTCCAGGTCTTTTAATCCATTTTCCCGATTTTGTTTCAAAAACTGCACGATAATAATCCCTTGCAAGCATTAAAATAAATCCCATTGCACAATCTGCTACCTCTTGACAGTTTGTTCCCGGAGCATTTGTAACGATGATCCCCCGGTCATGGGCTGCCTTAATATCAATGCCGTCAACGCCGACACCATGTTTTGCAATTATCTTTAACTTTTTACATTGATCTATTGCTTCTTTTACGACTTTATCATTGCCGACTATCAAAGCATCAGCATCTTTTCCGTACTTAATCATCTCTTCTGTTGTAAATGGCCTTCCGAATGGATTGATCATTACTTCACAGCCTATTTCTTCCAATCTTTTAACCGGTTCCTTATGAAATTTTCCAAAAGTTACTGCCGTTGATACGACTTTCCATTTCTTCATATTAATAATCATTCCTTTCTCTATTGCCTAATGTAAAAACCCATAAAACTTTTCAAAATTAATCGTTTAGGCCAACAGTTAAGAGCATTAAACTATGACCTCAAAATAAATCATAAGCCCTAACCTATAATCTAAGTTAGGACTTTAATCATAATATCTTTTTTCTTAATCTATCGAGTTACCTCTATATGTGAAAGTTTCTCATAAAACTTTACTAAAGCTCCATGGTCTTCCGAACCCAATCCATCCACTTTTAACGCTTGAAACATCTCCATTACGGATGATGTTAATGGTAACGGAACCCCTACTCCATGACCTGTTTCTATTACATTTCCCAAATCCTTTATATGAAGATCTATTCTGAATCCAGGATCGAATTTTCTATCCATTATAAGGGGAGCTTTTGCATCTAATACTGTACTTCCTGCTAATCCTCCCCTTACTGCATTATATACCTTCTCCGGACTCACTCCGCTTTTTGCTGCCAATACTAATGCTTCTGACATCCCTGCTATGTTTACTGCTACCATTATTTGATTTGCAAGTTTTGTTACGTTGCCTGCTCCTATCTCTCCGCATAGTACTGCTGATGATCCCATTGTTTTCAGTATCGGTAGGCATTGTTCAAAATCTCTTTCTTCTCCTCCTACCATTATTGAAAGTGTTCCATCTATTGCTTTCGGTTCTCCTCCGCTTACCGGCGCATCCATCATTCTTATCTTCTTTTCTGCCAGTTTTTCTGATACTTCTCTACTTGCAAGTGGCGCTATGGAACTCATATCTATTAATATCGATCCTTCTTTTGCTCCTTCTATTACTCCTCCATTTCCCAATACTACTTCTTTTACTTGAGGAGAATTTGGAAGCATTGTTATTATCACATCACTTCTTGATGCTACATCCTTCGGTGATGTTCCTTCTTCTGCTCCCTCTTTTATCACTTCGTCTCTTTTCCACTTGTTCCTGTCATAAATTACTAACTCATATCCTGCTTTTAGCAGGTTCTTACTCATAGGTCTTCCCATGATTCCCAATCCAATAAACCCTATTTTCATATCTTTTTCCTCCTATGTTAATAAGTATTAAAGTTTAAACCCAAACTTATCCAACCACTTTAATGATGTCAAAGTATCCGGTTCAGGAACATATTCCATTGATATATATCCTTTATAATTTGAGTTCTTAATGAAATCAAATATATATTTATAATCTATATCTCCTGTCCCCGGTTGATGTCTGTCAGGATTATCCGCTACTTGAATGTGATCTATTTTATCAAGATAATTTTCCAATATAAACCTTTGGTCTTCCATTTCTTTCGCTGCATGGTATACGTCATATTGTAAAAATATATTGGGATTATCAACTTCAGAAATTAATTTCATTGCATCTTTTACTTTATGAATGTTGAAGTTGGGCATATTCACATGATTAACTGCTTCAATCAAAAGCTTTATATTATTCTTACCCAATTCATCAGCAGCATATCTTAAATTTTCAACTAAATTTTTTCTTACTTCTTTTTCCGGGAAAGTAGTACATTTATTTCCCATCAAACAATTTATTTTAGGAACTCCCAGCTCTGAGGCAGTATCTACCGCTTTTTTTACTCCATCTATAAATTCTTTTTTTCGGCTGGGATCTACGGCTATTCCTCTATCTCCTTTATCCCAATCTCCGGCAGGAAGATTAAACAAAATGAGCTTTAGATCATTCTTTTTAAGCTCTTCCTTTATCTCTTCCGTCTTATAATCATAAGGAAACATAAATTCAACATAACTAAATCCAGCTTTTCTGGCAGCACTGAATCTTTCCATAAAAGGAACTTCATTAAATAATAGACTTAAGTTAGCTACAAATTTAAACATTTCTATCCTGACACAGACCACAACAAATCATATGTCAGGATTCTCACCTCCCTTTCTTTATATAATAGACCCTAATATAATTTTATTATATCACAAGATTAATCTTTTAATTATCTAAATAGCATTGGGAAATCAATTAGACATTTGCATATATTTTTTCTATACATTCTTTTAATAACTTATTAAACTCATCTTGGGATACTAAACCCAAATATGCTCCTTGACATACCAAGGACTGAGACTCTATTTTCTGTGCAACAGGTACAGGGGTGACTATTATAGTATGTTTAGAATCCCAATATTTAAATCCGTTAAAATCAACATTCAGCACCTTAGCATCTTTTATGTTGATTTGTTCTAACGCTGAGTTTATATAATTCAAAACCTTTATATTTCTCCCACTGCAAGAGCTTTGTAGTACCAATATTTTAATAAATTCCAACAGTATAACCTCCATCAACAGGCAATACAACTCCTGTTATAAAAGATGCCTTATCAGATGCCAAGAAATATACGGCATTAGCAATTTCTTCCACAGCTGCTAATCTTCCTAAAGGTATACTTTTCATACGCTTCAATTCTTGTTCTCTTAACTTAGGATCATCAAATCTCTTTTCTATTTTTTCTGTTTTGGTTGGTCCCGGAGCGATAGAATTTACTCTTATGCCATATTGAGCTAAATCAAGAGCCAATACCTTGGTCATTGTATGAACTCCGGATTTGCTTAGTGTATACTGTATTCTTCCCCTCTTAACCTGAAGAGCACTTGAAGAACCGATATTTACTATTGAACCTTTCACAGAATTATCCTTCATAGCACCTGCAAAGAATTTAGTAAAATAAAATCCACTAAATAAATTTGTTCTCATTGATTGCTCCAATACTTCCGGTGTAATCTTATCCCAAGATATTTTCTCGGTAAATCCTCCCGCGACATTTGCTAAAACATCTGGTACTCCTACTTCTTTACAGATCTTTTCACATGTATCCTCTATTTCCGAAGGATTACTTACATCACAAGCATATTTGTAAACATGAGAGTTGATATCCTGAATTTTTTTGTAAGCTCCTTCCAACTTTTCGGCATTACGGGCTATTAATATAACTGTAGCTCCATTTTCAGCAAACAATTTTGCTATGCCAAAACCAATCCCGCTGCTTCCGCCTGTTACTACTACTTTTTTATTATCAAAATAACCCATATATATCCCACCTTATCAAATATTTACAAATTATAAATGCTAATCTTTTAATAACTCATTTAATTGTTTCATTATGCTTGCTGGAATGGGTATTCCATTCTTTAAACGGTCGCTTCTTTTGATTTTTTCTATTTCTCCGGGCAATATAACACTCTTTTCTTCTTCCAAAGTAGGACATTCTTTTATCTTTCTGACTAATTCCTGAATTGACTCATTGAACTTTTCCTTTCCCGTCGTCAGTTCAGGATTTATTACAATGAATAAAAATCCTACGTTTTGCCCTCTATCCATTCTGTTATGAAGAGAACCTACTTCATCTAAAGAACCAGCTCCAGATAAAACGCCCGCCAAAATATCTATCATTAATGCCAAACCATACCCTTTATGTCCTCCTAAAGGTAAAATAAAACCTTTTAACGCTTCTTCAGGTTCGGTAGTAGGATTGCCATCTTTATCCAATGCCCACCCTAAAGGAATTTTTTCTCCTTTATCTCTTGCTAAATATATCTTTGATTTGGCAGCCGCACTTGTAGCCATATCAAGCACAATTGAATTTTTTCCTTCTACAGGAACAGCAATCGATATGGGGTTTGTTCCCAATAAAATCTTTTTTCCTCCCCAAGGCGGCATGCTGGATGGTGCATTACACATAGTAATACCTACCATTCCTTCTTTGGCTGCCAACAAATTATAATAAAAGGCAGGCCCAAAGGTATTATTATTTCTACACAAGCATATATAGGCTCCCTTAGTTTTGGATTCTTTAACGGCTTTCTCTACAGCTTTAACTCCGGTTACGGCTCCTAATCCGTTATCTCCGTCAAATACCGAGAAGGACGTTCCTTCCTTTATTATTTTTACATTGGGATTTGGTTTTGTGGCACCTTTTCTGATACGTTCCAAATATGTTGGTAATATTGCTATCCCGTGAGTATCTATTCCGTGTAAATTTGCTTCGACTATGGAGTCAGTAATTATATCAAGATTATCAGTATTAACTCCTACTTTAGAAAGCAAAGTATTACAAATTTCCTTAAGCCTATCTGCAGATATTACTGAGTCCTTAATTTTTGATTCCATCTTTTCACCTTCCAGTACAGTATATATATAACACCCTGACCCTGTATAAATATCTCCTACAGGGTCAGACATAACTAAAAAACTGTTTAATTAATTAGCATCGTTTGCACTCTTGGAATAGTATTTCTTCAAGAGATAGAAACTTATAACAGCTAAAGCAACCAAAACAATAACTGTAGTCCAATTGCCCTTAATAGCTTCAAATATAGCCCAAATCGGAGGACTTGTCTTTAACCAAGTTATTTGAGCTACGTTTTCAGGCATTGCAAAACCAACCTCTTTGGCTAAGGTAGTAAATGACCCAGCTACGGCACTTGCTCCCCACAGCGAAACACATAATGTAGCAGTTCCTACTATAAGAGTCTTTATTAAATCTCCGCCTGTTAAAATTGCCACAGGAACCATCAGACAACCAAAATTAGCAAGATCGCCAAAAGGTAACGTTGTATTTCCGGGAAGTACAATTGCAAGTAAAATCAAAATAGGAATTAAAGCAACTGATGCAGTTATTACTGCAGGATAACCTCCTAAAACCGGCCAATCCAACCCAATATATATTTCTCTTCCTGGGAATTTCTTTTTCATAAATTCTGTTGCTGCTTCTGAAATAGGCATAAGAGCTTCCATGAATATACTTGCAATCCTCGGCAAAACAAACATTACAGTAGCCGTAGTAACTCCAAGTTTAAGCACTTGATCAAAGGGATAACGTGCTAAAAGCCCTATGATAACTCCCATTATTAACCCTAAAATGATGGGGTCTCCCAAAAATCCTAATTTTTTGTGCAAATATTCAGCATCTATCTTAACTTTATTTAAAGCCGGTATTTTATCAAGCAAATATATAAGAGGTGTTAAAGGAAGAAGCCACATAGCACACGCATGGGGAATTGTAACTCCTGGAACTCCCATTGCATCTTGAGTTCTTTTTGCTATTAAATCTCCAACCTTTAATTCGAGTATTATTAAAAGTAATGCTCCTGCATACGCTATCCATAAGTTTTTGGTAAAATAATAAATTATGGCACCTGCAAATATTTTCTGCCAAACATTCCATAAATCAACGGTCAATGTATTAGTAAATCCTACCCACAATAAAAGCAAGTTTACAACTATCTGAAACGGAAATATAGTTGCCGCATATTTCCAAGACCAGCTTATTGTAGATGCAGCAGGCCAGCCTACATCCATTGCCGTCAAATTTAATCCTGTACTTGTTATCATTTGCTGAGCAGCGGGAGCAATCTGCCCAACCAATAATTGTGAAATAAACAAATTAATTGCAGTAAAAGCCACTCCCAAAGTTAAACCAGCTCTTAATGCTTTTCCCGGTTTTAATCCGAAAATAATCCCTATAAAAAACATTATAACAGGTAAAAATACATTTGCTCCTAATGCGACTATATAATTTACAACCTTAAGTAGTCCACCCATTATTTATCCTCCTTTTTTAAAATTTCTATGACCTTCTTTAAAACTTCTTGTTGACCTACTCCTGTAAGAAACGGAACTCCACTTATTACAGGAATATCAGTATCCACTTTTACTCCCGGAGTTACCGACACTATTAAATCAGCTTCTGCTTTTGCTCCTTCCAATTGTCCAAAGGCAAGAGGTTGGACTTCAACATCAACCCCGTTTTCCTGACAGTATTTCTTGATTTTTTGAGCACATATTGTAGAGCTCGCGATTCCAGAACCGCATAAAGTTATTACTCTTTTTTTAGACAAATAGATCCTCTCCTTTTTTCTATCTTTTAATTTAGCTTTGAATTGCCCTGAGCAACTCATCAACAATTTCTTTCGGCTTCTTGGCATTTAATATTTTTACCAAAGAATTGGAATCATCAAATATATGAAAAAGCTTAGATAAAAACATTACTTGTTTTTCTTTATTATCTACTGCCAAAAGAAATACAGCTTTAGCATCTACGGTATTAATATCATCCCCCATCAAGCCAAATTTTACAGGTTCCTCCAATGTAGCCACCGCAACAGATGTCTTTAAACAATGCTCAGCATCCGTATGAGGTATGGCAATTGATTGCGGTATTGTAGGTAATCCTGTAGGAAAAATCCCTTCTCTTTTGATTACCGCATTGAGATAACTATCTTTTACACATCCCTCCTTTCTAAGCAAATTGGCAAGCTTTGAGATAACCTCTACTTTATCCTTTGCCTTAATATTTAAAAGAACTAAATCCTCTTCAATTTTTATATCCATTGATTTCCCTCCATTTAACGCATTTAAGCTTGCATTTTGAATCATTTGACATTATGACCTTTCTTAAATTCTTGAATTTTTTCTACGAATTTTTTACCGATTTCTGTAACCGATTTATAATCTCCGGTTTTTATACCTGAAGTCAAACTTCCTCCAACACCTACAGCATCTACTCCCGCTTTAAACCAATCTGTAACATTATCTAAACTAACTCCTCCTGTGGGCATCAATGGCGCATATGGTATCGGCCCTCTAATGGACTTTACAAAAGACGGCCCTAAAAATTCTCCTGGAAATAATTTTACAATATCAGTTCCAGCCTCTAAAGCTTCTGCCACATCTCTTACACTCATAGCTCCTGACATTATAGGTATCTGATATCTGTTACAAGTTCTTATTGCATCTATATTTAAATATGGTGTAACTACGTATTGGGCTCCGGAAAGTATAGCAATCCTTGAAGTTTCCGCATCTAAAACAGTTCCTGCTCCAACAGTAAGAACATCAGATTTATATTCTTTTATCAATGCAGAAATGACCTTATCTGCAGACGGTACAGTAAATGTTACTTCAATAGCGGATATTCCTCCCTTTAGACAAGCCTCTGCAGCCTTTAAAGCCTGATCTTCACTTTCCGCTCTTATTACTGCAACAATCCCACCGTCAATAATTTTATTTAAAATTTTTATTTTTTGTAGCATTCTTTTCACTCCTTATAAGGCAAAATTCGCTTTTATAGCTTACATTTTTTATTTCCGATAACAACTTCTACGGATGAATTATTGTTTTAAGTCCTGACCCACTTTTACTATTTTCAAAGCCTTCCAATATTCTTTCCAAAGGCAACTCTGCAGTTATTATCTTTGATAAATCAACTACTCCTGAGCCTAAGAAACCAATAACCGCTTCATATTGGTTTGGTCCCGAACCGTTAGCTCCAAATACTCCCAACTGTTTATAATGGATTAAATTAGTATCTATAGAAACTGTTGATTTACCACGAGGAAGTCCGGCGAAATAACTTACTTTCCCACCTCTTTTTGCCATTTCCAGAGCTTGAGCCTGAGCTTCTCCTGAAACACAGCTAACTATGACTACATCAAATCCCTTTCCATTTGTTATTTCTTTGGATTTTTCAATCATATCATTCTCTCCGGAATTAACCACGTAATCTATGTCAAAGCCTCTGGCTATCTTACAACGTCCTTCTGACCTGTTAAACAGTGCAATAGTACTTGCTCCTCTGTAACGAGCTTGTATAGCATGCATTATACCAATAGGTCCGCCACCAATTATAGCAACTGTTGTACCAATGCTTATATCTAACAAGCTTTGCCCATTATATACGGCAGCAAAAGGTTCTACTAAGCAAGCTTCCTTTGTGCTTAATTTATCGGGTAATACTTTTATATTTCCTTTTTTGACAGCTATGGCTGGTATTTTAACATATTCTGCAAATCCGCCGTCAAAATTAAATCCTATTATAACTCTGTTCTCACATAAATTTTGAAATCCATGCTGACAAAAATCACATTCGTTACATGATATGCCCGGTACTACCATTACTCTGCTTCCCTCTTTGTAACCCTTTACATTTTTACCTACTTCAGCAATTGTTCCCGAAAATTCATGACCAGTTATCCTTGGATATTGAACCTTTGCATGGCCATATCTGTAAGTTCTGATATCAGTTCCACAAATGGCACAAGAATCTACTTTAACTAATACTTCATCATCATTAATTTCTGGTTTTGGTACATCGACTACCTCACCATTATTAAGACCTTTTAACATAAATGCTTTCATATTTATTCACTCCCATCTTATTTACTTTACTAAGGTCTGTCTTATAATTTCCAACTACTACTTTTGACCATATTTAGTTAAATACTTCTCTCTTATCTTCTTTGCTTCTTCATCAGATAAAATGTTCGGTTTCCCTACCGTTAATGCAATATGATAAATTTTAGCTGCATTCTCAACTAATTCAGCTACCGTATATGCATCATCAAGAGTTGAACCTATTGATACCACTCCGTGATTTCCCAATAATACTGCTGTTTTGTCTCCCATTGCATCTAATGCAACTTTTGCAAATTCTTCTGTTCCCGATTTGGTATATGGAGCACACGGTACACTTCCCCCTACACCGCTAGCTAATGTAGCTACAACCACGGGTATTTCTTTCTGCAAAGCTGCAAAAGCAGTTGCATAAATAGAATGGGTATGAACCACACCATTAACCCATGATTTATTTCTATAAAATATTAAATGTGTGGGAAGTTCTGTAGATGGTTTCCACCTACTATCCACTATATTTCCTTCTAAATCTACGACACATAAATCCTTTGGATGAATTTTTTCATAGGGTATACCGCTTGGAGTTATTACTATTAATCCGGATTCAGAATCCTTTGCACTTACATTGCCCCACGTTGCCGGACTAAGCCCCGATCTTGACATTTTTAGAGATGTTTCAAGTACTTTTTCTTTCAATTCGCTTATTCTTTTTCCTAATTCAATACTTTTTTTAATATCTGACATAACCCTTCATCTCCTTTCAGTAATAAATCATAGAAAATAATCGTATTAGCAGTAATCTCTGTTCTATATTTCAACATTATTTTACTTTTATAACTACTTAACGTTATTTTTTATAAATCTAATAATATCCTCTGAATTCTGGGCTTTCATTACTTCATTCACAAAATTTTTATCTTCCAACAAATCAACTAACTCTGACAATACTTTTATATGGCTTGAATGATCTGTAGAACATAAACATATAACTATCTTTACAGGATCGTTTTCTTTATTCCCAAAATTTATCGGATCCTTTAATGTTATCAGGCTTACTCCTACTTTCTTAACTCCATACTCAGGCCTTGCATGAGGCATAGCTATTCCCGGTTGTACAACAATATATGGTCCCATATTTTTGACTATATCTATCATAGCTTGAATATACTTATGCTCAACCAAGCCATTCTTCTCCAGAAGCCCTCCTCCTATCTTTATAGATTCTTCCCAACTACCAGCTTCAACATTCAATTTTATTGATTGGGATGTTAAAACATCTTGTAATGCCAACAGAGGAGTATTTCTTTCTTCCAAATTATTTGAAACACCGAAATAGTTTGTCAAATCCTTTATTAAGTTGGCTACATCAAAAATTTCACAGCTTTTACTTATTATATCTATAACTTTCTTTAAATCTACATTCACTTTTTTGTTCTGATAAACATTCCCATTTATCGCCGATTTAATATCGTTGATATTTTGGGAAGTAAGAAATGGGCTTACTTCAATACATTCAACATTCCCAACATCGACTTTCATCGGAATAGTACTTACAATAATATCCACTTTTTTCTCTTCTAAAACTTCCTTTACTTGACGATAGGATACCGTCCCTATAATATTGACATTAAATATTTGCTTTAACTTTTCAGATATAAACCCAGCAGTTCCTATTCCTGTGGCGCATACTACTAAAACCTTAGCAGGTTCTCTGGTAAAATCCTGAATTCTTTCTATAGCAGCTCCAAAATGCAAAGCCAAATATCCTACTTCTTCATCACTGATTTTCTTATCTGTATAAGATTCAATAATACTGCAGCCTTTTTTCACCGCCATAAATAACTGGTAATACGATTTCTTTATCTCCGTCAATAAAGGATTTTTTAATACCAATCCATGTTTTATCCTATATATTGTAGGACGCATATGCTGCAGCAATCCCTCAAACAATTGTTTATCGTCACGCAAATTTTCATTTAATAGGTTTCCTACTTTTTCAATAAGCTTATTTGTTATTATTTCTATTTCAATTAAATCATTATTTATCTTTTTCGAAGCCGATGCATTACTTCCTAAAAAATGAACTGTCATATATCCTATTTCATCTATGGGTATATTCAATTTAAATCTCTCTTCCAACATCTTTACTATACTGGAAGATACGGCAAATTCTTTTGTAGTTTGTAAAGAAACCAGTTCCTCTTTCGGCATAATAATGTCTTTTCCTTGTTCGATTCTTTTCAAAGCAAGAGCTATATGCATAACTAAAGCTGAATAAGCCTCATCTGAAAATTTTATTTCCAGTTCTTCTTCCGCTATATCTATACAATTTTCAATGTAAACAATATCAATATTTTTAAACATATTCTTAAATTTAGCATCAATTCCAAAATCCATTTTTTCAAATTTGGATGTTTTTATGAAATTTAATGCTTTATATACATCTACATTATCGGTTAAAAGTTCCAGCGCTGCTTTTCTATAATACTTCTCATTTCCTTCAATTTTTATGCCGAATCCTTTAGTGCTTATTAAATTCAGGTTTCTTTTATTAAGCCATCCTCTGACTTTATTCATATCTTTTATTATGGTACTTCTGCTAACGAATAATTCATTTGCCATTTCTTCAATAGTCATATAATCCCTTACACTCAATAATTCGCTGAGTATATACATAACACGTTCATCCTGGGACAGAACATATTGATAAAAATCTATTTTCCCCATTGATTCCAGAATTATATTCTTTTCTACAATAGAACAATTATATGATATCCCAACATTTGGTTTCCTTATTAATTGTGGCAATTTTATATTTGCCAAGAATTCATCTATCTTGTCCAAATCATATCTTATTGTCCTCTTGCTCACATTAAAAATATTGGATAATTCCACGATATTAATTGGTTCTTTTGAATTAACTATTCGAAACAACAGTTGAGAGCATCTTTTATTAAGCATGCTTAAAACTACTCCTTTTTTTAACCATTGTATTTATTATTTATAAGTTAATTATATCTTTCAAAGTAGGTTATAATCAAGTTTACAATTTTTCAATCCAATGTGGCAAAAAAATAAAAAGGCTTTTATCAAAGTATCAATATATTAAGGAAGCCTTTTTTGAGACCCATTTAACGGAAAATTCATACTAAGGAAATTTTGATTTTCCAATGGGTTATAAAAAGCCTATAATTATATTATCAACAAAATTAACATAATTATCATAAAAAATAAGCTGTTCAAATTAATTTAAAAAACTAAACAGAACAGCTTATTTCTAATAAATATTATCTTGTTTAAACAGATATGAAATAATTGTTTATCCTACTCATTTATTTTATCCCAGTCCACCTCTAAAGGTTTAATCTTAACATTATTACCGTCAGATTTAAATGTATTCACCCAGAAAGGTTGGTCCGGTAAATTTTTGGAAGGCTCCTCCATTTGAAAATATTCATAGGAATCCTCTTTAACCTTTTTAAGTCCCTGGAGATCCCACCATTCTTCATCAGTCAATCGCTTATCCCCTACAAATTCATAATAAGAGTAAACTATTCCTCTTGTTAAATACAGTTTCCCCTCAACAGGTACGGCAACATAAATCTCGTCAAAAAATCCCGTACCCATATTTAAATACTTATTATTGCCCAAAGTTGCCACATCAGCTATTATCATATCATTTTGCTCTATTGAAAAACTCTCCTTATCCGAAGCTGATGCTCCAAAGGAATAGCTGTTTGATATATTTTCCAATGTACCTCCGATCCACAGTAACTTATTTTTTTCATCTTCTGTGAGATTTTCATTTTTAAGCTCTTTAACCGAACATTCTCTGAGAAGCTTAAGAAGCTCAATATTTTTTTCTGCCCCATCTTTAAAATCATCATTTAATAGTTCCCTTGCTTCTAAATTTTTAACCGTGTATTCCATTAACCAGAGAAGATTATCATATAATTCTACATTTGGCTCAACATAGTGTTGATCTGCAACTTCCATTGGACCTCCCATTTCGGCCACCGGTTGCTTTCCATATAATACAGTATCATGTTTTAATTCCGCATAACTTGATAATGCGGCATTTAGTGATTTATTACGCCAAGATTCATTGGTCATAAAAACAGGCATCCCGGAGTTCTCATCAAACTCCGTTATTTCTTTTTGAATTGCCCAAAGCCATCCATTATAAAGATTGCTCTGCCATATTTCATTTTTATAACTTTTTACTTCATTTTTCAGTTTATCATAGTTTTTTTGATAATCAGGCCACTGTTTTTGAGGCTGGTAGTTATTAAATAACAAATCTTCTCCTTGTTTACTGCCCAGTACTCCCATTACGTCCAAACCCGTAGGTACCGGCCTTAAGTATGGGTCCATCAATTCCTGCATAATATATCCGTCTAAAATATATCTTTGCCCCATAAACTTAAATTCTTTAGCAACAGGTGCATTTGTAATCTTTGCCTTTATTTCAGGTTCTCTTAAATTTTTAACGGCTTCGTAAAGTTTATCATGATAAGAGGAATTGTTAGAGTCCTCAATGTCTACATTTTCACCAAATACAGAAACAATCAATTCTTTCAAGTCCATAATATTCAAATCATCAGATTGTCCGACATAAAATCCTGTCGGTTCATAAATATTATTCCAAGTTTTTACATCATTAGAACCCTTATATTCTAAAAATACCGTATAAGTCATTAATAGTGCTTGTTGAGTATTTTCATAATAAAACTCTTCAGTTTCCATGTTCATAAGTTTAATTGGAGTAAAACCGTACCACATCATTGTCTTAAAGAACTTCTGAAGCAATGAATTATAGGTATAATGACCTCTTACGGTAAACTGTGAATAATCTAAGTCTGCATCAAATAATGGCGATTTTTCATACCCCGAGGCTTTTTGAATAAGATCATATTCTTCTTTAGCTAAATCCAGAATATCACTATCTACGGATACGTCAATATCCGGATTTTCTGCCATAATCATCTTCCCCACAAGAAAATAGGCAATATTTTTCTTCTGAATATTCTTAAGTTTATTATCATTGATTTGTTCAAATACAATTACCGATTTATCAAACATTCTGTCGGTCAATTGTTCCAAGTCCTTTGCCAGATATTCATTTTCCACATAAAACAACGATTTTTCATAAAACTGATGATACAGATGTAAAACCACATCGGAAGTAACAAAATTAGGTATCCCCAAATATTCGTTTGAATCATACAAATAATTCATTTTTGTTTGTTTCCCGGGAAGGACAACAAAACCATTTTTCTCAATCATACTTTTCTGGTCATCAGAAAAGCCGGAAAATTGAGCAATATTTTCAATATTGCCAAGGCCTTTCAAAATATCATAATGAGGCACCTCTGCCTTATACTTTACAGGATTATACGAAACCTGAATATTTTTTATTTCATCGGGAATTGCCCAATCTATATTGCTCTCCTTTGAATCGTTTTTATCACACCCGGCTAAAACGCTGCCCAAAAGAATTAATACCATTATAAACGCAAAAAAACGCTTCATATTTACTTTCCCCCTATTCTAATCAGATATTCCCACAACTTCTCCATTTCTTACCTTTACCTCTTTCTGAAACCTCTTGCCTTTATTTCTGCATGTTAATTTCAATAAATTGTCATTAGAATACTCAACTTTTTCAATAAGATCAAAATTTTCACTCTCTGCTAAAAGTGTAAATCCGAAATCCAGCCAATAATAAATTAATATCCTCTCCTTTCCCTCTTTATTTTTATCTAAAATTATCAATTCATCGCCATACATATCTAAAAAATCTATAACATAAAAATCTTTCATACAATAACCTATTTGAGACCCTGTCCACTTCTTGGAAAGTTTCTCTCCGTCCCAGTTAAATACAAACATGCGATTATTTTGTTTGTTATCAAAATGAGTTGATTTATATACTCCGATAAACAATTCCAAATTTTCTGAATCATCTATGTCTCCTATCTCAACCTTCCATGGTAAAACTTTAGAAAAATCATATTCCGATACTTTTATCCAATTCACTTTTGAAGATAAATTTTCTGATCTATATATACAAACTGCATTGCCGTATCTTCTGTCTTTTTTATCTCCTAAGACTGCAAAAAGATAGTCCTTATTATAAGCATAATCTATAAGTTCCTGGTTTTCATCTAATTTCAAGGCATAAGCTGTTTTATACCAATCAGAAGATTCTTCCTTTTCTTTTGGCAAATGGATTATTATTGCCATAAATACAACAAAAAATATAATGAAATATATAGCTGTTTTGTAGCCCTTGCCCAAATACAAGAAACTGCACTCCTTTTTATATATTCAATCCTTAGCATGATTATAACATATTAGAATAAAAGGTTGCAATTGGAAAAAGCAATAAAAATAATTGCCAAAGTCTATGAATATATGAAAACTTTGGCAGTATAAAATATTCCTAATACTTAGCCATACACTGAAAAAAGAATATCTTTTAGAATTATGATTATAAAACTGTCTCTCTATATAAATATTATCTTTAAACTCAATTAAACATTATATATGTTTGCTTTAAAATATCTCATATTCTTTTCTATCCAGCAAGCTGTTTCTTTAAGTCCTTCTTCTAATGTATATTTGGGACTCCACCCTGTTAATTCCTTTATCTTTGTATTGTCTGCCCATAGTCTGTTTACTTCGCTTCCCTCAGGTCTTATTCTGTCTTCATCACATATAATGTTGACCTTTTTCCCTAAGATCTCTATTATCTTCTCCGCTAAATCTCCAATACTTATTTCATGATTTGACCCGGCATTAACAACTTGTCCTATAGTTTTATCACTTTCCGCTACCTTTATAAAAGCGGAAACAGTATCCTTTACATAATTAAAGTCCCTTGTAGGGCTTAAACTACCTAATTTAATTTCCTTTTTCCCCGATAATATTTGGGATATAATTGTAGGAATTACAGCTCTGGCAGATTGCCTCGGTCCATAAGTATTGAAAGGCCTAATAGTTGCTACAGGAAGATTAAAGCTCCTATAAAAGCTCTCCGCCATCTTATCGGCTCCGATTTTAGAAGCAGAATAGGGAGACTGCCCCTGCATTGGATGCCCTTCATCTATTGGAACATACAAAGCTGTACCGTAGGTTTCAGAAGTAGATGTATGTATAATTTTTTCTACTCCATAATCCTTTGAAGCTTCCAATATATTTGTAGTCCCTTCCACATTAGTCCTTACATAAGCCATAGGAGATAAATAAGAATATGGTATCGCTATAAGAGCCGCCAAGTGAAACACTATGTCCTGCCCTTTTACAATTCTTTTAACATTATCGTATTCTCTTATATCCCCTGTTACAACATGAATACCGTTTTTAATTCCATCATCAAAAGTATCTATCCAACCCCAGTTGTTAAAGGAATTATACTGAACCAAAGCAGTAACATCTGCTCCCATTTCAACTAATTTTTCAGTCAAGTGGCTTCCTATAAATCCTTCAGCACCTGTCACAAGTATTTTTTTATTTTTTAAATCCATGTTATTCCTTCCTTTATCAATATCTATAGGATAAAAACAAATCTGCTTTCCTACCATTTTTCTTTTCCCACTTATCAATCAAATAATTATATATATTTTCATTATGAATTCTTTTTCCGATATAAAAGTCAGACGTATTTTTTGAAAAACTTTTTTTAAACAAATATAGAGAATCCTCTTCGCTATCTTTTAGTCCTCCGCCAAAATGAAAAAATTTACATTTCCTTTCTTGAGCAAATTTTATTGCTTCCCATAAAAGTATATTATTGCTTGCATACTTTAAATAATCTTTTTTAGTTCCCGACAGATGATAATGAAAGTAGTCCCCATATATCATGAATACCGATGCTGCAATAACTAAATCATCTTTTAATACATTCATTATAATAAAATTTTCATTTTTACTCATTTCATGATAATATTTATCATGAAAATAATATTCTTTTGCCGCTCTCACTTTGTCCATTGTTTCCTCATATATTTGTTTAAAAATCTTATAATCATTGTTTTCAATTACTTTCAAATCGTTCCTTTTTGCCTTTCTTATTTTATTTCTACATTTAATTGATATATCTTCATTCCATATAGTTTGTATGTCCTCTTCTAATTTCAAATAAACGGTCTTTCTGTTATGTAAAATTTCTATATTCTCTTTAAAAAATTTTTCATTTTTAATTAATGGATGAAATCTTATAAATTCAGCAATAATATTACTGGTAGTACAGTATTTTAAAAAACATTCTTCAAAATTTTTTAAAAACAGTTCATCACCGCAATTGCTTATCGGTCCTCCATATCCATAGGCTGTTTGTATATCATAATACTTCTTTTCTAATCCATAGCCATTTATTTCATTTAGAAGAAAAGGATACAATGCTGTTTTCCCATTCTCTTCATAAATAAACATCTTTCCAATTCCATCTCCATTTAATTCATATAGTTTATAATATTCAGAGGTAAAATATATATCTCTATATTGGAGAGGTATATCATTCAAACATCTATTCCACTCCAAACAATTTGTGTCAATAATGTAATACACTTTTTTCACCTCTATCTACGATTTATTTTATAAATATATCTTTTCATATTTTTAAATCCACTCGTTTCATCAATAAAAACTCTCTTTTTTTCGCCGGTTTCAATATATCCATTTTTTAATACATTTCTTATAGAACCGACATTATCTTCCAATATCCAGCCGTCTATCTTATTAATATGCTTTAATTCATTAGTTGTATAATCGACCGCAAATTTTATTATTTGTGTTCCAATACCTCTCCCTTTATATTTTGAATTAACTCCATGACCGGTTTCTGCAACAATTTCTCCATTATTGTTCACTATGTCCAAATATAAATATCCTACGGGTTCATCCAAAGAATCGGCCTTAACTAAAAACATTATTCTATCGGTTCTTTTCAACTGTTCCAAATACCATTTATATAACTTGTCTCTGTCAGGTTTTTCCCTATGGCCTGTCCAATAAATATTTTCTTCATCACATCTTAACATATAAAAGTCATCAAAATCTTCTATAGTACATTTATCAAAAATTAAATTCAGTTTAAAACACCTCCCATATTAGATATAGAATAATAAATTATCCACAAGTCTTTCCATATCTTTTGACGTATATCTCTGATCTATTGGTAAAGTTAATACATGACTAGATAGATAATAAGAATCTTTAAATGATAAAGGCACAAAACTATGATTGATATTCCAATGTATTGGACAGTATATAGAATTCGTCATCAAACTTTTTCTTATCTCGTCCCTATTATTTATTAATATTGGGAATCCTAAAGGTATATTATCTTTTAAAAGATTTTCTCCAAAAATTATTTTTATATTTTCATTATTTTTTAACCTATTATAAATATATCTGTAATTATCAATTCTAATATTTTTTATGTTATCTATATTTATATTAGATAAAAGTTTTTTAGACTTAGGCATAATTTTAAAGATACTGTTTTCCCTATTTAAATACTCTTTTTTAGCCTTATCAAATAACTTTAAGTAATTATCTTCAGTACCAATATGAAATTCCTGGAATAACATTTTACAGCTTCTGGCAGTGTTTACTAATTCATAATATTTGCTACTATCACTTCTATCATATTTAGCTTTGATATCATATTTCGTTAAAACTATACTTCCATCTATAGGAATAAATTTTCTATAACTATTGAAAACATAATCTCCGATAAAAAAATTTCTTGGATTAAACCACAAAGATTGTACAGCATCCTCAATTATAATAATTTCTCTGTTTTTTAGATTATTAAAAAATCTAATCGTATCTTCACTATGAGGAAAACCGAAATAGTCAATAAAAAATACAGCCTTAACATTATAATTTTCTATATTTTTCATAATAGACTCTGCATTAATTTCTAATTTCCTGTTTACATCATAAAATGCTATTTTTATATTATTCTCTATAAATACATTAACTATATCTAAACATAAATATGAAGGTAAAAGAATATATTCATCTTCACGTACATCCATATTTTCAATAATAAATTTAATCGCACTTTGTCCTCCATCTAAATATATTTCTTCATCATTTTCTTTAAAATTATCGATTTCACTACTAATCATATTTAGGTCAAACCAAAATTCTCCTCCAATAGGCTTTAGATATCCTTCCATAATATAATCTCATCCTTATTTAAATCTCTCTTTAATTTTCTCCCAACTAATATATCTACTAATTCAGGCTTAATTCCGGTTCCGGGACGTTTAAATTCCAACATATCTCTCTTGATTATAATTCCTTCTTTTAAATCAGAAGCAGCAACTATACTTCTTCTAACATCTTTCATAATAATCTTTTCTCTCTCAGTTGGCTTCTTTATTCCGCTGCCCAACAACTTCTCCGTATTTCTAATATGAATAATATATTCTTTAAATTCATCAGGCGGCATTGATGCTTTATGATCAGGTCCTTCCATATTTCTATCCAATGTTATATGTTTTTCAATAAATTCCGCTCCCAATGCAACAGCAGCAATAGCTGATTCAAATCCTAATGTATGATCTGAAAAACCTGTAGGAACATGAAATGCATCTCTCATAGTGATCATTGCCCTAATATTGACATCCTCAATATTAGTTGGATAATCAGTTGTGCAATGCATGATTTTAACTTTTCTATTGCCGGTGGAATAAATTACTTCTAAAGCCTTTTCCACTTCTCCAAGAGTACTCATGCCCGTAGACAATATTATAGGCTTTCCTGTCTCACCAGCAGTCTTCAAAAATTCCAAATTAGTTACTTCCGTAGAGCCAATTTTAATTAATGGAACACCTAATTTAACTAAAAAGTTTAAGCTTTCTACTCCATCAGGTGTAGAAATAAATATAATTCTCTTTCTATCACAATACTCTTTTATTTCTCTAAATTCATCGAATGGAAGCTCTAACTTTTTTATCATATTAAATTGACTTTCTTCTTTAGGCATATTTTGTTTTTGATATTCTGCTTTTTCTGCAAAAACTCCTGTACTTTCATAAGCTTTAAAAGTTTGAAACTTTATGGCATCTGCACCACAATTATAAGCAACATCAACCAGTTCCTTTGCAAGCTTAACATCACCATTATGATTTACTCCAGCCTCAGCTATAATAAAAACCGACATAGCAACCACCCCTAAACCAATTTTTTCTTAAGCAGTTTTTCATCTATATTTAAATTTTTTAGTATCCTTACAATTTCTTTACTTGTGTTTCCATCTCCATATAAGCTTTTGGCATACTTTGCTTTTTCCTTAAATTCACCGCTTAGAGCTTTATTGACTGCTAAGACAATGTCTTCACAATCATTTGAACAATCAATAATGCTTTCTGCTTTCAGTCTGCCCTTCTGTCTATTGCCAATATTCACTGCAGGTATTCTTAAATATGGAGCTTCAACTATAGCACTTGAGGAATTTCCTACTACAGCTCCACAATATTTCATAACACTTAAGTATCTCCTACTGCCTAAATTTTTAAATAAATGAAACTTATCATTTTCGCTGGAGAACTTTACCAACTCCCTAATAATATAATCACTTCCCAAATCAGAATTAGGATAAGTCATAATTACAGTCTTGTTCAATATATTTAGTGCCTGCAATAAATTCGATATCTGTATTTTAATATTGTTGTTCTCTAAGGTTACTGGATGATAAGTAACCAATAACGTATCTCTATCAATTTTAACCTTTAAATCAGTTTCTATCTCTCTTTTAGTCATCAAATCAGTTTTCTTTATATTTTCAATCCCCGGATCTCCTACATTAAATATTCTCCAAGGTTCCTCTCCCATCTTTTTTATATTTTCTCCGTAATATTCAGTCCCAGGGAAATGGACATGAGATATCTTTGTAATAGCATGCCTTGTTTGTTCATCAATTGCTCCCTCTGTCACTTCTCCCCCAGAAATATGAGCTATGGGAATATTCATAAACATAGCAGTAACAGCAGATGCAAATATTTCATATCTATCTCCAAGTATAAGTAAAAAATCCGGATTCAATTTTTCAAAGCATTGAGAAAATTGTATAATCGCTAAACCTATTTCTCTCGCAATAGAACCTTTTGAACAATCATCCATTAATATTGGAATCTTAAAATCTATTTTAAATCCATCATCTACTATGTCATTAATTGTATAACCATATTTTTCGGATAAGTGAGATCCTGTAACTATTAACTGCAGATTCAATTCATTGTCTTTACATATTTCATACATAGTATTTTTTAAAAGTCCATATTCAGCTCTCGTACCAGTTACTACCAAAATATTACGCATTATTTTCACGCTCTCTTATTAGCAATTCTGCAAACTTAAAATCCATTTTACTGTCAATATCAATAGAACTTCCATTATCCATGATATATCCAGTCATATTATCGGTTTCTAAAGTTTCTTTCTTAATTAAAATTTCTTTTCTTATTATGTAAATAGCCCCATTATATTTATATATCTTAGGAAGAGCCTGCCTCGATTTAATCTTCTTTCCCTCTTCCAAAAAATATATTAACTTTTTCCCTTCAAAAATATTAGTCCAATATGGGTTGGTCTCAACCTCACAAACAGAAATTATGCCATCAAACTTAGTATTATTTACTTTTTCTAAGCACAGATTAATGTCTCTATATGTTCTCAGCGGTGAAGTACATTGCAAAACGCATACATAATCAGATTCAAAATTTTCATTTGTTTTTAACCAATTTATACAGTGAAGTACAGGTTCTACTCCGGGAGTATCATCTCTTGCCAATTCAACAGGTCTTAAAAAGGGCACTTCTGCTCCATATTCCCTGCTTATTTCAGCTATTTCCTTATCTTCCGTCGAAACAATCAATCTATCAATATATTTGCTTTTCAGAGCCTCTTCTATAGTCCATGCAATAAGAGGTTTCCCACAGAGATTTTTAATGTTCTTCCTTGGTATCCCTTTTGACCCACCTCTTGCAGGAATAATGCCTACAACTTTCTTACTACCGATCACTCTAACCACCCTCACTGTTTTAAATAAACTATATTTTCAACATCATCATTGACCTTATTATAATCATCTATCTTCCCTATATCCATCCAATATTCTTCTATTTCATAATTTCCTACATTTAGTCCTTTATCTATGCAAATATTTATCAAATCTGTAATCTCAAAATATTTGTTTTCCGGTATATATTTTATCACCTCAGGATTCAAACAATATATCCCTCCGTTAATCAAATATTCTATCTCCGGTTTTTCCACAATTTTTTCTACGGCATTCCCCTTAGGCTGAATCACTCCATAAGGTATCTGATAAAAATACTTCTTAGTCCCAACAGTCATAGGGAATCCATTTTCTAAATGAAATTTCATCATATTGTCTACATTTAAATTCGTAAATATATCTCCGTTAATGACAAAAAAAGGTTTATCAAGATAATCTTTGGCAAGGTATATACTTCCTGCTGTTCCTAATCTTTTCTTCTCTTTTATGTATTCTATCTTGACTCCATAAGCATAACCATTCTGAAAATAATTTTCTATTATTTCCGACTTATAATTAACAGAAATAAGTATATTGTTATATCCATACTGTTTAAAATTATTGATAATATGATAAAGAATGGGATCTTGTCCTACCTTTAGCATTGGTTTCGGAACTTCTTTTGTCAGATTTTTTAGTCTTGAACCCAAACCTCCTGCCATTATCAATACAGGGTTTTCTTTTCCCTTGGGAAGCAATATATCATTAATACTTATTAAGTCTAAAACTCTGCCAAAGTCATCTACTATCGGAAGCTGTTTTATTGCTTTTTTTATAAATATATCCTTTATATCTTCTCTCGTTGTTCCGATTTTAGCATATACCGAATTATAATGAATAATATCCTTTATAGAATTATTTAAAGTTACACCATTAAGGAGTGCCCTCCTTATATCTCCATCCGTAACAGTACCTATTAGTCTTTGATCTTTATCTACGGCCAGTACTATTCCTCTGCCACCTTTATCCAATTTTTCCAGCACCATTCTTATAGTATAATCAGGCAATACAAATACATTTTCCAAATTTGTCTTCATCACATCATCCCTCAATAAAAGATAATATATCCTCATTCATTTCTTTATACACAGGATCTATTAATTTAATATCGTTGTTGCATACTTCCACAAAATTCTTAAAAGTACTGATAATCCTAAGTCCTTTCATAAGCGGAGCTCTTTCGGATTTCATACTTTCTATTCCATCAATCAATACTTTATAGTTGACCCTGTTCATAGGAAGAATAAATGTTTTGAAAAAATCATTATCGTTCATTTTGAATCTTATATTGTCAAGCTTTGAATACATATTCTCTGACTGACTAAAATTTTGATTTTTAACCAAATTGAATATTTTCTCTATTACTTCTCTATATTCCCTTATGATTTTTAATGCCTCACTATGAGATTTGTCCATTTTATCAGCCTGAGCTTTTAAATATTCTTTATCATAAATAACTTTGGTACCGTTCAACCAATTTTCGTCAAATACCTCATCAACTAAATAATCGCCTATTATATCTCTCAACTCTTTAAAACCCGTTCCTTCAATATTTGCTCCGCCTTTAGTTGTATTGATAACCTTTAAGCCGGTGAATATGCTTATATAATATTCCATCTGTTTTCTCATCCTATTAAAGCCTTCATTAGTCAAAACTTCGCTTCCGTCTACAGATTTTACCCAGATTCCCTTTTCTATCTCTTCTTTGGAAATATCTTTGCTGTACTCTATTCCTTCCGAATGTCTCTTCTTACCTTTATAAGCCAAATTTTGTCCTACAAGAATTATAGGATCAAATCCCAGTTGATAAAGAAGTTGAAGTGTAACTACAGCTATTGTAGGTGCATCAAAGACTATATTCATTTTGCTCTCGTCTTCTGTCTTCAAATAATAATTTGAAACAGTATCCTGACTCGTAATCATATGATATTTTTCTCCCGGATAATCTATAAGGGTTTCATATCCTACACTGCTCCCGAATATTATCGGAATATCCGATATATTTTGTTCTTTTACCTTTGCAAATACTTTCTGATTATTTACCGTCGGGTCATATGTACATGCTGCATGAGGATATATATCATTATATATAAGAGTATTTATAGCCGAACCCACACTGAAAATATAAGCTAATCCTTTTTCCTTTATATACTTAAGATTTTCAATCTCATCATCAAGAGAAGGTCCTGCAGAAACAAGTATAGCCGGTTTTCCTTTAAAGTGTCCTTTCTTTTCCATAAGAATATTAGGAGTAGAAACAATATATTTAAAGTTTTTCATACTATTAAGTATCCATCTTTTTTGGAAAGAAAATTCTGTATGAAGTTCACTCTTTTTATTCTTAATTGCTCTTTTAAATATATCTAAGAATCTTTCATATTCTTTAGGGAAAACACTTTTATGTATTGGCAGTTCAACTATAATGGTATCTTTTCTGGTTTTATCTATGATATTATTTAAGAAACTAACTATTTTCTGTTCATCTATTCCTAATATTATGCCTTTTAACCTTTTGATGGGAAGTTCTTTTAAAGATTTTTCGGATAAATAAGTATATAATATCTCCGGAACAGATTCAACTATATAATAATTAACATTCGGATGCTTCTTTAAAAATATTTCTATATGGTATCCCAGACCCGTTCCATAAAATATAACACTGGAACCGTCTTTCACGTCTTTGTATCCGTCAACTATCGTTCCCGCTTCTTTTAAAGGATCATATTTACTATGCATGTATACCCTTTTATTCCCCTGATTTATAAATAAGGTTTGTCCTTCTTTTTTAGCCGGTTCTACATGAACCATATTTAAATCCAAGTTATTCTCAATATTTTTTATTTTTTCCCAACTTTGGGGACAGGATTCTCTTAAAATATTTATATTGTCAGTTAAGATCATGAACTTCTACCCTCCTATCCACAAGAACATTTAATTTTCCCTTCATTGATTCAAATAAAGGAATTATTTCATAAGAAAGAATATCTCCTATTGAAACCAAATCTTCACTTGAAAGTATCTCCTCAAACTCTACCATCAGTTCTTTTAAAGAATATATGTCCTTAGCATACAGATTCCATGTTTCATAGCTTTTAACTATGTCCTTTATATTGTCGTTTTTATCGATTACTTCAAAAGTATCCATTATCCAGGTAATGCCTTCAAACAAATCAACTAATTTCCCCCAAGCTTCTTGATTCGGAGTCGTATAAAATTCATTAGATAGAATTCTAATCTCAGGCAATGAATTTTCTATATAATCATATGTACTTACAATTACATCCTGTATAACTTCATTAAACATTTTTGCTACAAATTTAATCTCTTTTATATTTTTTATATTATCCGATATATAATCATAAAAATCATCATAGACATCTATGCCGTCCACATTTAAATGGCTGAATGTATAATTTGAATCAAAAATAATTTTCTTCCCTTTTTCAAATATTTCTTTAATAACATCCTTATTATTATCATATTCCATTACTTGATTCAAAACATATATTTTCATCTATTTACCCCCCAAAATTCGACTTTACATTCATTATACATTTTTTCTATATAATTATCATCAATTCTTCTTCCATTTTCTCAACTATTTATATACTATCCCTTAAATATATCGGTAACTCAAATAAAAATGTTTATAAATAAAAGTAGATCAAACCTAATATTTTCAGTCTGATCTACTTTTTATTTACTTTTATTTATCCGATTTTATTTTTTAAAATTTTTATTTCCACTTCATGTCTTCCGACAATTTCTTTAAGAGCCTCATTATCTTCTGCAATTCTGTCGACTTGAGTATTGACTTTCGTCTTAAATTCAGTCAATTCAATAACCTGGTCATATATAACTTCGACTTTTTTATAGATCTTTTTCTGTCCTTCTTCCAATATACTGAATTTAGTCTCCAAAGCATCATATTTTTTATTTAATTCTTTTTGTCCTTCCGACAAAGTATCGTACTTCCTGTTTAATTCTTTTTGTCCTTCCGACAAAGTATCGTACTTCCTGTTTAATTCTTTTTGTCCTTCCAACAAAGTATCGTATTTCCTATTTAGTTCCTTTTGTCCTTCTTCAAGAGTACCGTACTTGACTTCTAAAGTACCAAGTCTATCATCCAAAGTACCAAATTTCTTGTTTAACTCTCTCTGTCCTTCTTCAAGGGATTCATATTTAGTTTCTAAAATGCCGAACTTCTCATTTAGGTCATTCTGCCCGTTCTCAAGTGTTCCCAGCTTTTCCAAAACAATCTTTTGAAATTCTTCGTTAGTCACACTTTTGACCTCCTATATTTTATTCAATAAATAAATTATATCATACAAGAATTATAAATATCAATGATTAAAATAAAAAAATATTTATAAATAAAATCATATGTCGACATTATGATGACAATTGTTGGTATATAATTTATTTAGATACTTTATCGGCAAAATACAAGAAAAATTTATTATTTCTTAGCATCAATATTATAACAATCTCTACATACAAATATAGCAGAGCTCCCTCTGCTTATTTTAATAAATATATCATTCTATATCCTTAAATAATTTCAAAAATTTCTCATGCCCTATTTTGTACTGAACATTTCTGAAATGCTCCATATCCATATAATAACTCATCACTTTGGATTCATATAATACCTTTGTCAACAAATCTTTCATGTAAATAACCTTTCCGTATTTAATCACTTGAAACTGCAGTTCTATATCTGCATTGTTCAGAATAACTATGTCTATATCCTCCCTTTGTAATATCGATACCAATTCATCCAATATTTCAAGTTTAACAAAGCTCTCTCTTTCTCCTTCTAAATATATTGCAATATCCAAATCACTGTTTTCCCTATTCTTATTTGTATATATATTATCATATTCAGACAATTTTAAAAAATATTTTTCATCAATTTAAATCAAAAGGATTCCTTTAGATTTAAAAAATCTTTTTATTATATTTTGATAAAATCTCGTAGCCTGTTTTCAAAAAAAAATATTTATCATACAAATAGTTATTTTAAAATATTCTGAGACAAAGTATATAAAAAAGTTCTATGCCGATAATTGTGGTAATTATCGGCATAGAACTTGCTTTAGCAAACAATGCCTTTATTCATATACATAACATTCAATTTTCAATTCTCAGAAAACGTTATACATGAATTAAAACTATTTTCCCTGCTGTACTGCTGCTTCCTGTTCTTGCTGATAAGCTATCTGGTCTTGTTTTTTAAAGAATGGGTAATAAACCAAACAAGACATTAATAATATAATGACTTGTATTAAACAGCCTTTCCATCCTCCCACCATTAATCCCGAAATAAGAAATGGGGTACTCCATGGCAGTAAAACACCGGAAAACGGTTTGAGAAAACCTACGGCAATGGAACCGTATACAATCAAAGCAGCTATAACAGGAACCGCAACAAAAGGTACAAACATGATAGGATTCAATACAATAGGCAACCCAAATGTAACGGGTTCATTAATATTAAAAATCGCCGGTACTATGGATAATTTTCCCAAACTCTTGTATTGATTCGATTTTGCTCTAAACAACATAGCAATAACGATTCCAAAAGTTATACCGGAACCGGAAATCAACAAAAAACTATCCAAAAATTGCTGTGTTACAATATGAGCTCCTCCTCCCACCACAAGTTTGCCTGTAGCCTGAAGCATTTCCGTATTTTCTACCGCATTGGCCGTTAATAAAGAGCATACTATACCATTTACTACAGATTGTCCGTGAACGCCGAACCACCACAAGAATGAAATAAAAAATGCAATAGCAATAACCCCAGGAAGCGAATCCGTAAGCCCTTGCAATGGTACTTGTAAAACCTGATAAATCCATTCAATAAACGTAGTATTGAATCCAAACTTAAAAATAATATATACAATCATGGAAACTAAAAAAATAAAAGTTGCCGGTATTAAAGCCGCAAATTGATTTGATATTGCTTTGGGAACACTTTCCGGTAATTTTATCACAATATCCCTCTTCATAAACCAAGAATAAGAATATCCTACAAATAATCCAACAATAATAGCTGTAATCATTCCTTGTCCGCCTGTCCACGTTTTGGATATTACATCTTTTACCATGTCACCCTTATCCGTAACCATATAAGAATTAGTTATTATAAAAAATGAAGAAAGTGCCAGTATACCGGCCGGTAATGCTTCATGGCCTTCATTTTTGGCATAATGATAAGCTATGGCAAAACACGATACGATTCCCATTATAGCAAATGTACCTCCCTGGACTTGCAGAAACGGTTCCGTCCAATTCTGCCCAAATATTCCAGCAATGAAATTATTTATATGCTCGGACGGCAGTGAACCAATAATTAAAAATATAGATCCTACTACAGTTAAAGGTAAGATGTTCAGCATACCCTCTTTCAGAGCAACAATACCTTTCATATTTACAAATTTCATAATTTTATCAATAGCTTTAGTACTGAATTTTGATTGTGACATACCTTTTCCTCCCTCTATAAATTTGATACTGTATTACTTTTTTAATAAATTTAAGGCAAATTCTAATACCTTTTCCCCATTCATCCTGCCATAATCAGCCATAGGAATAACATCAACGGGGACACCTTTTTGTGCACATATTTCTTTTGATTTAGGCAAAGTATAAGCCACCTGAGGCCCTAAAAGCATAACATCGGCATCATCCAGACAGTCTGCCATTTGTCCCTGCGAACATGCTTCAACATCTACCTCTATATTCTTAGCATCCGCAGCTTTTTTCATTTTGTCAGCCAAAAGGCTGGTTGAAAAACCTGCTGCACAAAATAATTTAATTTTAATCATTATATCTTCCTCCCATCTTTTTATTGATTATTTTTTCCTTCCAACAAAGTATTTACTACCTTACGAAGCTCGACAATCTGTTCAATCAAATTAATTTCAGTTATAGATGTCATAAGATGGTCCTGTGCATGAACAAACAAAGCAGTTATCTCCATCTTCTTGCCTCTTGCCTCATTTTGTAGTAAAGAGGTTTGGGCATTGTGAGCAGTAACTAAAGATTCATGAGCCATATTCATTTCTTTGTCAGCGTTTTCATAATTTCCATCATTTACATCTCTTAATGAATCATATGCATGCTTTTTGGCATCACCGGCATATATAATTATTTGCATGATTTGTGATTCGGTTTCGTTGATTTCTTCAGCCAACAAAATCCCCCCTTTCTATTTTTTTATAATAAGTCAGTCTTATACCAGCTCTTGCAGATAGTAAATTAAATTGTCTGTTCGGTTCTTTCAATGATATCATCTTGCGTCGTCTTAGAAAGCACATTGAAAAATGCGGAATAGCCTGCGACACGAACAATTAAGTCTTTATGCTTTTCAGGATGTTTTTGTGCGTCTATTAGAGTCTCTTTAGAAACTACATTATACTGTACATGGAATCCGTGTAATCTGTCAAAAAATGTCCTTATCAGAGAAACCAATTTCATTTTGTCTTCTTCTTTCTCCAATATTTGAGGATTTACTTTTTGATTTAATAAAACGCCACCGGTTATTTCTTTGACAGGAAGTTTTGAAACCGATTTAAATACAGATGTTGGGCCATTTTTATCCATGCCATGGGATGGAGAACATCCTTCAGCTAATGGGGTAAATGCGTTTCTCCCATCCGGTGTAGCTATAGTTCCGACTCCCTGACCTACATTAGCAGAAATCGAAGACGTTCCTGCATATCGGATACCGCCTATTGGGCCTCTGCCATAACGTGTATTGGGATATTTTTTCACTTCATCAATATATGAATTATACGCATCTACAACTAATTCATCCACATAATCATCATCATTTCCATATTTAGGTGCATCATTAATAAGGATATTTTGAATTTTTAAACCTTTTTCTCCTTTAAAATTATTCATCAATGCATCCCAAAGCTTATCACGGGTAATCTTTTTATCTTCATATACACATTTCTTAATTGCAGCTAACGAGTCCGCCAAATTCGCAATGCCTACTTGAAGACCGCTTATAAAATCATATACTGCACCTCCTTCTTTTATTGTTCTTCCTCTTCCGATACAATCTTCGGTAAGGGCAGAACAAAGAACATCAGGTACGTCTTTTTCCAAAACCATATCACATGCATTCTCAATTATTACACTATGCTTTGTAAAATCCCTTATAATTACATCCCAAGCACGTTTAAGAGCATCATATGTCTCCATATTTTTAAAATGTCCCGTACCTTTAGTAAGCTTTGTCCCTGATTCCGGATCTATTCCGTCATTCATAGCAATCAAAAGTGATTTTGGAAAATTTAAAAAACTCATTCCGGTACAACGGTATCCCCATTTCCCCGGTACAGCAACTTCTACACAGCCTATGGCACTATAATTATAAGCGTCTTTTTCTTTTACACCTTTCTCAATTAAAGAAGGAATAATGATTTCATCATTATTAAAAGCAGGCATACCAAATCCCTCTCTCATAACTTCAATACATTCTTTCATAAACCTATCATCAAGCCCTTTATGATAACGAACGGTAAGATTCGGTTGTGGAAGTTTTGTTTGTGCCACACTCTTCAAGATAAGATAGGACAGCGGGTTTACGGCATCTTCTTTATCCGGTGTTTGCCCTCCTATTGTTACATTTTGATATAACGGACTTCCTGCACTGAATTGAGTATGAGACCAGCTTCTTATTTTATTAATAGTCATAGTTTTAATCCACAAATTCGTGAGTAGCTCACATGCACTGTTTTCCGTAATAAAATCGTCTTCAATATCCTTTTTATAATACGGATACAAATATTGATCCATTCTCCCATAAGAAACGGAATGTCCGTTAGATTCAATTTGTAGAACAAGATGAACAAACCACATGGATTGAATAGCTTCATGAAAAGATCCGGCAGGTTCATATGGAACCTTATTCATAATCCTTGAAATTTCACGTAACTCAGACGCTCTCTTGTTATTTTGTTCCTTTTTTGACATCTCATCAGCCAAATCCGCGTATCTTTTAGCAAAATCAGAAACTGCATCGATTACAATAAAAACCGCCTGATAAAAATAAAATTTTTTTAGATTTTTATAATTTGTTAGATCTAAATTTCTCATCATAAATTCCGTTTTATTCCTATAAGATTTTAAACCTTTATGCATAATTTCCCCATAATTAACTGCAATATGACCATCTCCGGATGTAATATTCCCTTCAGCTTTAATAATACCTAAGTCATAAAAAAGTTTACTATTCGGGGGTATTGCTGCAAGCCCACGTTCTTTCGTCGTATTATGCTTCCAAAATGGTGCAATATCTCTTAATTTCTGTTTTGTTTCCTCTGTAATATAAAATACATCTCCGTCTCTCTTTTCAAAATCATCTAATTCATCAATCACCCAATCCATAGCATATTCCGGAAATATCGGAGCAGAACGATTAGCCGATGCTTGATTGCCTACAAGCAACGTATCATTCTCAATAAAAATAGTCATACTTTCCAAAATATTTTTTAACATATAAGCCCTTTTTAATATAACTGGCTTGTCCTGATATTTTCTATAACTCTCGGTAGTATATATAGCCCTTTCGGCACATACATAAGGTTTAGCATTTAATACTTCTTCCCTAAAATGATTCATTCTGTCTGTTAATTGTCCAAAATGCTTGCTCATTAATATTTCTCCTCCTTACGTAAATTTTTACAGATGTTATTCCTTCATAACTTATTTATATAATAACATATTTGGTTACTATAATCAATGTTTTATTTTCATTCGTAAGTTAATATTTTACGTTAATAATCATTTATAATTTATACTACCTTTATTTCTACATTTCGAATTTAAGTTTTTAGTTAGATTTTACAGTCAAAACCATTGTTTATAAACACCTTTTTATAATCAGCAAGATCCTCAGTGTGAAGTTGCGGTACATCCTCCATTTCATATTCTCTTTGAAGTAGTTTATATTTTTTCTGGCCAAATTGATGAAATGGCAAAAGATTTACTTTCTTTATGCCAATTTTATTTAATAAAGTACTAAATTTCTCTGCATCTTCTAAACTGTCATTAAAATTAGGTATAACAGGTATTCTTATTATTATCTCTTTCCCTCTATCTACTGCTGTCTTCATGTTTTCAATAATCAAAGCATTGTCTACTCCTGTACCTTGTTTATGTTTTTGGGGATCATAATGTTTCATATCAAATAACAACAGATCAACATTTTCAATAAATTTCTTAAAAATATCATGAGAAGTAAAACCTGTAGTTTCAGCAGCTCTGTGAATCCCATATTTATTAAGCTCTTTCAATAATTCGATAGCAAAATCAGCTTGATAAAGGACTTCTCCTCCCGATAAAGTTACTCCCCCTCCTGATTCTTCATAAAAATCCATGTCCTTTAAAACTTCAGACATAATTTCATCTACAGTTTTGTATTCTCCTTCCGTATCAAAAGCCTTCTTAGGACATATTTCCGTACACCTTTTACATATAATACATTTATTTTTGTTAATTACTTTAATCCCGTTTTCTTCATAAATTGCTCCTTGAGGGCAAGTCTTTATACACCGTTTACAACTTATACATTTAGAAGCATCCCATGTTATTTCAATATCATTTTTTTGTGATTCCGGATTAGAACACCACAAGCATCTGAGAGGACATCCTTTAAAAAATACAATCGTTCTGATGCCCGGGCCATCATGTATACTGAACTTCTGAATATTAAATATTAAAGCCTTTTTACTGTTCATGTTTTCACCTCCAATGCCATTATTCTATAAATAGAATAATTCATTTTTTAATAATTGTAAATATATTTTGTTTCGTTTATATATATTTTTAATTTCATTGGTAATCATTTTATTACAAAAACAGACAGTTTGATACTCAAAACCTGTGTTGTACTATAGAATAATTTATGTTATAATTATTTTTGGTACCTCTAAACTATAAATTACGGAGGAAAAATAATGGATAGGCTTACAAAAATATTAGATTTGGTAAACAAGTACAAAAAAATAGAAGTGTCAAAGTTGTCCGATGCTCTTGGTGTTTCGCAAGTAACAATAAGAAAAGATTTGGACGTATTGGTAAAGAAAGGCCTTATCTCCAGAGAACATGGATATGCAACTTTAAATGAAAGTGATGATATCAATAATAGATTATCAATAAACTATGATATAAAAAAGAAAATAGCACGTTCAGCCTTAGATATAACTTCAAACGGAGAAACCGTTATGATTGAATCAGGTTCTACTTGTGCTATGTTTGCAGAAGAATTAGCAAAAAATAAAAAAAATATTACTATTATTACAAACTCTGCTTTTATTGCTTCATATATTCGTAAATACCCTGATTGTAGAACTATTTTACTTGGCGGAGAATATCAGAAGGGATCATAAGTAAACGTAGGTCCTATAACAAAAAAATGTGCTCTTGAATTTTTTGTTGATAAACTTTTTATAGGAATCGATGGGATTTCAATGAATGCAGATTTTACAAGCAGTGATCTTATGAGAGCAGAAACTGTAAAGGCCATGACTACATCTGCCAATCATGTTATTGTGTTGACAGATTCAAGTAAATTCATGCAGCGTGGTTTAGTCAATCTTCTTAGTTTTGACGAAGTAGACTATTTATTTACGGACACGGATATCCCCGATGACATAAAATGTACTTTAGAAAACCATAAAATCAAATTGAATACAATATAAGTTTATGAAATAATAAATTACTCTTAACCAGGCAAGGATTCTTATAAAAAAGACATTATTCAGCTTTTACGATATTTCCATCATATTATTCTTCCCATTTCTCAAACCCATAAGTTTAGTGTAAATCAACTCAACAGTATATAAATATTTATGATCAGGTATCCAAAAGAAAAGGGACTCTATTTTGAGCCCTTCTTTGTAGAATTAACTGCTCCTGTAATGGAAAATGTTGACCATATAATCACTATAATTAATAATAATACCCCACTATCTATACCAGCTAACCAATCTGCACTATCTGCAACAATAAATATAAGTATTCCGATTGCTATAATAAACATTATAAAATAGCTTGTACCTTTAACTACTCCTTTAATTATTTTTAATAATATACTATTCGAGTCCTTTGTTACTTTATTTATATAATCCCACAACATTATTAATACTATTGATAATATTAAAGGGACTATTGTTACAAATAAAGTATTTTTAATTGAAAAATCATAAAATAATACACCAAAAATAATAACACCTTTACCCACTTAAGTCCCCCTCACTATTTTTATTGATACTTTTATTATAAATTACAACAACCTGTGCTTGCCCCACTGTATTCTGCTAATCCAATAATTTTAATACTTCTTCCGGATAATGATTGATTTTAATAAACATATTTTGCAGAGCTTGCTTAAGTATCATCTGTTTTGTATATTCTAAAATCTCTCTTGCCATATCTACATCCTTGATTCTTGAATTGGCCGCAGTTAAATTCTCTTCATAATTTTCGTTATTGTGAATAACAGAAAACAATCTGTTTTGAACCGCTCCGATCCTTCCTCTTTCACCGGATAAATAATCCATGGCATTGTCTATTCTTATTAAAGCTTTATTTGCATAGCTTGATTTATGAATCGTAATAGTATTTATTCTCATCAATTCGGTTGAAATTCGAAGCTTGTCAAAAATTAACGTATCCCCCGAATTGGCACCTATCTGAAAGTATTCCGGTTTATCAAATTCTCTGCCTCCTACATTAAAAAATAATGTTCCTCTGGCATTTCCTCTAATACCGTCTATTGTATTACCTCCCACTTCATTAAAACTTAACTTTAATCTGCCGTCGTAATAAGATGCCGTAATATTCGTTGATTTTTCTTCCAATTTCTTGTTTATAACATTCAACAATTCTTCAGAAGAATACTTTTTTTCTTCCAAAATAATAGTTTTGGTTTCTCCGTTAATATCCATTATAAAAGTGTCATTAATTCCTGATTTTATGTCAGCTCCTTTGCTTAAATCCACAACCCCTACCGCGTGAGTCGGACTCGGCTCTCCTTGCGCCCTATAAAAAACAGTATAAGCAGCACTTCCCCTAACCCCGTCAATTATATAACTGCCATTATCGTTTATACCGTCTTTACTCTCATATTTAATTACTAATTTATTTTCATCATCTATGGCTGTACCGCTGTCGACTCCGCCTATCTGCACTTTAATACTATTTGATTCGTATCCTTTCTTCAATAATTCTTTATTAAGTTTACTTTGAATTTCGGCTGCAACAGCCCCAGAGGAAGTATATTTACCGGGATCAATGTGTAGTTTAAAAGTTTCTGTCCTTGAATTATGATGAAAATCAAAAATCAAAACATCATTTATATATGGGTGTATTGTTATTTCTTTATTCAAATTTTCCCTGCCGACAACATACGTAATCTGCTCATCTTTTGAATTAGAATATCCCGAATAAGAATATGGCTGAAGTTTAGATATAACTTCCTTTTCAAATACCATATCATAAAAACCTCCGCTAAATTTATTCAATTTATAATCAGCTCCAGGCTCTTTGATATTTAATCTTATCTTGGAATTAACCAAATCAGCAGATATTTTATCATCAGATAATCCTTTCTCTCTCAATTTATCTTTAATTTTATTATTTAATTCCGAAACTAAGTCATTTGTATCTGTATACGTTTTCTTCTCCAATTCAATATCCAATTTATATTCATTATTCTCATCCTTATTTCCATCCGTATAAACAAAAGACAATAAGTTATTTAAATCATCAATTACAAAATCATTTCCTATATCTGTCCTTCCAATAATCGAATAATTTGTAGTTACTCCGCTATCGCTATTGGCAGGTTTACTGTATACGATTTTTGCCAATACGGTACTGTATGCTGATCCCCCTATATTTCTAAAATATTGTCCATTTCCTTTACTTACAGTAGTAAATACAAGATTCATTCCATAGCCAGAATTTTCTTTTAAACCTACATCTATATTTTTCCCCCTCAGCTTATCATTTATCATAAAAGACAACTCTCGGGCATTAAAACTTCCATGGTCTAATATAATCTCCATGTCTTCCCCGCTCATATTAAAACTTAATTTATCATTTGTATTATCAATATTGACTCCATTTTTTAAATCCGCTCTTCCCGTTAAAACAGCAGGGGTTTCTATAACCTCTATTGGCCCTACTATTCCTTCTTCCCCCTCCACTATTTTTGTTTCTCCTTCTTTATTCTCCAATACGTCAAAGTAAGATTTACAGAATAAATATTCAAACCCATTTGAATCTTCCGAAATACTTATCTTGCCTTCTCCGATTTCACTATTATTAATGAATATCGCATATTTATCATCTTCAGATGGCCCCATTAGCTTAGCTGTTGCATTAAGTTCCCTTTCCTGCAATTCAAAATTTATTTCACTAATTAATTCATCGCTATTATAACTTCCCTCTTTTAATTTAATCGTTTCTGTTTTCCCGTCAACAGTCAATTTCAAAGTATCATTATAATCTTTCTTTATCTCTGCAATTTCACCTATTACATACTTTCCTTCTATGGTTGCCTGAGTCACCTTTCCAAAATTTTCTATGGGATTAAGTCTATATCTCTCTTCTCCTACGAAAAGATCATTATATGCAGAGGAATACGGGTCCAATATAATTTTACTTTTACCGCCAAAATAGTTACTTTGTATTCTCAGATTGATTTTGCCTTCCCCAAATGAAACTCCGTCAGCAATAATTCCTATTCCCTGCCTTTCCGCCTCGTCATTTATTCTTTTTATTATTCCGTCTGAAGTATAAATTTTGCTGTTTTCCTCTTCGTCCAATAAATTTATGACATTAAACCCAACTTCATCATCTACCTTTAGTCTAAGGGTATCATTTATACCTTTCTTTACCTCAATCCCATTTTTTAAATCTTTCCTTCCTACTACATACCCTTGGTTTTTTGATATATAGCCGTATTTAGCATTATCATATAATACGGATGTAATTCCGTCTATTTTAATCATATTTCCGCTTAATCCTGTAATAGCATATTTACTGGAATATAGGGCGATATATTTATCCAAGTATTTTATAGCTTTTACATCATTTTCCCCTTTTGTTTTTAATTGAACATTAATAGTATCAATTAATTCATCTATGGAGTACCCTCCCGATTTAGGCAAAAAACTTATTGTACACCCTCTGTCAGCTCCGATATAAAAATTTAATTTATCATTGTTACCGGGAATGATATTCAACCTTCCGCCTTTTATAAATTCGGTTACACCTATTACCATTCCCGGTGGGGTACCCATATGATAGTCGTAAAATAAAAAAGATAATCCGCCTTTTATATAATCAATGTTTGAACTGTTTTCGCTTTGAATGGATATTCCGTTTTCTTCAGTCAAATTAATAATTAAATTTGGATTTTTCTCTATCAATTTATCATCTATAATATCTGCGATTTCACCGATTGTGTAATATCCTCCCTCTAAAAATATATTTGTAATATTCCCATCTGCGGATATTTCCAAATCATTATTAAATCCCTCTGAAATTTTTATTATCTGATTAAATCTTTGATTTCCTTCAAAACTGCAAAATGAGGATTCATGAAGTTCAAATAAAGATTTTGTATTCCATTGGGATTCCTTGCTGATTTTAGATATGGAAATCTGCAAGGCTCTGAATTCTGTTTGTAATTTTTCCCTGTCTTCATCCGTTAATGTCTCATTTAACGATTGTACGGTTAATTCCCTCATCCTTTGAAGCATATTTTGAACCTCGTCTAATGCACCATCTCTTGTTTCCATCATAGAATAGGCATCCAATGCATTTCTTTTCGCCATTTTCAGTCCACGTATCTGACCCCACATCTTTTCCGATATACTTAAACCGGCAGCATCATCTGCTGCCGTATTTATTCTTCGTCCCGAAGACAGCTTATCTAAGGATTTCTCCAATATCTTTATATTTTTTTTGTCATTGTTTAAAAAGTTAATTCCCAAAATATTATTTTGTATATACATAAAGATCCCTCTTTATAAGTTATTTCAATAATCCATTTTAACATAGTACATTTAGCCTGTTTTTTCCGAGACTTTGGTCCCACTATTTTGTATTTCGGCAAAGATTATAAAAAGTTTAGCCAAAAGATGAAATAAAATCAACGGGACATCATACTATTTCTCACATTGTATAGTACTATTAATCGAATAATTTCACTATTTTCCCTAAAAACACACTAAAGAACCTTTTTGCCCGATATATACAGTAAATATCGAATATTCAGAGCATTAATTTAAGCTATACCAATATCAACTCATATAAAAATAATCAATTTGATTCATATATAAAGTAATTATACAATAATTGTGGGTTTAACTATTGAAAAACTAACAAACATAATAGGAGGGAATAACAATTAATATGAAAAACAAAAAATGGATAATATTGTTGCTTGCATTAGTTATGTTAGTATCAACGGCTTGTAGCAATAAAGAAACGGCCAAAGATCAAACTCCCGTCGATACATCTAAAGATACGGCACAGGAATCAGCAATTCCGAAAAAGAAAGACGGAGGAACTTTTATATTTGGAATAGGGAGTGACCCTAATGTAATGAATCCATTATATGCAGGGGACAGAGTTACAATGACCATCGATAATGCATTGTTTTCACCGCTTTATGTTACTGATGAGGAAGGGACACATTTCTACTTAGCTGAAAGTATTACACACTCAGATGATTATTTGACCTATACTTTAAAATTAAAACCAAATCTTAAATGGCATGACGGAGAAAATTTAACTGCAGATGATGTGGTATTTACATTGAATTCCATTACAGACGAAAAGCAAAATGCCAATGACATAGGTTCCTTTGTAATAAACGGGAAACCGATAACAGCTAAAAAAATAGACGATTTAACAGTAGAATTTACATTGCCGGAAGTTTCAATGCCCTTTGAAAGCAGTTTAGGCGATATGCGTCCTATTCCAAAACATATATTTGAAGGAGAAAAGGATTTGGCAAAAAGTGAAAAAAATCTAAAACCGATAGGTTCTGGACCATTCAAATTTAAAGAAATGAAAAGCGGTGAAAAGGTAGAATTGGTTAGATTTGATGACTACTTTGGCGGAAAACCTAATCTTGAATCAATAGTATTCAGAGTAATAGCTGATCCAAATGCTGCAAATACAGCATTACTAAACGGTGAATTATCTGCCAGATATATAACTACAGCAGATGTAAACAAGTTCAATACAAATGAAAACTTCGATGTAATTATTTATGATGAAGGTATGCTAAACAATATGGTATTCAGATTAACTAATAAAAATTTACAGAATAAAGATGTAAGAAAAGCAATAGCTTACGGAATAAATAAAGATGAAATAATAAAGGGAGTTTATAAATCAGAAAAATATGCAAAAAAAGCATATTCTTTGTTTGTACCGAGCACAAAATTTTATACCGATGATGTAGAAAAATATGACTATAATCCGGAAAAAGCAAAGGAACTTCTTAAAAAAGCCGGAGTTGAAAATCTGAAATTAAGACTGGCATATATGAACTCAAGCAAAGAAGACGAAGAATACGGGCTTATTATGCAGCAACAATTAAAAGAAATTGGTGTCGAAGTGGAACTTATCCCAATGGAAAGAGGAGCATTTTATGATAAATTACTTGATGCTTCCAATACGGATTTTGACTTAGCATTTAACGGCTATGTAATGGGCGTGGAACCAAACGGATATAAACCGTTATTTTTAGAAAAAGACTTTAATAACTTCATGGGATATGTAAATAAAGAATTAGATAAAAAATGGGAAGAAGGCATAGTTGAAACAGACGAAGCCAAGAGAGGCGAAATCTACAAAACTATTCAAAAACAATTAATAGACGATATGGTAGTATATCCAATAGCTTATCCGAATTCGATTGTTGCAGTAAACAAAAAATACGGCGGAATCGAAGAAGCCAAACCGGTTCCTATATTTATGTTCAGAGATCTCTCTAAACTTTATATAACGGAATAATTTAAATAAAAATCACAAAAGTAAACTTAAACTTAAGTTTACTTTTGTGGTTATATTAGGAGGAATTTTTGTGGTAAGAATGATTATAAAAAGAGCAATTCAATCGATACCAATGATGATTGCCATATCCATAGTTTCATTTCTTCTTATAAAATTAGCTCCAGGAGATCCGGTACAAGCCTATATTACTCCTGAAATGGGACCTGTACAGATAGAAAAAATAAGAGAAAATATGGGGCTTAACAAACCCATACATATACAATATATAAGATGGCTAAAATCTGCACTGAAAGGCGACTTGGGATATTCATTGGTGAATCACAGACCCGTAGCAATGCAAATACTTGAAAGACTTCCCGCAACTTTAGGTCTCATGGGAACCTCTTTAGTAATCTCTATGATTCTGGGAATTATAATAGGCCTTATCTCAGCGGCAAATCAGAATAAAATCTTTGATAATATAGCTGCTTTTATTTCTTATATCGGTATATCCATACCCAGTTTTTGGTTTGCAATGATGTTGATATATTTGCTATCTTTAAAATTAAATCTTTTGCCAAGTATAGGAATGAGAACTATAGGAATACATACTACCTGGGATTTAATAAAGCACGGAATAATGCCCACGATTGTTTTGAGTCTGCAAAATATAGCCACAATTACCAGATATATCAGGTCAAGTACCATATCCCAGCTAAAAGAAGATTATGTAACAGTTGAATATGCATCAGGTGCCGGCAGAAGGGAAGTATTATACAAATATGTGTTGAAAAATTCGATTTTACCTGTAATCACAATATTGGGTATGTCTCTGCCGGGATTGGTATCCGGAGCTTTCATTACAGAAAGCATCTTTGGATGGCCTGGCATGGGACAATTGGGAATCAAAGCAATATTCGGCTATGATTACCCTCTCATTATGGCAATTACTATGTTCTCATCCTTTATACTAATTATAGGGAACTTATTGTCGGATATATTATACGGTATTGCAGATCCAAGGATTAAGGAGTTGAAATAATAATGAATGACAGATTAAAGGTAAATTTAAAATATCAACTGAAACAAAATAAATTAGGAATTATAGCTTTAATAACAATATTTATATTAATAGTCGCATCTGTATTTGCATTTCTATCTCCCCATGATCCAAATAAAATTGACGTAATGAATAGTTTGTCATCTCCCAATAAAGAGCATATATTTGGTACAGACGAAATGGGAAGGGATTATTTTGCACGTGCGTTATACGGAGGCAGAGTGTCTCTGACAGTTGGTTTTCTTTCCATGATAATATCAACAATAATAGGAACTATAGTTGGAACAGTAAGCGGTTACTTTGGCGGGAGAGTTGACAGTTTAATTATGAGAACCATAGATATACTTATGAGTATACCTACGTTTTTCTTAATACTCATACTAAATGCCTATTTAAAACCCGGAATTCAAAATATCATTATCATAATAGGCTTATTCAGTTGGATGGGAATAGCAAGAATTGTTAGGGCCGAAACTTTATCGGTTAAAGAAAGAGAATATGTACTGTATGCAAAAATTATAGGGGAAAAATCGAATATTATTATACTAAAACATATTATACCAAATATTTTTCCTACAGTTATAGTGGCATCAACCTTAAATATTGCAGGAGCAATTCTAACAGAATCATCTCTGTCCTTCTTAGGATTAGGAGTACGTCAGCCAAATTCCTCCTGGGGTAGCATGCTTAAATATGCCCAAGGGTATATTGGTGATGCACCATATTTGGCATTATTCCCCGGGATATTAATATTACTTACGGTACTTAGTTTTAATATTTTAGGAGATGTATTCAGAGTCGCATTTGAACCTAAGGCAAATAATGATTAGGTAAAAAAAGGAGGAATTAATTTGAAAGAACCCTTATTAAGTTTGAAGGATTTAAAGGTCTCCTTTTTCAATAATAGTGGTGAAATTAAAGTAATTCGCGGAGTTTCATTTGAAGTGGGAAAAGGAGAGGTCATTGGAATAGTCGGAGAATCAGGAAGCGGAAAATCCATTACTTCTATGTCCATAATCAAATTACTTAAAGGAACAGGGAAAATTACAAATGGGGAGATTATATACAAAGGAGAAAATCTTGCAGATAAAACCGAAAAAGAAATGATGAAAATCCGTGGCAATGATATAGCTATGATATTTCAAGATCCTATGACTTCACTTAATCCGGTATTCACGGTAGGGCATCAAATCTCTGATGTAATAAGGAGACATCAGAGATTAGGAAAAAATGAAGCTAAAAATAAAGCCATAGAAATGCTTCGAATAGTAGGAATTCCTTCACCAGAGGAAAGATACAATAATTATCCCCATGAATTCAGCGGTGGCATGAGACAAAGAGCTATTATTGCTATGGCATTAAGTTGCGAACCGGAATTACTTATAGCGGATGAACCTACTACGGCTTTGGATGTCACCATTCAGGCTCAAATACTGAAATTATTGATGGAATTAAAGGAAAAGATGAGCGCCTCAATTATTTTAATAACTCATGATTTAGGAGTAGTAGCTAACACATGTTCTAAGGTAATAGTTATGTATGGAGGACTTATCATGGAAGAAGGAACTGTGGACGATATATTCTATAATCCCATGCACCCATATACAAAAGGTCTGCTTCAATCCTTACCAAAGAAAGGTACAGAAGGAAAGCAAAGGCTTATACCAATAAAGGGTAATCCTCCTGATTTATCTAAGACAATCGAAGGTTGTCCTTTTTCGGGACGATGTCCTTATGTAATGAATATATGCAAAAAACAACAGCCTAAATATTATGAAAAAAATAATCATAGGGCTATGTGTTGGATTTTAGATAAAGGAGATGAATATAATGGAAAATAAGGAAAAGGAAAAATTAATAGAAGTAAAAAACTTAAAAAAATATTTTCCGGTAAAAAAATCATCTTTCATAAGTAAACCTCAATACCTAAAGGCTGTAGACAATGTGAGCTTCCATATAAATGAAGGAGAAACTTTAGGATTGGTAGGTGAATCCGGCTGCGGTAAATCTACCACAGGCAGAAGTATTATCAGACTCTTTGATATAACAGATGGTGAAATTCTCTATAGAGGAAAAAATATAGCTAAATTAAAGGAGCCGGATTTAAGGCTTTACAGAAGAAAAATGCAGATGATATTTCAAGACCCATATGCATCTCTCAATCCGACTTTAACTGTACAGGATTTAATTTCCGAACCTTTGGATGTTTATCATATAGGAAGTAAAAAAGAACGTAAAGAAAGAGTTTTAGAGCTATTAGAAAAGGTAGGGCTGGGAAAAAGCCATATGGATAGATACCCTCATGAATTCAGCGGAGGACAGAGACAAAGAATAGGTATAGCAAGAGCATTATCAAGTAATCCTGAATTTATATTATGTGATGAGCCTATATCGGCTCTTGATGTATCCATTCAGGCACAAGTAGTCAACATGTTGGAAGATTTACAAAATGAAATGGGATTAACATATTTGTTTATTGCTCATGATTTATCTATGGTAAGGCATATATCCCATAGAATAGGGGTAATGTATTTGGGTAAATTGGTTGAAATAGGAAATAGTGATGATATATATAAACATCCCCTTCATCCTTACACTCAAGCTCTTTTGTCATCAGTTCTTGAACCTGATCCAAAAATGGCTAAAAAGAATTCAATCATAACCTTAGAGGGAGATGTACCCAGTCCCCTTAACCCGCCATCAGGCTGCAAATTTGTAACCAGATGTAAATATAGAATGAAGCAATGTCATGAAATAGAACCAAAATTAATAGAAAAAGAATCGGAGCACATGGTAGCCTGCCATTTGTATTAAGACCGTGGACAGGCATGTAGACGAATGCCTTGTCCATCAGTCAGATTAGATTTAATTCCCGCTTAAATAGAAATATCTATATTTCCTCCTATATTAGGATTTACAGATTGCTGCATAATTTTTGTGGTTGTTTCCATCATTTTAGTCAAATCTGTACCCTGCATTTTTATTGAATCCATAGCCATTTCCATGACGGATACTCCTACTTCTTGGTAGAGTTTGGATTGGCTTAGGGCTATGGATAGAGATGGTATGTCCATTTTATCAGCTCCTTTATTTATTCTGTTATTCTAAAATTTTTTTTATTTGACGCGCTTTTTCTATTCTTTTTTACACTGAATATCGGACTTCAACCTATCAATTATCTTGGAAACAGAATTTTGTAATGCATGGCAGCCTCCCAATATTCCTATCGCCATATTTTTTTGAATAATTAGATTAGCTTTTACATTATCCCTTGTCAATTCATTCCCTAACATTTTTATCCTGCTCGCCGACATCATTATAACAGGTTGAAACATTGTTCTTGAAACGCCGTTGGATATGCAGAGCTGTTCCAATTTTGCTGCTTTATTCAATTCTTTTAATATCTTCTTTATATTATCTCTTTCCTTTATTTCATTCAATCTTATTATCTGTTCTTCTGCTTCCCTCCTGATATCATCAAAATATTGATATAATTCTTCAATTTTTTCCAAGGTCTTTTTATATTTTTTTTCATCAAACCTTCCTTCAGGAACAATATCATAAAGCGGTATAATTTTCTTTTTACAATATTTATTTATTACATCATCTAATTTCATAGATTGAGCACCTTTAATTAATGCACCGCCTTCTGTAGCATTTATATATTCTCTCCCGCTGTTGTCGTTTGCTATTTGAAGTTCATACCAAGTCAAAAAGTTTTTGAATACTCTATTTGTAGGAAGTTCTTCTCCATTCATACCCCTTACAAATACTATATCCTTTTCTTCTTCCAAATTTTTTTTAGTCCTAACTTCCACATCTTGAGAATGAGTAACACCCTCTGAAGTATAGGCTAAATCCTGACCTATAAATACAACGGGATCAGCTCCTATATATTTAACAAAAGAAAAGGCCACATGAGCACAGGAAGTTCCCATACTCAACAATCTATTTTCATTTAATATATCATTATTTATCCATTCATTGATTTTTTCATATTTTTTTAAACAAATAAGTTTTTTATTATCCCTTAATTCATGAAACAATTCTTTTTTCACTACGGGAGGGCCTATAAATACAATTCTTTTATCTATATTTTTATCTTTATAAAATTTTTCATAAGTTGCTTCCCCTCTCTCAATACTAACCACTCCATCCGGAACAATTCCACGCTTTTTCAATGTCGTAAGTACTGCATCCGTTGCAATAATAAGGCATTTACCTTGAGCCTCTTTAAGCTTGTCAACATTCTTATCAAGAGAAGGGCCTGCAGAAACTATTATCGCCGGGACTTTTTTATATTTATCTTTAATTTTTTCTATACTCGGACTCTCAATTAATTCTTTTATATTTTCAAAATTATTTTCTATTCCTATTATGGTATCTTTCATATCATTTCCCAACATAAAAAATGAGTGCTTAACAATATCCATAATCTTACTATTCATGCTGTTTATCCATTTCCCATATATTCTATTATAGGAAGGCAGTATAACATATGTTAAGTTCCCCAAAAGAGGCATAGTATTAAAAGCAAAGATTTTGTTGTTGAATAATGTCAATATATCATCTTCACTTCCGAATAAAAACAAAATATTGCTTCCAAATATCTCTCTAAAATCTTCATTTTTAATATATGTAGATATTACGCTCATATCTTTTTCTATAACAAAAATATAGCTTTTACTGCTGATTCTCTTCTTCAACTCTTTTATATGATATCCCAACCCTAAACCATAAACTAAATATAGTGCATCCCTATTAAAATCTATATTTTCCAAAACAGAATCAACTTCTCTTTTAATATTATATTTACTGTGCATATAAACAGACTTCCCGTTTTCATCAATATACTTGTATGTATGAAATCCGTCCTTTGTTTCCTCTATATTAAAAGAATCAGACAATTTTATGTTGTTATATCCCATAAGTTTTAGTATTTTAAAATTGTTATTGATTATATTGATATCCATTTTATCAGTCCTTCTATATATAGTTCTTTAAATGTTATCGGTAATTTTATGTGAAATATTTATAAAAATTATAAAAAAACATCAATCAGCCAAGATCAAATTAAGATCTTGGCTGATTAATGTTTTATTTGGCTGATCTTCTTTATATTTCCCTTTCAAGCGGAAATGTCATGCAATGAGGTCCGCCGCCACCTTTTAATATCTCAACTAAATCAACGGTTATAACTTCTATTCCCAAAGCTCTAAGCTGTTTATTTACCTCTTTATTGTTGCTAAATGTAAGAACCTTATTGTTTCCAAGAGCTTGAAGATTGCAGTAATGTCTATAAACTCCCTCTTGGTTTACATTAATCAAAGTAAATCCTCTTCTTTCCAACATCTTCAAAAAGAAATCGGGAATGGCTTCTTTACATACAACAGCCGTTTTTTCAGCTACAATATTGAAGCACATATCTAAATGGAGATTTTGTCTTAAACATGGAATTCCTATCATATTGTACCCTATTTCAGCCACTTGTCTTTTTACATTATTTAGTCCATCCCAATCAGTCCTTGCCACAACTCCATGAGCCAAAGTATATTCATCAAGCATCCAAAAATCTCCGCCTTCATAAGCACCCGCAGTACATCTTGCTATATTAGGTACTCCAAGTTCTTTCATCTTTGCTTCGTAAACTGCTGTTTCTCCCTTTCTGCAAGGCTCTCTGAAATTGCCCATTATAAATCCTTCCGCAACCATTCCTCCGAAATCTCTTGCAAATACTTCATAAGTCAATCCTGGTGTGGGGTCCATCATCACAACTTCTACACCGTTTTCCCTATAAGCTTGTGCAAACTCCTCATGTTCTCTCAAACATGCTTTTTTATCAGCTTTTTGCCCTTTTTTCAGCCAATCTTCAGTTATAACATTAATAGGCTCAAATTCAAAATATGTTGGTGGGCAAAGCAAAACCTTTTTTAAAACACCTGTAGCATTTCTTACATATTTCTTTTCCATAAATAACTCCTCCTTTTATATTTTAAAATAAATACCTTAGCCATTTAACTTTTTTCATCCCTTATAATTATCTGTTTACTTATATCTCCTAAAATCATTTTGTACTTTTCATCTTTTGAAACGCTCTTGTCTCTAAAAATATATAATATTGTCCCTAATGCTATTAAACCGATAAGAAGAAGATATTCACTCGGCCATGCCAATGAACCGGGACTTGTAGGAATCAGTATTATGAGAAGTAATATTAAAGCTATTATCAATCCAACATATCCTGCCAGTTTATCTCCGGGCATCTTTGCAGGCCTGTCTAAATCGGGCTGAGTTTTTCTTAGCCTTAATACAGATGCTAAAGTAGACCCCCACAAAACTATATAAGCAAAGGAAGCCACATCAATCAAAGGTATTAAAGCTGCACTACCAATGAATGGGGCAATAGAAGCTATAACTGAAACAAATATTATTGTAAATGTAGGAGTCTTGTATTTGGGATGGACATATGCAAACTTTTTTGGTATCAATCCAACTTCTCCCATAGAATACAAAAGCCTTGTTGCTCCATAGAATACTGAATTATAAACTCCTATTACTCCCACACATGCTGCTAGTATAAGAAGTATACCAAATATAGGGGCGCCAGCAGATCTCATTGCTGTAGCAAATGGCACGTCAGATTTCAATAAATCCCTCCATGGAACAACCCCAGCCGGTACAATTAACGTTATTATATACATACTTATAGAAAAGATTAAGGAAATAACAACAGCAGCGCCTACTTTTTTTCTTGAAATGCTTAGATTTGCTTCCTCTGCGCCTTTTGATATTGTTTCCCATCCTGCAACAGAAAAAGGTAACATTACAAGTAAACTCAGGGTCCCTTTAGACATGGGTTTTATAGTCAAAGGTTGTAAATTTACAGAATTAAATCTTGTTAAACCCACTATCGTAGAAACAATAACTAAACTTATGACTGTAATTGTCGTACCTGTTTGAAATTTAGTTGATATCTTAACTCCTTTATATTGAATAAAAGCAATTCCCCATATTACCGCTAAACCTAAAATAATTAACGGTACTGTAACATTAAATCCACTGATCGTATACAATGTTCCTACTGTCTTTACCGAAGGAAACAAATATCCTACCATTTTTGTTATTGCTATTGATTCCCAAGCACAAAGTATGATATTAACTACTGCGCCAAACCATCCTGCTATCATTCCTGCGAATCCTCCAAAGGCAAGATAGGAATATACCATTTCTCCTCCTGCCAAAGGAATCATAGGCACCGCCTCAAGGTATGACAATGCCAGAGGTAGTTCCACTACAAGGCAAAGAACAAAGGCAATTATTGCATTGATTGGTCCTCCTGCAGCATTAAGCCATGTTCCGGTCATTATTAACCAGGACGCTCCAAACACACAGCCAATACCCATTCCTAAAAATCCAACAAAACTAATAGATTTAGACAATTCTTGCTTGTCTTTAGCTGCTTTATCATTTAAATTTCCCATGGTTCATCTCCTTTCATAGTTTTTAGATTTCATCTATTTAATTATTTAATTTTTCTCTCTTTCAATTATCTGCTTACTTATATCACCTAAAATCATCTTAGCCTTAATATCTTCTGAAATATTTTTATCTCTAAAATGATATAATATTATTCCCAATACTATTAAACCGACAAGAAGCAAATATTCACTGGGCCAAGCTAATGAACCCGGACTTATAGGAACCAATATTACAAGGAGTAAAACTATAGAGATTATAAGGCCTCCATATCCTACAAGTTTCCCTCCTGGCATTTTGGCCGGCCTGTCCAAATTAGGCTGAGTTTTTCTCAGCCTTAATACAGATGCTAGAGTGGAACCCCACAAAACTATATAGGAAAAAGCGGCAATATCAACTAACGGCATAAACGCTGCCGTTCCAATGAACGGAGCAATGGAAGCTATAACTGAAACAAATATTATCGTAAATGTAGGAGTCTTGTATTTGGGATGGACATATGCAAATTTTTTTGGTATCAGCCCAACCTTTCCCATGGAATACAATAACCTTGTTGCCCCGTAGAATACTGAATTACACACACCTATTACTCCTATACATGCTGCAACTATGAGAAGTATGCCAAATACCGGATATCCCACTGATTTTAGTGCAAAAGCATAAGCAACATCCGTATTTACTAATTTCTGCCATGGTACAATACCTGTAGGTACAATTAATGTTAAAACATACATGAATATAGGAAATATCAAAGAAATAACAACAGCAATTCCTACTTTTTTCCTTGAAATGCTCAGATTCGCTTCCTCTGCACCTTTAGCTATATTCTCCCAACCTGCCAAAGAAAAAGGTAATATTGCCAGCATACCTAATGCCCCCTTTGATACAGGCTTTACTGTCAACGGTTGCAAATTTGCAAAATCAAATTTAGTCAAACCCACTATTGTAGAAATAATTGTTAACCCTAACACTGTTGTCGTTGTAGCAGTTTGAAATTTTCCTGATATTTTTACTCCTCTGTAATTTATAAAACTAATGGTCCATATAACTCCCAGGCTTAAAATCGTTAACGGTACTGTAACATTAAATCCACTGATAGTGTACAAGGTTCCTACTGTCTTTACCGAAGGAAACAAATATCCTATCATCTTAGCTATTGCTAAAGACTCCCAAGCACAAAGTACAATATTAACTACTGCGCCAAACCATCCTGCTATCATTCCTGCAAATCCTCCAAAAGCAAGATATGAATATACCATTTCTCCTCCTGCCAAAGGAATCATGGGCACTGCTTCAAGATATGACAATGCCAGAGGAAGTTCTACTACAAGGCAAAGAACAAAGGCAATTATTGCATTGATTGGTCCTCCTGATATATCAAGCCATGTTCCGGCCATCACCAACCAAGAAGAGCCAAATATACACCCGATACCCATCCCCAGAAGTCCGCTGAAATTCATAGATTTTGATAAATCTTGTTTACCGTCAATTTCTCTGTTATCAGCTAAATTTTCCATATTTCAACTCCTTTCACTTTAGTTAAAAATAAATTGTAATACCACATATCAAGTGCTAAAAAAATCATTTTAGCACTTGATATGCAATTTAATTATCTTTAAATCATGAAATCAAAGTTCCCGATTTACCTTCTATTGCATTAACTGCCTTTTCCAAAGATGTTATAATGCACTTTCGCCCTCTTTTTGAGGTTACAAACTTAATAGCCGCCTTTATCTTGGGAAGCATACTTCCAGGAGCAAACTGTCCTTCTTTTATATATCTTTTAGCATCATCAATATTCATTGAATATATAGGTTGTTGATTAGGTTTATTAAAGTTAATGGAAACGTTATCTACTGCGGTTAAAATCAATAATATATCTGCGTCTATCATCTCTGCAATCATTTCAGAAGTTAGATCTTTGTCAATAACTGCTGATACTCCCTTAATACGATTATCTTCTTTTACAACTGGAATTCCGCCACCGCCGCCAACTATTGTTACTATACCTTCACTTATCAATAGTCTTATTGCATCTTTTTCAACAAGGTTTACCGGTACCGGAGAAGCAACAACTCTTCGCCATCCTCTTCCCGCATCTTCCTTCATAATATATCCCTTTTCATCCGATATTTTTTTTGCTTCAATTTCATCATAGAATGGCCCTATTGGTTTTGACGGAGATTCAAATGCTTTATCATTCTCATCAACAACAACTTGACTTATTATAGTACACACTGACTTATTTATATTTTTTGTATAAATCTCATTCAATATGGACTGTTGAAGCCAGTATCCTATTTCCCCTTGGCTCATTGCGCCACACACATGTAAAGGCATTGAGGGAGTTCTGGAACTATTTGATATTTCATTTTGTATAACTATATTCCCTACCTGAGGTCCATTTCCATGAGTAATGATCAACTCATAATTTTTTTCCAAGAGTTCAGCTATTTTTTCAGCCGTTTGTTGGCAAGCCTTCATTTGTGATTCAAAAGTTGGCGAACCATCGACTGTCTGCAATGCATTTCCTCCGAGAGCAATAACTATTCTGTCTCCCATGACAATTCTCCTTTTTATAATAAATAGTAAACCTTATTAAAGGGAAGTTGCAACTAATACCGCCTTTACAGCATGCATTCTGTTTTCTCCTTCATCCCATACTACAGATTGAGGTCCCTCAATAACTTCATCAGTCATATCTTCCCCTCTGTATCCTGGTAAGCAATGCATAAATATTGCATCTTTCCTTGCCTTGCTCATTGCTTCACTGTTGATTTGATATGGCATAAAGTCTTTAATTCTCTGTTCTTTTTGTTCTTCGTTTTCTCCCATACTATGCCATGTATTTCCATATACTATATCAGCATCTTTCAGTGCCTTATCAAAATCATCCGTAAATACAATCTTAGAACCTGATAAAGCAGCATGTTTTCTTGCCATTTCCACTATTGAAGGCTCTGCACCATACCCTTTAGGTGTAGCTATATACATGTCCATACCAAACATAGCTGCTCCCAGCATTAATGAATGACAAACATTATATATGTCTCCTGCATAACAAATCTTGAGTCCCTTAAATTCTCCTTTTTTTTCACGAATTGTAAGAAGATCTGCTAAGCCTTGACACGGATGTTCCAATGATGTTAAAGCATTAATAACAGGATTTTTCATATATTTAGCAAATTCTTCTACTATTTCCTGACCAAAGGTTCTTATATAAAGCCCATCAAAATATCTGTCCAATATTCTTGCAGTATCCTTTATAGGTTCTCCTCTGCTTAACTGCATTTCATCCGGCCTCAAATAAAATGATTGTGCTCCTAATGCAGCTGCCCCCGCATGGAATGAATTTCTCGTCCTTGTTGATTTTTTTTCAAATATCATAGCATAACTTTTTCCTTTTAAATATTCATGGGGTTCTCTCATTGTCCACTTTCTTTTTAAATCTTGAGCAATGCTTAAAAGGTGTTCTATTTCCTCCTTAGTAAAGTCTTTAAATCCTAAATAATCCTTTCCTCTAAATTTGTCTCGCATTTTCTTCTCTCCTTCCTGTATTAAAGATTAGTATTTTTATATTCAATCTTTAACGATATTTTACAACTCTTCAGTACCTACTTACATACTCGTTTCCTACAATATAATGGAATATAAATTGTATGTTTCTACAACTAAGTATTCATATAAGGAAAGAAGTCCAAACAATCTATAGAAATGATATAAAATAAAAAAGGCTTCAATCGAAGCATCAATAAATTAAAGAAGCCTTTTTTGAAACCCATTTGACGAGAAATTTACACTAAGGAAATTATGATTTCCCTATGGGTTATAAAAAAAGGGCAATAGCCCTAAAATACTAAAATTCATATGGTTTTTAATAATTAGCACCTTAACTCTTATTTAAAACAAAAAAATATATCCTCATTCCCAAATTCAAATCAAACAAGTCATCATTATTTTTTACGGATTTTCCCGTTAAACTTTCTATTCTAAACAATCTTGCCCTTAAAGTATTTTCATGTATAAACAAAGACTGAGCTGTTTTAATGATAGAACAATCATTTATTAGATAATTTTTAAGAGTATCAAGCAAATTCGTATTATTTTTTTTGTCATATACAACTAAAGGCTGTATAGTCTGCCCATAAAAATCGTCTATAAAATCAAAATTTATATCTCCATTTTTTTCAATAAAAAATTTTAATATTCCCAGTTCATCATAGAATACACAATTGTTGTTATTAAAAAAGTCACTAACCTTAAGGGAAATATATGCTTTATTATAAGCTTCTTTGAGCTTATAAACCGGAGACCAATCACTAACTCCAATATTTATCTTACCTTTTTTCAGACATTTATACATATATGATCTGATTTTTAATATTATTTCCTTATAATTCTCTGAAATTTCAGATATATTCGGTAAAAAACCTATAAGAATATTCCCTTTATCATAAAACATCACATTCTTCAATTCAAATATGTTCTCTTTTAATACATCTATTAAGTTGTTTATATCAAATTGAAATTTATTTCTATTTTTCTCTTGAATCAAAGCATAATTGCTAAATATATCTAAATTAAATAATACAAGTATATATTCATCATAAATTTTTATATCTATCAATTTAGCTCTTTCGATTATCTCTTCCTGTAGTCTATAATTACCTTCTATCAATTCCGCCAAGAAGGCATTGCGAAACCTTCTGCCTATATTTCTTGATTCTTCTTTTTTTATTATCTCAAGAGCACACATGACTGAAATGCTTTGAAGTCTTGCTATATCAATTTCAGACATTTCAGTAAAATTAACGTCTGCAACAATTGCAATGTAACCATAAAGTTTATTATAATGTTCTATTGGCAGAAGAAATAATTTCTTATTATACTCGTTTAGATACTTATTAAAATAAACATAATAATTTAAATTTATTTCTTTGCTTTCAGACATCATATTTCTTAAAAATAAGCCGTGATTATTTATACCCTTTAAAGACATTTCCCAGCTGAAATTATCGGAATACCCAAGCAAATCAAATTTTACATCCAATATTGACAGAGGTTTTTCTATAACCTTACTAACAAAAGAACAAATATTATTTAAATCTCCTCCTTCTAAAGTTACCTTCATAATTTCATTTTGTATTTTTATTGTTTCATCAATTATTTTGTGTTGCTTATTTACAATGGATTGAACTACAGGATCTATAATATCTATCCAGCTAAAACTATTTGAAACTACAATGATAGGAATGTCAAATTTATTTGACAGATCTTTAACCTCTTCTGGAATTTCATCTAAGAATCTTTTTAACTTTATGGCTAATGCAGAAGAATTCTTTTCTTTTAAATCCATAATTAATTTTCTTTGATTGCAAATATCATCTTTAATAGTATATCCATTAGCCAGAACAAGTTCGTAGCCTTTAAGCCAATTACCCAAATCAGGAAGATCCATCACCGTTACTGACTTTATTATGTTATCCATTCCTCCAATTCCTGAAATTATCTGAGCATCAGAAAATGGTTCTAAATTCATAATTTCTCTAACCGTAGTATACATAAAAGATGCCCCCTTAAAATGTTATTTATATTAAAATAATATAAGCTATAAAAATAAATACATCCTCATAATTATACTTAGATGATGTTATTATAACATAATATAAAACTAAAATATCAATTTTTAAATAACCAAGGTGGCATACTTAATTGCCCAAAACAGCATAAAAAAATCATAGCCATTTATGTCAAAAAAAATTAGGCAGAAGATTTTATCCTCTGCCTTTAATAGCTGATATATACTATTTTAACAATTGAAGTACTGTTTGCGGTGCTTGATTTGCTTGAGCAAGCATTGCTGTTGCCGCTTGTTGAAGTATGTTTTGTTTTGTAAATTCCATCATTTCTTTTGCCATATCTACGTCTCTGATTCTTGATTCTGATGCCTGTAAGTTTTCTGCTACATTATCAAGATTCTTGATAGTATGTTCCAATCTGTTTTGATATGCTCCTAATTTTGATCTTTCTGCCGATACTTTGTCAAGAGCATTATTGATCTGTGTAATTGATTTATCTGCTGTCGCTTGTGAATAAATATTAACTCCCAATGTTACCAATTCACCGCTTGCAAATGTCGCATCTGCAGTACGGAATAACTCCTTCGTAACATTTCCTGAACCATCCAATACATAATATCCTGCCGTATTTGCAAGTACTTCTTCAACCCCTGAAGATCCAGATATAAGAACATCTCCTACATTTCTGAATACAGCAACATTATCTCCTGAAACAACTCCCGAAGCATTTACTTCTTTTAGTCCGGAACCATCAGCCTTATATTGTGTCTGAATTCCCAAATACTTCCCATCAATGCTTCCTACACTTAGTTTTATGTTTTGTCCTTCATTGGCTCCTATATGAAATACCTTATCTTGGAATGAACCGTCTAACAATTTTTGAGTGTTAAACTCTGTATCTCTTGATATTCTTGAGATTTCTGATCCTAATTGATCAACTTCTGCTTGTAATGCTTGACGATCTATTGTAACGTTTGTATCGTTTGCTGACTGAACTGCCAATTCTCTCATTCTTTGAAGGATAGCATGAGTTTCGTTTAACGCACCTTCTGATGTCTGAATAAGGGATATGTCGTCTTGAGCATTCTTTGATGCCATATTAAGTCCTCTTATCTGGCCTCTCATTTTTTCTGATATTGACAATCCTGCTGCATCGTCTCCTGCTCTGTTGATCCTATACCCTGATGACAATTTCTCCAAAGATTTTGCTACACTGTCGTTATTGATTCCTAACTGTCTGTGGGCATTCATTGCCATTAAATTGTTATTAATTCTCATTATATATTCCCTCCTTGAATTTTTTTAAGTGAGCTTCCTTTCTCACCAAATTTATATATAACAGGTTCTGCTTACCCGGGTATGCGCAGTCCTGTTGATACCAAAATAAAAATGAGTCAATTTGTGTGTGGCTGCCAAACTAACTCATCCATGAGCTAAATATTTAAAAATCATGTGGATTAGGCCTTCCTCAATACTTCCGTTTCGTATATCTCACCTCGAATTATTTTTATATCAGATGGTGCATCGATTGCCAATCGGAGGTCTCCCGAATCGCTTTTCACAACTTTTACTTTAATATTGTTATTGATTACTACATATTGCCCTGGTCTTCTGCCTATTACCAACATACGTACCTCCCTCCTCGAATATGAAATATATTTATAATTACAATTCTACTTTTCTATCATATCATATATACAACACTATATCCATACTATTCTATATTTGTTAAAAAATATGGTTCTATAGTACTCTATATATGACACAATTTTTAGGACTTTAGGATTATATGCATTATTTCGTTTAAATTTAAGTAAAACCGACATCATTTTCCTACCATATATTGATGTAAAACAACACAGAAGAACCGTCCCCCTGTGTTTGTCCCCTAAGAAAAAGGACGAGCTAATATGGTTACCATATCAACTCGTCCCTGAGTCGAAAATACTGAGTTTTAACTTTTCTAATTCATCCTTGAATTAAAAATCGTCCCTGAAATAAAATTTCTATTTCAATAATTGAAGTACTGTCTGTGGTGCTTGATTTGCTTGAGCAAGCATTGCATTAGCTGCTTGGGAAAGAATATTTTGTTTCGTGAATTCCATCATTTCCTTCGCCATATCTACGTCTCTGATTCTTGATTCTGCTGATTGTACGTTCTCGGATACATTGTCCAAGTTCTTTATTGTATGCTCCAACCTGTTCTGGAAAGCTCCAAGTTTTGATCTCTCAGAGGATACTCTTTCAATTGCATTGTTTATTGTCGTAATCGATGTATTTGCTTCAGTTTGTGAATAGATATTTACTCCTAATGTTGTTGTTGATGTAGTGTATGCCTTGTCTGCAGCACGGAATAATACAGTACTTGCTGCTGTTCCCGCAACTTCATAATATCCGGCTACAGTAGCTGTAGTAGTACCTATTGTACCTCCTACACTAACAAACTTAGCAACAGTTGTAGCTGCTGTACCTGTACCGGTTTTTAAATCATTGCTATCAACTGTATATTCTTGTTCAACCTTTATTGCTTTTCCGCCCATATCAGCTATACTTAGTTTTATATTTTGATCCTGATTGGCTCCTATATGAAATACTTTGTCCTCAAAGGAACTGTCCAACAATTTTTGAGTGTTAAATTCAGTATCCTTTGATATTCTTGTAATTTCTGATGATAATTGGTCAACTTCTGCTTGAAGAGCCTGGCGGTCTACTGAAACGTTTGTGTCATTTGCTGATTGAACAGCTAATTCTCTCATTCTTTGAAGAATTGAATGAGTTTCGTTTAATGCACCTTCTGCTGTCTGAATAAGAGATATATCATCCTGGGCATTCTTTGATGCCATATTAAGTCCTCTTATCTGGCCTCTCATTTTTTCCGATATAGCAAGACCTGCTGCATCGTCTCCTGCTCTGTTGATTCTGTAACCTGATGATAATTTCTCCAAAGATTTTGACACACTGTCATTGTTGATTGACAATTGTCTGTGAGCATTCATAGCCATCATGTTGTTGTTAATTCTCATTATATATTCCTCCCTGATTTTTATTCGGCTTCCATGCCGTTATGTAAGATTTCTTCTTACAGTATTTTTATCGACAAAAATAAATTTAAGTTTAGTTAATTCAACAATTTTTTTAATTTATTTTTTAATCAAGTCTTTTAATTTATCTAAATCCATGTTGCTCTCTGCTGCGGATATATTTTCTTTTTCTACGGTATCCAGCAGTTCTTTTCTAAGTATCTCAACATCTTTAGGGGCTTCAATACCTATTTTTACTTTTCCCTCTTCTATGGATATTATCTTCAATTTTATATCCTTTCCGATTAATATGCTTTCATCCTTCTTCCTTGTGAGTATGAGCATCTATCCCACCTCACTTGCCGTATCTTTAGAAAAGACACGGTACTTTGTACTGTACTTTTCATCATCAAGGATTACCTGGCCGCCTATCTTCTTCTTCCAATTGATAACTATAGGGCCCAAAAGATTAATGGTTATATTTTCGATTTTTTCGGGAACTACCGCTATAGAATATACTGCCGCATCATCTTCAGTGCTAAGTTCCAACTTTTCTACTGCCGAGGAAGGAAGTTCCAAAGAATAGTCTTTAAGTATTAAAAAAGGATTTATGATCACAAAGGCAAGGCCGGGAGTGTTTACAGACTGAAGCCAGTGAAAAGGATTTTCTTCATCGGGATTGCTGATGATTACAAATTGGTTCTCATCTTCAAATCCCGGTATTCCCTCAGGAAATGATATGATCTTATCCTCATCTATTTCTATATCCCCAAAATTTTTCGTACTTAAAATCATGATTTTTCCTCCTTTAAATACCAAACCGCTGCCTCTATATAAGAGGCAGCCGTAATTGACATTTGCATTATGATAGAAAATCAAGAAGAGAAGGTTGAATGATTTTCGCTCCGGCAGATAAGCTTGCCGTATATACATTTTCCTCTTTATACAGAGATATTACAATTTCAAACAAATCCACGTCTTCATTATCCGAAATAAGTTCCTTGGTACTCTGAACCTGTGAATCCAATTTTTTCTGAGTAAGTTCAAGTCTGTTTACCTTTGCCCCTATTTCAGATTTTACCGATAAGATCTGATTAAGAGAAGTTTTTATTCTCCCAATGGTATTTTGTATTTCATCTTCAACGGGTTCCGTACCACCTAAGGCATCACTGAATTTCTGAAGCACTTCCGCTAAATAGCTTCCTTCTCCGGAAGTAACATCACTTGAAAAATCTTCTGTAATATTGCCTGATGCATCCGTTGTATATGTTCCGAATACCCTTCCTCCCAAGGTATTCACCTTTACAGCCTCCGATACCCCTACATTATACTGAAATATTTCCGTATCATCGCCATTCATAGTCAAAGGTATGGCATAATTTCCGTCATCATCAAGAAGGGACTGATCGGTTTTAAATCCACTGAAAAGGTATCTTCCCGCATAGGTCGTGTTGGATATCTGAATGAGATGTTCCTTCATCTGGTCTATTTCTTCCTTGGTATTTTTTAAGTCGTCTTTATATGTTCCGTTAGCCATCTGAACGGCAAGCTCATTTGCTCTTTGGAAAATAGTCTCTATCTCCGTAAGAGCCGATTCCGTCTCTGTCATCCACGCATCAGCATCTTCCGCATTCCTTTTATATTGAGCTATCTTTGATAAGTCGGTATTAAATTTAAGGCTTTTGCTGACTCCTATAGGGTCATCCGAAGGCAGAGAAAATTTCTTTTGGGTTGAGTATTGTTGATTAATTTTTTCCAGCCTCGCCAAATTCTGATTTACATTATACAGCATATTGTTTATCATCATGCCGTTTGTTATTCTCATATTTTTTCACCTCTTTCTATCTTCCTGCTACTCCCAGTCTGTTAACAACTACATCCAATATCTGATCCAAAGTAGATATCATCTCTGAAGAAGCTCTATAGGAATTTAAAAACCTTATCATATTCGTCGTCTCTTCCTCGGTCGATACTCCCGATTCTGATTCTCTTTTTTCACGTATATTATTGATGATCTGTTCTTCGTTGGAATCCATTCTTTTCGCGTGAGTACTGTCAACGGCTAAGTTGGAAATGATGGATTTTAAAAAGTCATCAGGTGTTCCTTGAGACACTCCTCCGCTGAAGAAAGTCTTATCTTCTCTTAATTTTATTATGGCACGAAGGTTGTCAGCATTCTCAACCCCCGTACCGACAGTTCCTGCTGCAATATTCGCGGTATTATCCAATATCTCATCAGACAAAGTTAATGTGAGCGCCGGATTTACAGAATCCGAAATTTTAAAGAAGTCAATTCCAGTACTGTCATTTAATCCTTCTCCTGCCCTATGTTGTTCGTTTATTGTATCGGCAAATACCTGAGCGAAAGTGTTCAATTTATTTATATAAAAGTTTATTCCTCTGTAAGTATTGTTTTCTCCGTCACCTTCATATAATTCCTGAAGAGCTTTTAAAGAGCCTGATTTTAAATTCAGTGCATTCCCGTTTGCCCATTGGAGTTCCTTCTCATCATCGGGGTCTCCCGTAGGGGACTCATATTTTATTCCGCTCACTTCGGTATGGTTTACCAAAGCAATTCCGCCGATGCTTACCCTGTACTTTCCGTCGGAATATTCATCTACCTGAACATTGACTATCTTTGAAAGGTCATCAACTAAAAGTTCTCTTCTATCTCTTAAATCATTAGCGGTCTTTCCGTCTATTTCCAAAGAATAGATCTGCCCATTTAACGACGATATCTGAGCCGCGATATCATTTACTTTTTTCACTTGGGCCTCTATTTGAAAAGAAGTTTCCTCCTTTACATTTACCAGTCGCTCCGCGGTTTCATTTATATGTTTTGTCAGCGCCAAAGCAGCTTCACGAACGGGCTCTCTGAAAGAAGAATCTGAAGGATTGGTAGTTAAGTCCTCCAAAGATTGGAAAAAATCATCCATATACTGCCTGAAGCTGTTATTTGAAGGTTCGCCAAACAGAGTTTCCAACTCTTTCAATGATTCGGCCTTTGTCTCCCATTCTCCTTTTGATCCGTTTTCATTCCAATATTTATAATCTACATAGGAATTCCTCACTCTGCGAACATCATATATCTCTGTACCCGTTCCTATATATCCGACCCCAGGAGTATAATAAGGATCTGTTGCTCTTTGATAAGCTATCTGTCTTGAGTATCCGGGAGTAGTCGCATTTGAAAAATTATGGCTTGTTACATAAAGACTTCTTTGACTTGAAAGCAACCCCGATACTGCAGTATTAAATCCCAACATCAATTTCAATCACTCCTTCCGTTTATTGAACCATTCTGTTTATAATCAAATCCATCATTTCATCTATGACATTAAACACTCTTGTATTTGCGACATATGAATGTTGATAATTAATCATATCAGTTATCTCTTCTTCCAAAGATACACCGGATATGGAAGACTTTCTATCGGATATTTCTTTTATCAGAGAATTTTGGTTTTGAACAATAGTGCTTGCTTGGCTCCCTTCTATTCCTAAGTCCAGTATTACATTCCTATAATAAACCTCAAATGTGGAACCATCCAATTCGCTGAATTTTTCATTTTTTAAATCATCTATATATTTTTTGATTATTTCACCGTTTCCCCGTTCAGTGGGGTCTGTTGATATCGCTATTTTATTAAAATTAGATAATTCCGGATTTACCCTTATATTTGATGCATCTATATCGGAACCATCAGGTAAATTACCTAAAAAAAACACAACTCCCGGATTCCCTTCCAAATCATATCCCTTCTTGACACATTCATTTACTTTATCCGCAATAGTCTTAACAAAAGTATTGAGTTTATCCTTGTATTTATCAATAACCACATCTCTTGCGTGAATATATCCGAATAATTGTCCGCCTTCTTTTAGCTGAATCTCTTCTCCCGTATCCGACCAATACAGATATCCAAATCCTCTGCTATCCTTTTTAATCTCTATGGGATTGGAATATTCCCCGTTAATCAAATCTCTTCCGTTTAAACTTATAACTATTCCATGGTTATTGCTTTCATAATAATCTACCGGAAGAAGTTCAGACAGTTCATCGATAAGAGCATTTCTTTCATCTCTGAAGTCATTAGCCTTTATATTCGAACCCGGTGATTCCGTCATAGTTATCTTTGAGTTCAATTCGGAAATTTGTGAAAGTAATGTGTTCACTTTTTCTGCCTCATTGAGAATTTCCTTGTTTAAATCCAGTTGAATAGAATTGAGTTGATCGCTCATGTGGTTTATGGTTTCCGTTAAAGATATCGCTCTCTCATGGAGAACTCCCCTGATCGTAAGGCTGTCCGCTTCCTTATACAGCTCGTCCCAACCGTCCCAAAATTCGTTTAATACATCTTGAAGCCCTGTTTGAGAATCAGTTTTCTCATTAAATACGGCTTCTATTTCCCCCAAAATATCGCCTTGAGACTGCCAGTATCCTAAGATTGTATTTTCCTTCCTATACTTCAAATCTAAAAATTCGTCTCTCATCTGCCTTATTTCCTGAACATTGACTCCTGTTCCTACTTGAATACTTCCGTCTTCAAGATTTCTATACCTGCTGAATGCATGAATTGCATTCTGCCTTACATAATCAGCATTGTTTACATTAGCAATATTATGAGAAATAGTATCCAAAGATCTCTCATTGGCTTTAATTCCCGATACGGAAATATATAATCCTCCAAATGACATATCTACACCTTCTTATCAAATATACTGTTCCCCTGACTTATCTCATTATCCTTCTTGTTATATATAGAAGAAGTCTGAAAAGAAGAAAGAAGATTTACATTAAAATCTATCCATTCAATAGAATCTAAAGTCAGCTTTCTGTTGAATTCATTTTTTTCTTTTATTTCCTTAACGTTGTCAATCATTTTGCTTTTTAATTTTTCCAATTTTTCGGCACCTTCCGGAACCGATTTTATTATGTCGGAAATAGGAGTATCTTTTTTTAATCCCCAATTGTCCAATAGATTTTCCCTTTCTATTTCCAAAGATGCCGTTAAATTAATAATCCTTTCTTCTTTTTCGACAATCAATTCAAGCTCCTTTATATTTCCTTCAATAAGTGCGTCTGCCTTTTTAAAGGTAATATTCTTAAGCTCTTCCAAAACTTCCGATTCCTTCAAAAGAAGTTCGGTTAATTCTTCACTAAAGGTCATACGCTCACCACCGAGTTATATTCTTTTTTCAAAATTAGCTTCTTGAAACATTTTCTCTACTATTTTTTCCCCGTCAGGTTTATACACTCCTGTCTTTATTTCATCCTGAATTTTTTTTACTTTATCCATTCTGATCTCGGGAACATCTTTCAGCTTTTTCAATGCAATACCATAATCCATTGCTTTATCCGAAAGTTTAAGTTCATCTTTCTTTGATATTCCCCTGATGTCATTACTTTTCTTAATTTCAATGTTTTCATATACCTCCAAAGTCTTGTTTATTCCATTTATTTTCATAAAAACACCCCTTTCCCTTCTTGATATTATTATCGGAAAAATAAAGATTCTACTTTAGATCTTTTTTCCCTTTTCTCTCTATTACTCTCATCCTCTCTCTTGCCGAATCCTTAGGAAGATCTTCCAGACTTCTTTCTTGGCCTATGGCTCTTTTAAGTTCTCTCTCCAATTGCGCGGTACATTTTTCGCAAAATCTTCCTTTTCTAATAGGTTTTCCGCATCTTTCACAGAGTAAAAGAAAATTGTTTTCATCTTTTAATTCCAATCTGCCTTCCCTTAAAAATTTTATTATTTTTTTGGTATTTACTTCAGTTTTCTCAGATATTTCATTAATATCCGCACTGGGATTTTCATCTAAATACGTTCTGACTTTTTCAAAATCTTTCTCATCTATCATTCTGCAGTCATGACATAGATCAAATCCGTCATAGGCATAAACTTTTCCACACCTTCTGCAATTTCTCAAATTCATATTTTTCACTCCTTTAAAATTTCATCCCCGATGTCAATGCCAGTCCATATACTTTTTCTGCACCGCAATCTTTTAATACCTTTGCGCTTTCCTCAAAAGTAATTCCTGTAGTTATTATATCGTCCAAAATAAGTATTCTTTTACCTCCAAATTCTTCCTTTTTTCTAACCTGAAATGCACCTTCTATGTTCGTTCTTCTCTGTTCTTTGTTTAATTTATTTTGAGATTTAGTTTCCTTTACCCTCAATAAATTTTTTCTTGAATTATATATATTCATCCTTTGGGATATGTAACCTGCCAAAAGTTCCGACTGGTCAAAACCTCTCATTGCTTTCTTCCTTCTGTGAATGGGCACATTAGTAATTATGTCTATATCTTCCGGAGAGAATCTTTCTAAAAATGTATTTATTAGTATTTCTCCAAAAGGTTTATAAAGATACCCTCTTCCGTGATATTTATATAAAAATATATGTTCTCGTATGAAATTGCTGTAGAAAAGAGAATATGCAATTCTGTCAACGTAGGAAAATTCAAAGGGAATATCTTTGTTTAAATATTCTATTCTGCTCTTACATTGATGACAAATATAATGAGAAATCTCATCAGAATATTCCCCGCAGAAAAAACATATTCCTTTCTCCGGAAAGAGCATGTCCTCAAATTCTTTCCATATTTCCATAAAATCCTCCTAAATAATTGTCATCATATTTCTGATTCTGCTGTCAAGTCCCGAATATCTTTTATCAATACGGTTATTGTTAATCATCATATAAAGATATTTCTCTTCTCCTACCAGTACTACTAATTTTTTGGCCCTCGTTATTGCGGTATAAAGAAGGTTTCTCGTAAGAAGCATAGGAGGGCCCCAGCAGATAGGTATTATCACTACTGGAAATTCACTTCCCTGGCTTTTATGTACTGTTATTGCATAAGCAAGTTTAAGCTCATCAATCTCGTTAAAATCGTATTCAACCTTTCGTTCATCATCAAATAATACCTTAAGTTTTTTTTCTTCCTCATCAATATCATCTATAATTCCCAAATCTCCATTGAAAATTCCTTCTCCTTCTTCTCCCTGAGCCGTTTTCCATTCTATGCGGTAGTTGTTCTTTATTTGCATTACCTTATCCCCTACTCTGAATATTTCTTCTCCTACTTGTTTCTCCTGTTTTCCCTTTCCCTTTGGGTTAAGAATATTCTGAAGCTTTTGATTCAGAGAATTAATTCCCACTTCTCCTTTTTTCATAGGTGACAGAACCTGAATATCTTTAAATTTATCATATCCGTCAAAATCAGGAATTCTGTAACTGCATAGATCCAATATAATATCCGATATCTCCCTGGAAGTTTTCTTATGAATAAAAAAGAAATCCTTATCCTTTACATTTAAAACAGGATTTTCTCCTCTGTTGATTTTATGAGCATTGACTATAATCATGCTTTCTTCAGCCTGCCTGAATATTTCGTTAAGCTGAACAACTTTTACTACGCCGCTGTTAATTATATCTTTCAGCACATTTCCCGGCCCCACCGAAGGAAGCTGATCCACATCTCCTAAAAGAATAAGCCTTGTTCCGGGAGCAATTGCTTTCATAAGACTATTCATAAGAAGAATATCAACCATTGAAGCCTCATCTATTATTATCAAATCCCCTTCAATAGGATCTTCCTCATTCTTGCTGAAAGCCATATCCTCTTCCAAAAAAGAATATTCCAAAAGCCTGTGAATTGTTTTGGCATCTTTTCCTGTAGCATTGCTCATCCTCTTTGCAGCTCTTCCTGTAGGAGCAGCTAATATAACTTTCATATCTTTTTCTTCAAAAATTTTGATAATGGCATTTATAGTGGTGGTTTTGCCTGTTCCCGGTCCCCCTGTAATAACAAGCAATCCGTTCTCTGCCGATTCTTTTATTGCCTCTTTTTGTTTTAAAGCAAAATGTATTCCCTCATCTTTTTCTATTCTTTCAATATCTTCCTCTATTTTCAAATTTAACTGAGGTAATTTCACCCTCGAAAGTTCCAATATCTTTTTGCTTACATTAGACTCCGCCTTATAGAAAGGAGTATAATAGACAAGAGTTTCCATCTCTGAATTTTCCAAATGCAGATCTCCCTTTAATGCCAGCTCTCTTAATCCCTCTTCTACCTCATTTATTTCAATATCGAGCATAGCCGATACTTCCAAAACAAGCTCATTCTCCGGCACATAAGAATGTCCCTTCCCTGCAAATTCCATAATCTTATATTTAATTCCTGCCATTACTCTATAAGGAGAATTTTTTTCAACTCCCATATTCTGAGCAATCTTGTCCGCCGTCTTAAATCCTATCCCAAATATATCCTCAGACAACCTGTAAGGATTTTCAGAAATAATTTTTATTGTATCTTTCCCCCATTTTTTATATATTCTGATACCGTAAGATATCGTAATTCCGTATTGCTGAAGAAAGACCATTATATCTCTCATGTCCTTTTGTTCTTCAAAGGCTTCAACTATTTTTTTCAGCTTTTTATCGCCTATCCCTTCTATCTCCTTCAATCTTTCAGGATTGTACTGGATTATATCCAAAGAATCCAAGCCAAATTTTTCAATTATCTTTTTGGCGGTTTTAACTCCCATATTGGGAATAAGACCGGAGGAAAGATATTTTTCTATTCCGTTTAATGTAGAAGGAACCACCGTCGATATATTCGATATCTTTAGTTGTTCCCCGTAAATAGAATGAAATGTCCATTCTCCTTCAACCTTTATTGTTTCCCCCATATTTATAACAGGCATATATCCGACAATAGTAATTAAATCATTATCCGTTTCTAATGATAATACGGTATAACCATTTTTTTCATTCCTATATATTATCTCAGCTACTGTCCCTACTACTGCAACCAATTTCATTCCCCCGTGCAAATCTTATTTATATGTATTATAACATAATAATATCACAAAAAAGGCTTCCTATGAATACTATTTTGGAAGCCATGTCTATAAACATTTTTATATATATGATACAATTAAGGATATTTTGCCTTCTAAAATATAGCTTGTTACGCCTTTAGGAAGCATGAAATGATCTCCTTTTTTAATTTTGTATATTTTTTCATTAACTGTTAAATTTCCTTCCCCATCTATTATACTGAATAGCATAAATGGGTGATTCTGTGTTAAACTTATATTTCCTTTTACGTCAAATTTATATACGGTAAAATAATCACATTTAACTAACTTAGTTTCAATAATATCTTTGAGCTTATTCACAACAGGTTTAAATTGTTTATCCACATAAGGCACTTCTATAGCTGCTTTAGATTTTTCAATATGAAGCTCTCTAAGATTTCCTTTGGAATCTCTCCTGTCATAATCATACAGCCTATATGTTATATCCGAATTCTGCTGTATTTCTAATACCAGTGTTCCTCCCTTCAAGGCATGTACCGTTCCGCTCGGCACAAAAACAAAATCTCCTTTTTTTATGGGAATAGTCCTTAATAATTCGTTCCATCTGCCATTATCTATCATTTCATTAAGTTCTTCCTTGTTTCGTGCATTTACCCCCAATACCAATTGTGAGTCCTTTTTACAATCCATGATATACCAACACTCAGTCTTTCCTGATTCTCCGTTTTCATTTTTAAATGCATATTCGTTACCTGGATGAACTTGAACGGAAAGATCATCTTTTGCATCAATAATCTTTACTAATAAAGGAAACTTATCTCCTTTAATATTGCCGAACAATTCTCTGTTATTCTTCCAAAGGTCTCCAAGAGTTTTTCCTTTATATTCTCCGTTTTTTACAATACTTTGTCCATTATGATGAGCAGCAAAAGCCCAGCATTCCCCGGTTTTATCGGAGGGCAAATTATATCCGAAATTTCTAAGGCTGTCCCCGCCCCATATTTTTTCTTTAAAAACAGGTTCAAAAAATATTGCACCTATATTAATCATCCCCTCGTTTTGTCTAATTATAATTCTATAAGTTTAAAAAAATTGTTGATATTGTCTTCTTCAATCAACTTTTTTAAATCTTCTTTGTTATTGCTTAAATCGTTTAAATGTTTAAAAAACCCACCCATTGTATTATCCTTTGAATAGTCTTCTTTTTTTACAGATAAAAGGAATACAATCTGTACCTGTTCTTTTCCCCATATAATAGGTTCTTTCAATGTAAGAATACTTATGGTTGAAGATATTATATGCTTAGAATCTCCGTGAGGTATTGCCAAAAAATTTCCGATCTCCGTAGAGTCTATAGATTCTCTTTTCAGCACAGAGCTATGAAATTCAGCGTCTATCCTGTTTGATTCCCTTAATTTATCGGTAATAAATTTTATAACTTCAAATTTATTTTTAAAGCTTTTCCTTAAAAATATAAATTTCTCGTATATATACTTATGGGATTTTCTATCTTTTTTTAATTCCTTATGCAGCAAGTTATTATTTACCGATTCTTTAATTTTTGATTCTTCTTTTTTATCTATAATAGAGTTAATCTTTATATAATTAAAATAAGAATCATCAATATCCACTGTAGAAAAAATAAAGTCCACATGATTACTTTGTAAAAACTTAGGGATTTCCTTAACGGAAATACTTCCTATAAATTCAACCCATGGAAATATCTTTTCCAATTTTATTTTCAGATAATTTGAAATGCCAACTCCCATATGGCATAGGATAACTGCCGAGTATTTCTTCTCCAAATTTTTTTTACTTCTTTCAATTGAAGCCTGAAAATGAATTGTTATATATCCTACCTCTTCCCTTGGAATCTGTATATTATAATCGACATTAAATTTATCCACTACATCTAAAACTTCATAATACAAATATGGATTCATTCTTTTTATCTCATCTAATATCGGATTTTCCAATGATAAGCCATAGTTAATTCTGTTAATGGAACCATATAAATGTAATCTTAAAGCCTGCTTTAATATCTCATCGGTTTTGAAAGATGCCTCTCCGATTCCTTCCAAACCGTCTAATAACCTATTTATTAATAAGTCTACAATATTCGATTCTGATTTGACAATGAAATTGCTTATATCTATATTGCTGTCTTCGTTATATTTCATTCCCAATAAATGTATTGTCAGATAAATTATTTCATCTTCTGAAAATGTTATAGAAAATATATTTCCCAAGTTCTTAGTTAATTTTACAGCCCATGAATATTGAATCTTAGATTTTACCAAATCTTTTTCATCTTTAAAAAAACTTATGGGCTGATTTAATTTTATTCTCTTTATCATAAAAAGAATGTGTATGGCTAAAGCATTATTTGACTCGTCGGTAAAGGATATTCCGATATTTCTTTGTAAATCCATTATTTCATTTTTAACAATATCTATTTCATGAGGTAGAAAAATATCTCTCAAAGTTGATTTTGATTTACTAAATTGATTTAAATCTTTAATGGTATTAGATAATGCTTTTCTTTTATCCTTCTCTAATCCTTTTATAAAATTTCCTATTCTTTGTTTGGAAATTATTCTTAAATTATATTTCTCCAGTTGCCTACCTATTTTCTTTAAATCTTCCGTAATTATTTTTTTATTAACATAATATTTTTTTGAAAATTCTTCTAATGTTATAGCTTTTGTCGACATTAACAATGTATATGATAATTCGGCTCTCCGCTCATCATCAGATATGGTGTCTTCTTTCATATAATTATTGCCTAAAATATCTTTAAGGGTTACCTTAGAATGAGGTTTAATTCTTAGGCAAATTCCTTTGCCTTTTTTTCTTTCAAGTTTTAAATCGCAAGAAAACTTGTTAAGATATTCTTCTACTCTATCAAGAGAATTTCTAACGGTTTTGTCACAACAATTTTCTTCTTTGGCCATTTCCTTTATTAATACAAAGTTATTCTTTCTTTCATATAGAATTCTTATCAAGTTCTCTTCTCTCTTATTCATGGACTCACCTTTTACTATTATTTATTATTGTTTTCAGGAGAGTAAATGATGCTTTTTGCTTCACAGGTACCAATTTCTATTTTACCCTGGTCTAATTTTGAAATTATTTTTTCGTCTAAGGTAGATTCGTAAAAATTTTCTGTTTTACCTATAATTACTGACTTCTTACTCCTAAGTCTATCAGGATTATAAAACCTTACAACCAAATTCTCTTTCTGTTCCGCTTTTTTTACCGTTGATAATATAACATCTCCTCTTATCTCCAATGCAGAATAATCTAACGGCAATCTTTTATCTTTCGGATTTGTAATGACAAAGTAAGTTGCATTATTCTTAAACTGTGATCCCTGGTAGCAAATGATAGGAGTAAGTATTTCCTTTGCATTCTTAGCAAGTTCATAATCACAATATTTATCATAACATGATATAAAATATTTCGCATTAATTTTCTTATTTATAAGCCGGGAATCGAAAGTTTGGGCTTTCATGCCCGATGCTCTACCAGGTCTGTCATTAAGATTTTCCTTCCCAAGGTATGGAATAGATCTTAGTACAGTCATGGCAATCTTATTAAATTTCTCACCTACAATTTGGTACTCTCTTACCCCATCTGTAACAACCTGAACCGTTAAATTCTCATCCGTTATACTGACAAAGCTCTGCATTGGCTCAATTGTCCTGGGTTTTTCGTCCCATTTCTCTTCCTTCCAGGATTCAACTTCTTTAAGATAAGTTTTTCTCTTTATAGTGCCAAATTGTTCATCGGCATAAGAGTATTTCGCACATATATCAGTATTTGCAATAATTCTAAGTCTATGCTCCACTGCCCTATTGAGTACTGTAACATCTATTCCGATATTGGAATTATTTTTAATTAATGAAAGTTCTAAAGTAATATTGTTATTTACGGTATTTTTTCCTTGAACTCTTTCTTTTAAATTATATGGTAAAGGCATATCAACAGTTATATAAAGGGTGCTTTTAAGAGTATTGATTATTTTATCAACATTTATTACATTAATATCTCTTAAATAAACATTGTGGGCCGGTTCGGAATAGTCGTAACTGTCTCCTTCATCCCCGTCATCTTCAAAATAAATTGCATCTTTATAGTTAATCTGCCTCTTCTTGTCATATATATTTATAATTCCCTTATCGTCTATTGATATAAGGAAGTATTCATTTTCTATATAATTATTATTTTCAATCGGCAGCATATGAGATTCTTCTTTTTTACGAATATAGAGGGTTTTATAACTAAAGGGCTGTAATTCTTCAATATCAATTAATATCTTAGCATCAAATATATTTTCAATCTCTTTATGCCAAGAAGTATCAGAGTCGTTATCCACTCCGATCTCCTTAATAGAACTCTTAAGCAAAGAACCCGTTACATTTTTAATATCAATAATTTGTGGTTCATATATATTGCCCTCTTCATCATAAATTTCCACTTCATCAAAGGGTAAGAAAAGCTCCGTCTCTATAATTCCACCTCTTTTATAAGGCAGGAGATTATATACTTGAAATTGGAAGTTATCTTTTACCGGAATTCTTGTACTTATTTCTCTCATCTTTAATTCCGTTAATGAAAATAAAAGATTCTTTGCTTCAATAAACCTATATTCAACATATTTGTTGGTTTCATCGGAATTACACATACCAATACTGTCATGAGCAGAATTTAGAAGCATCAGCTTCCAAATTTTTTCAAAGACCTTCTCCTCATACTTAAAACCGAGGGTATAAGCTAATGACGACACCGGCTCAGCTATATTTTGAATATAATTTTCTATTCTGTTATTCATTATCTTTAAATCTGCACGAGTTGAAAAAATGCTTTTATGAGTTCTCGAATATTGTCCAAAAGTAAATTCTCCTTGATATCTTTCAAAATCCACGCCGGATTTTTTAATTTCCATTAATCCTTCTTCTAAGGACATTATCTCAAAATCCATATTCGGTAATATTTTTCGGGCTGTTTGAAGAATTTGAGGTAAATCCTTTCTGATTGGTTTTTGATCTTCCCCATTAAACAACAATATTAATCCTGTCCTATACTTTTCTTTTAATTTGTCTACAATATCAATTATATACTTTTTAAGTTCATCCGGATTTTCCGGAGGATATCCAAAACTTCCGTAAGCGTATATATTGTGAACAAATACTTCATCACCATTTGGCGAAGTCCAATAAAACTCCCTATTCTTAACTAATCTGTCGGATATGCCTCTTCTAAAGGCTGCATAATCAAAACCAAATCCCTTATATATCTGTGGCATCTGCTCATTCATTCCAAACGAATCGGGAAGATACCCGACTTTCATATATTTCCCAAGCTTTTCGGCATAATGTATACCATAAAGCAAATTCCTTATTAAGGATTCGCCTGATACTACTAATGTGTCAGGTTGAGTATACCAAGGTCCGATAATCATTCTATTATCTTTGACAAGTTTTTTAATTCTCGCCTCCATGTCAGGTCTTGCGGAAACATAATCTTCTATTATTGAAGTTTGTCCGTCAAAGATAAAACACTTAAATTCTTTATTCTGTTCTAAATATCCGATAATTTCATCAAAATCGTGGAGAGAATAGATGAATGATTTTGATGACGTAAAATACCATTCTCTATCCCAATGGGTATGAGGAATTACACCTATTTTTAATTTTTCCATTTTTCCTCCTTATCCTTATAACTTCTGTTTTATTAGAAAACTTCTAATTTACCTTTCTTAATCAGGTTATTTCTATGCAGTACGTTTATTACGGCAATCAAAATAGATCCTACAGCCAATCCTATTATATACGGAACTATTCCGTCTATAAGCGGCCAAGCCCATATTGCGGATTCGGGAAACCATTGAACAGCTCCCAATGCAATTGCCGTAACCGAACCTATTACAGAACAAATCACATATAGAGGAATTACAAAGCCGGGTCTCTCTAAAGCAAAAGGAATTGCTCCCTCTGAAATTCCCATGAAGGCTAAAAATATAGATGTCTTCCCTGCCTGATAAAATTGTTTGTCGTATACCCTTCTGCCGACTAATTTTTTATCAATTAAAGTACTCAATCCCAATCCTATAGATGGAGTGACTATTGCTATAACCCTTGCAGTAATAGGAAGAGTTTTTTCTATCGTAAATGCGGCAGCAACAAATCCTGCCGCCTTATTAACAGGTCCTCCCAAATCAAAAGCCGTTGCAGCAGAAAGGATTACCGCATATATCATCTCTCCCGATTTCCCTGCAGATTGAAGCACATTCTTAATAAGACTATTCATAGCGCCGCCAACAGGGGTTACTATATATACCATAAATATCAACGTAAACAATACCGTTAATAGAGGAACTAAAAAAGTAGTTTTAAATGCCAGCCAATTATGTGATACCTTTATTTTTTTGTTCAGCCATTTTACAAAATATCCGACAGCAAAAGCTATAATAACGCCCCCAAGAAACCCTGAAGCAACGGGAGCTGCCGATTCCCATTTCCCGTTTACAATGCTTAGCTTAGCAACCGGATTATTTGCTATATATCCGCCGATAAATCCTGCAAGAAGAGCGGTCTTCCCGCCTATTGAATTAGCAGTAAATGCTGCAAACATAGGAACTGCAAATCCAAATAACGTAAAGCCAAAAGTAGACATTACATTGGCTAATTTCAATAATATTTCGCTAAATCCGGTATATTGTCCTGAATTTAATGCATCTATAATGGATAACGAAGGGTCTACCCTTAATATGACATAAGGTATAATTTGTGAAAATGCTCCGACAAGTCCTCCCATAATCAATATAGGTATCATATAAGATATACCGGTCATTATATGTCTGCTTATTTCTGTCCAAGCAGATTGCTTACCATCATTTAAATCATTTGCCTTTCCAACAATTTTATCCTCAGACACTCCGATAGTTCTTTTTTTAATCGTCATTTCAATTCCCTTCTTTCCTTTTAAAAATTACTTAAATCCTTTATCTTCTTCGATTTCTTCTAAAATTCCCTTTGGATTTTTAATTAATTCCTGAAGTTCCACTTCGTATACTTCATATCCTTCAAATCTGTCCATACCTTCAGGAGTTATTCCCACAGAATGAATTATAATATCTGCTTTTTTAATATCATCTGCCGTAAGCTTGTTTTGAATTCCATCTGCTCCTTGAGTTTCAATCTTTACATCATACCCTTTTTCCTTTGCCGCTTTCTCTAATGCTTCGGCAGCCATAAAAGTATGGGCAAGTCCCATAGGACAAGCACATAAGCCTATAATTTTCTTTGCCATAATATTCTCTCCTTTCAATTTTAAGAATTTAAAGCACTCATAATTAATTCATATATTAAATTAATATCATCAGACTCGTTTAAAGTAGTCTTAAATTTATCATCCACAAGTTTCCTGGATATTTTAGACAACATGGTTAAATGGATATTGTCCTTATTTTCTTTAGGAGTCAAAAAGGATATAATCAGTTTAATATTCTTTCCGCCCCAGTCAATGATGTTCTTCGACTTTATGATGAATATCGCCGGAAGGTTAATTGATTCCGACTTAGTGTGTGGTATTGCTATTGTTTCATCAATGGCGGTATTAAATGCCCTTTCTCTGCTCCATAAATCTTTTTTTGTTTGATCTTTGTCATTGGATATGCTTAGTTCAACAGCCTTACCGGCAATAAAATCAATACTGTTTTCTTTGTCTTTTAAACCAATATCTAAAAATATATAATCCTTCTTAAAAATATCCAATTATATCCTCCTTTAATTGTCTCGTTGATAAGTATCACATTTTAGCTATATTTATAATCTATTTATAATTATAGTATTATGAAATCGTTTTATTTATATTAATCTTACCGTTATATCGGTAAAATTTAATTATTTAACTTCATATAAAAAATGAGACATAAGATCAGTTTAAAACTAACTCATGTCTTCTAAATTTTAAAAATTTTTCAATGGTATTAAAGTTTAAATCCGTCTTTTCTCAATTCTTCTACTTTATCGGTTCTTTCCCAAGGAAGATCCAAATCCGGCCTTCCAAAATGACCGTAGCTTGCAACTTGTCTATATATAGGTCTTCTTAAATTCAAATCTCTGATGATTGCAGCAGGCCTCAAATCAAAATGTTTGTTAACTAAGCTCTCAATTTCATTATCAGTCAATTTTCCTGTTCCAAAGGTCTCCACATAAATTGACAGAGGTCTTGCCACTCCTATGGCATAAGCAAGTCCTACTTCACATTTTTCCGCAATTCCTGCGGCTACTATGTTTTTTGCCACATATCTCGCGGCATAGGCTGCAGAACGATCTACTTTTGTAGGATCCTTACCCGAAAAGGCCCCTCCTCCATGTCTGCAATAGCCTCCGTAAGTATCGACTATTATCTTTCTTCCCGTAAGTCCCGAATCCCCCATTGGACCTCCGATAACAAACCTTCCGGTAGGATTTACATAGTATTTGGTATTCTCATCTATCATATTTAAGGGTATTATCTTACTTATAACATTTTCTATTATATCCTTTCTGATAGTTGGTAAATCAATATCTGAACAATGCTGAGCGGACACTACAACATTTTCAACTCTTACGGGCTTTCCGTCTTCATATTCAATAGTTACCTGAGTCTTCCCGTCTGGCCTCAAATAGGGAAGCGTATGATTTTTTCTGACTTCCGCCAATCTCTTTGATAACTTGTGAGCCAAAGATATAGGCAGAGGCATTAGTTCCGGCGTTTCATTGCAGGCAAATCCAAACATCATTCCCTGATCACCGGCACCGATACTGTCTAATTCATCTTCACTCAATTCTCTCTGCTCCAATGCTTTATTTACACCAATAGCTATGTCGGGGGACTGCTCATTAATTGAAGTAATTACCGCACATGTATCCGCATCAAAACCATATTTTGCTCTGGTATATCCTATTTCCTTAACAGTCTTTCTTACAACCTTAGGTATATCTACATAACATTTTGTGGATATTTCACCAACCACCAGTATAAGTCCTGTAGTAACACTTGTTTCACAAGCAACTCTTGCCTCCGGATCCTTTTCTAATATAGCATCCAATATGGCATCCGATATCTGATCGCAGATTTTATCAGGATGTCCCTCTGTTACGGATTCCGAAGTAAACAACCATCTTTTCATACAAATGCCTCCTTGATTTTCTGTTTTTTTAAATAAAAAAACCTCTTCCGAAGAAAAGGCAACAAATGCACCTCATCTTTCAGAACAACATTTCTGTGGGATTTAGCACCATTGAAGTAAGTACACATTTCAGGTTGCCGGGTTTCATAGGGCCCATTCCCTCCACCACTCTTGATAAGGTTCAAGATTTTTATTCAATTATTTCCAATATAAGAACTTGACTAAATTATAACACTGCTAAAATGATTCGTCAATAAAAAATATCAATGCTCAATTACCAGCCGCAATACTTTCCAATAGCCTTATTAAAATGTTCAATATGAACTTTTTCATCCAAAATAATTCTCGCCAAAATCGCCTGAACATAAGGGTCATTAATCTCTTTGATATGTCTCTCATAGTTTCGAATTGCTTCGTATTCAGACATAAGATCCGCATGAAGCCGGCCACATAAGTTACATCCATAATATACATATCCCGCATTCCAACAACAGCAATTTGTATTTTGGCTCCCTCTGTATATAGGATTGCCTCCCAACAGTAAAATGGTTTCTGCTAACATCTCCATATGATGCATTTCCGTGATAGATATACGTTCCCACATATTAGCGACTTCTTCCGCTTCTTTGTTGGAAATAAAATAATGATATAAGTACTGATTTATTGCTGTAAATTCACTAACCCCTCCTGCATAGTCATCCATCAGAATCTCCGCATAGAGTTTATTTTCTCCCAGAACTTTAATTTCCGGATATGGAGACGGGTCCGCATATCCTCCATGTATTATCTCATTACCACCCATTTGTTTCATACAATTTTCCCCCTTATATATTTAATTGATTTAATATAGAATATGATTAGAAAGAATTTCTGTTCATATAATTGAACATCATAATATAATTTCTTACTTCCCTTTCAAATCAATAGATACAGTGAGAAAAATGCTGATTTCTCAAGGATACTTAATCTATAAATGAATAAATCTCCCATTTAACTTATTTTGTCACGTTGCACGAAATCGTAAGATACATTATACTATAATAGTTACGGGGTGTAGCGCAGCTTGGTAGCGCACGTGGTTTGGGACCATGGGGCCGGGGGTTCGAATCCCTCCACCCCGACTGATGGCGAACAAGGAGATATAATTCTTTTTGTTCGTTATTTTTTTCCTTTGTCAAATGATTGTAATGATTTTGTAATCAATTTGAGATATTTAAATTATATAATATTTTTAGGGGGTTCCCTTAAGTAAATATTAATAAAAAACAAGTGAGGTGACATTAATGAAAAAAGAAATTAAAAAATCTTTTATATTACTCTTAGTACTCGTTTCAATATTATCCGCAGCTTCCCCAGCTTTTACTGTAGCTACTAATCCTGTTATGCCTACTGTAATATATGAAACAAAAAATTCGAAACATCTCTCCAGCGGAGTAGAATACAGCAACATCCTTAAATTTACTACTAAAGGATGGTGGAATATAAATGTTCTCAGGGTTAATTTAAAAGATGAGTATACTGAAGTCAAAGGCTTATTCAGTAAAAAGGGAATTTCAAATAGAGAAAAAGTAAGTACTATGGTAAAAGATTCAGGGGCCCTAGGAGGAATAAACGGAGATTTCTTCGAATATAATCCTATTCCTCACTCTCTCGGAGCATTAATTAATGACGGAGACATGATTTCTTCGCCTATGAGTAAAGATTATGCTCTTCCGGCTTTTGTATTAGATGAGAACAATAATCCTTCTCTTAATTACTTCAATAAAAAACTTGCAGCGGTTTCTTCTGCAACAAACTCGGAAGTCATATTATCTGCTGTCAACAAAGCCAGTGAAAAATATGAGGAGATAATGCTTTATAATAGGCATTGGGGCCAAAAGTCCATAGGAAACAAATTATTTAACGATATGATAGAGGTAGTAGTGGAAAATGACGTTGTAACAGATGTGCGTGTAGGTCAAGAAGCTGTGAACATTCCTGAAGATGGATACATACTTACAGGAAGGGGAAGAGTCAAAGATACCCTTTTAAATAATTTCCATGTAGGAGATACCGTTGAACTTAAACTTTCCGCAGTACCTGATTATACGGATCTTGATTTGGATAAAATAAAATTTGCCATAGGCGGCGGAAGCAGAATAGTTGAAAATGGAAAAACTATAAACTCCAATCTTAATATCAAGGGGGACAACCCAAGAACAGGATTGGGTATAACTCAAGATGGAAATGAACTTCTTATGGTAACAATTGACGGAAGAGACACTTCCTTTAAGGGAGTGTCCCAAGAGGTATTCTCTCAAATAATGAAGGATTTAGGTGCTTATAATGCATTAGTCCTTGATGGAGGCGGGTCAACCACTATGGCCGTAAGAGCCTTAGATGAACAAACCCCAACAGTTGTAAATAAACCTTCAGACGGTACTGAAAGAAAAGTTGTAGACGGAGTTGGTGTATTCTCGAATCCTCCTCAGGGAACCTTAGCTTATTTAACTGTAACTACTGATGATTCCAATATGTTCCCGGAAACCACCAGAAAATTCTCGGTAAAGGGTTATGATCAGTATTACAATCCTATTGCAATTGACCAGTCGTTAGTCAAGTATACCGTGTCAGGAATTGACGGAACCTTTAACGGAAATGTCCTTAAGGCTAATTCTTCCGGAACCGGAAAGGTAACTGCCAGTTACAATGGAATTACAGGGACCTATGATATAAAAGTTCTGGGAAAAGTAATGGATATTACCACGGATTTAACCAGTTTCTCTCTTGATATCAACAGCCAAAAGAATTTAAGCGTATTTCATGGGAAGGACAAAGATGGTTATAAGGCTATTATATATCCGGAAGATTTAAACTTCACCGTTATAGGAAATATAGGCTATGTGGAAAAAGGAATCTTTTACAGCAACAGTAACGGCGGAAAAGGAGCAATAACCGCTAAATTAGGAGAGGGAGTTGAAAACATACTGGTTTCCATAGGAGGAAAAGGAGTATTGGTTGAGTCCTTTGACAATATGGAGAACTTCTCTTCATCTACTTCTCCTGAAACTACAAAAGGAAGTATTGCTTCTTCAGATGAGGCCAAGGAAGGTAATAAAAGCCTGAGCCTTCAATACGATTTTACTCTGGGAGAAAATACAAGAGCAGCCTATGTTAATTTCATCCAGAACGGAGGAAATGGACGTGTGTTAGATGGAACCCCCAGTAAATTAGGTTTATGGGTTTACGGAGACGAAAACGGAGGTTGGCTGAGAGGAAATATCGTAGATAAAACCGGAAAATCAATTAATATAGATTTTTCAAAAAGTATTGATTGGTCCGGATGGCAATATGTAACTGCCGATATTCCTCAAGGAATAGAATATCCTGTTACTCTCAAGAAAATCTATATAGTCGAGGTCGACAGTCCTACTAAATACTCAGGAGAAATTCTCCTTGACGGATTGTCTGCTGTATATCCCCCTTCTCAAAGCGGAAGCTTGGTACTACCTGCCTCCAGCACTTTAAAGGATGATAAAAATGTAGCTGTGAAAAAAGAAGCGAACGGTTATACTTTAGGGATAACTGCCGTGCCACAAAAATTAAATGAATTGGTAGGATATGCTGCAACGGATAAAATAAAAGGAAAAATGAATAATTTCAATACAGGAATATATCTTGGAGGAACTACTCAGGAATTCCAAAATGGTTTAAAGAATTCCAATATTATAAATGTGTCTTCCGGGTACAAGCCTTATAAGCTTAATAATTTGCTTATAATAAAGGCCGATAGTTCCAAGGGAGGTCTCAGAGCTTCAAATTCAGAGCAGTGGCTATGGTTAAAAAATGATCTGGAAAATTCCCAGGAGAAAAATATAATCCTTGTTCTTCCTACACCGGTATTTGGAAATGGAGGCTTTACAGATAAATTGGAAGCTAACCTTCTCCATGATACCTTAAAAGCCGTGGAGGAAAAGGGAAAAAATATATGGGTATTACAAGGCGGAAGTCAAAA